>NC_013202.1:311048-622097 GCF_000023965.1 Halomicrobium mukohataei DSM 12286 | reverse complement strand
TTCGAACCCCTGTGAGTTCGGACAGGAGACGTTGACGACGAAGAAATCGCCGCCGTCGGCCACCCGCTCGTAGGTGTAGCGGTAGTCGTCCGGTGCGTCGTCGGTGCCGACGTGCTCGCTCTTGGCGATGTTGACGCCGACGGGCACCGCGGCGTCCGTCGCCGTCAGCCGCTCGCCGACGGCGTCTGCGCCGTGGTTGTTCAACCCCATCCTGTTGATGATCGCCTCGTCTTCGCGCAGACGGAACATCCGGGGGCGGGCGTTCCCGGTCTGTGGCTCGGCCGTGACGCCCCCGACCTCGACGAAGCCAAATCCCAGCGCACCGAGCGCGCCGGGGATCTCGGCGTTCTTGTCGAACCCCGCCGCGACGCCGACCGGACTGTCGAACTGCTGGCCGAACGCGTCGACGGCGAGTCTGTCGTCGTCGACCCGGTACCGTCGTTCGAGCAACTCCGTCACAGGCGTCTCGTCGGCCACTTCGAGCAGTCGGTGTACCGTTCGGTGGGCGGTCTCTGCCGGCAACTGAAACAACAGCGGTCGTGCGATGTCGTAGAGGTTCATGTGTCTCGTCTGGCAGTCGCGGTTCAGTGAACCGCGATCCGCCGTGATGGTGCTGCTAAAACTCGTGTTCGACGTCCTCTGGGTCTGCTTTCTGAATGATGATCTTGTTGTCCCGGACGCGGACGAACACTTCGTCACCGATCTCCATCCCAGCGACTGCGAGTTCGTCCTCGTGGATGTTGATGTGAACGTTGTGGTACTCGCCATCGTCGTCTTTGGCGCCACTTGGGCTGAGCTTCTTCTTTCGCACCATCGCGCTATCCTACTCCGTGCATCGCCGTAGGATATACTTAAGTCTACCGTGCGAGGCGTATCGTTCACGCGTCACCGCGCGCGAGCACGGGACACGGCCGCTTTTGTACCCTGTTTCGGGGTTCCGTTCGTTATCACATATAAATGTACCGTGGCGGGAGCGGTCGATTTGGGGGTATATTTATGTTGAGCCATGTGTTCCATTGACATGGAGCGGTGAGAACCATGGCACGCGACAAGGACAAGCGCAATTTTGCGCTCCGAACACAGGACGGTGACGAAACGAGCGTCTTCTCGGGTGGAACACCACGTCAGGCGGCACTGAAGGCCGCCCGGCGTCTCGATCCCGCCGACAGCGAAGACGACGCAGATCCCGAAGAGATTCGGCTCCGCGAGAAGGGAACCCACAAGGTCCACATCTACGAGGGATGGGCCTGGGAAGAGGAGGCTCCCGACGACAAGCCCGGCTGGATGCCGGGTGACATCACGAAAGGGAACGTCTCCAAAGAGGGCGTAGAGCACCTCGACGAGATCTAGCCGTTCGAGCCCCGCTATTTTTGCGCCGATCGGTCCGTGTCGAGAGACATTTACAACCCGGGCGCTCACGTACACGTGCGCGGCCACACTCGGTCCGACCGACGCACGCTGCGCGGGATGACCGGCTGACCTCCAGCCGCGCGATACTCACACAGTTTGCCGTCCGTCTCTGGTGCGTTCCGTCGTCCGTGGTGAGGGACTATCCCGACACAGTGCAGTCGCCGGTCTCTCTGTTCGTCGACCTGCTGGCCGCTTTCATATCAGCGACCGTACGTCTGTACAGAATTTCGCGACCCCGTGGTCGCGAATATCCTGAGACAGTTACAGCCGGCAGTATCGGTGTACTACCGTACGACCCCGACGTACCCATGTAATCGCATGCCGTAGCGGGGTTCGTTCGACGCCCTTAAGTTATCCCTGCTCCTCGGATGTAATACGAAGCGGTGCAGGGCAGATCGCCCTTGCCGGGCCTCGCGCTCATCCGACGCCCTTAAGTGTAACAGGGTGTTCGGCTTGGACGCAATCGATGCTTGGCTAGGGACGAACCCCTGGCCACACGGACCACACGGCGAGTCCCTCTCGCCGGACACGACTCGAAGGCTTTATGATGCCTTCGGGAGTATATCCAAGTCCGGAAGAATGAGGATTCCACCCCTGCGGTCCGCCGTCAAGATGGGATCTGATGTTAGCCCTAGTAGTTCGGTGACACTCGGTCGACGAGTGTCGTCGGACGCTCTTCGATAGCGACCACACCCTTATGGGTGTGATCCCGCCTAACCCCCCTGCTCTGCAGGGGACATTCCGGTTGATCCTGCCGGAGGCCATTGCTATCGGAGTCCGATTTAGCCATGCTAGTCGCGCGGGTTTAGACCCGCGGCAGATAGCTCAGTAACACGTGGCCAAACTACCCTATGGACGGGAATAACCTCGGGAAACTGAGGCTAATCCCCGATACAGCTCTCAGACTGGAGTGTCGAGAGCTGGAAACGCTCCGGCGCCATAGGATGTGGCTGCGGCCGATTAGGTAGACGGTGGGGTAACGGCCCACCGTGCCTATAATCGGTACGGGTTGTGAGAGCAAGAACCCGGAGACGGTATCTGAGACAAGATACCGGGCCCTACGGGGCGCAGCAGGCGCGAAACCTTTACACTGCACGACAGTGCGATAGGGGGACTCCGAGTGCGAGGGCATATAGCCCTCGCTTTTCTGTACCGTAAGGTGGTACAGGAACAAGTGCTGGGCAAGACCGGTGCCAGCCGCCGCGGTAATACCGGCAGCACGAGTGATGGCCGCTATTATTGGGCCTAAAGCGTTCGTAGCCGGCCGGTCAAGTCTGTTGGGAAATCGACGCGCTCAACGCGTCGGCGTCCAGCGGAAACTGACTGGCTTGGGGCCGGAAGATCTGAGGGGTACGTCCGGGGTAGGAGTGAAATCCCGTAATCCTGGACGGACCACCGGTAGCGAAAGCGCCTCAGAAAGACGGACCCGACGGTGAGGAACGAAAGCTAGGGTCTCGAACCGGATTAGATACCCGGGTAGTCCTAGCTGTAAACGATGCTCGCTAGGTGTGCCGCAGGCTACGAGCCTGCGCTGTGCCGTAGGGAAGCCGAGAAGCGAGCCGCCTGGGAAGTACGTCTGCAAGGATGAAACTTAAAGGAATTGGCGGGGGAGCACTACAACCGGAGGAGCCTGCGGTTTAATTGGACTCAACGCCGGACATCTCACCAGTCCCGACAGCAGTAATGACGGTCAGGTTGACGACTTTACCCGACGCTGCTGAGAGGAGGTGCATGGCCGCCGTCAGCTCGTACCGTGAGGCGTCCTGTTAAGTCAGGCAACGAGCGAGACCCGCACTCCTAGTTGCCAGCAATACCCTTGTGGTAGTTGGGTACACTAGGAGGACTGCCAACGCTAAGTTGGAGGAAGGAACGGGCAACGGTAGGTCAGTATGCCCCGAATGGACTGGGCAACACGCGGGCTACAATGGTCGAGACAGTGGGATGCGGCACCGAGAGGTGGAGCTAATCCCCTAAACTCGGTCGTAGTTCGGATTGTGGGCTGAAACTCGCCCACATGAAGCTGGATTCGGTAGTAATCGCGTGTCAGAAGCGCGCGGTGAATACGTCCCTGCTCCTTGCACACACCGCCCGTCAAAGCACCCGAGTGAGGTCCGGATGAGGCCATCATGCGATGGTCGAATCTGGGCTTCGCAAGGGGGCTTAAGTCGTAACAAGGTAGCCGTAGGGGAATCTGCGGCTGGATCACCTCCTAACGATCGGGACCAGGCCGACGAGCCTGGCCCACCTTTGGCAGCGTCCACCGACACCCGTCGACCGGGCACCTATGAACTACTAGGGCTAACGTTGCGGACGAGGCGTCGGGCCCATAGCTCAGCGGCAGAGCACCTCCTTTGCAAGGAGGAAGCCCTGGGTTCAAATCCCAGTGGGTCCATACCCCGTACGTGTTCGAACCGTGCCCCTTAAGTGTGGGACGGCGCTCGAACGATGTACGGCAGACCAGTGCACTACTCCGTGCAAGCGTGGGTAGGAAGGGTCGATGTACAGACCGGGTCGCACCGGCTGTACTGATGACACCGCGTGTACGTGCGATCCAGGCGTCCACTGGACTCGTGCAATTTCATCGAGTCACAACCAAATTTGACGTTGGCTACTGTGCCGCCTGGTGGATAGCTCGGCTCGGAAGCCGATGACGGACGTGCCAAGCTGCGAAAAGCCATGGGGAGCCGCACGGAGGCGAAGAACCATGGATCTCCGAATGGGAATCCCTCTTACAATTGCTTCGCGCAATGGGGAACCTCGAGAATTGAAACATCTTAGTATCGAGAGGAACAGAAAGCGCAATGCGATGTCGTTACTAACCGCGAGTGAACGCGACACAGCCCAAACCGAAGCCCTCACGGGCAATGTGGTGTACGGACTACCTTTCATCGGCCGACCATCTTCACGAAGTCTTCTGGAACGAAGCGTGATACAGGGTGACAACCCCGTAGTGAAGGTCAGTACGTCGTGTGGTAACTCCAGAGTAGCGGGGGTTGGAAATCCCTCGTCAAGACGGCAGGCATCGACTGCCAAGGCTAAATACTCTCCGAGACCGATAGTGAACAAGTAGCGTGAGCGAACGCTGAAAAGCACCCTCAGACGGGGGTTGCAATAGGGCTTGAAATCAGGTGGCGATCGAGCGACGGGGCTTACAAGGTCCTGTAACAAACGAGAGCGGCGCGAGCCGTCAGTAGGACTTACAGGAAGCCGAAGTTCCGTCGTGCGTTTTGAAAAACGAGCCAGAGAGTGTGCCTGTTTGGCGAGTCTAACCCGATAATCGGGGAAGGCATAGGGAAACCGACATGGCCGCAGCGCTTTGCGCAAGGGCCGCCGTCTTCAAGGGCGGGGAGTCAAACGAGCACGACCCGAAACCGGGTGATCTACGCGTGGGCAGGGTGAAGCGTGCCGAAAGGCACGTGGAGGCCCGTTAGGGATGGTGTCCTACAATACCCTCCCGTGACCTACGTGTAGGGGTGAAAGGCCCATCGAACCCGGAAACAGCTGGTTCCAACCAAAACATGTCGAAGCATGACGTCCGCCGAGGTAGTTCGTGGGGTAGAGCGACCGATTGAGGTGCTTCACTTCGAGAGAAGTGAACACTTCTGTCAAACTCCGAACCTACGAACGCTGTCGACGCGGGCAGTCCGGTATGCGGGGTAAGCCTGTGTACCGTAAGGGAGACAACCCAGCGCCGGGTTAAGGTCCCAAAGTGTGGATTAAGTGTGATCGAAAGTGGTCTCAAGCCCTAGACAGCCGGGAGGTGAGCTTAGAAGCAGCTACCCTCTAAGAATAGCGTAACAGCTTACCGGCCGAGGTTTGAGGCGCTGAAAATGATCGGGACTCAAATCCACCACCGAGACCTGGCCGCTCCCGTGAAAGGGAGATCGAGTAGGTTGGCGCTCCGATTGGATGGAAGCAGGGGTGAGAACTCCTGTGGACCGATCGGTGACGACAATTCTGGCCATAGTAGCAGCGATAGTCGGGTGAGAATTCCGACGGCCGAACGAGCAAGGGTTCCTCAGCACTGTTCGTCAACTGAGGGTTAGCCGGTCCTAAGTCCCCCCGTAATTCGAAGGGGACGACATGGGAAGCTGGTTAATATTCCAGCGCTCGTATGCAACGAAACCGACGCCTCGGGGTCGACCGAGCTGGGCCTTCGCCCAGTCAAATCATCCAAATCCGTGGAAGCCGTAATGGCAGGAAGCGGACGAACGGTGAGATAGTGAAAACCGGTTCAACCTGGGGCCCGTGAAAAGGGAGCATACGATCCGTACCGAGATCCGACACAGGTGCTCGTGGCGGCGAAAGCCAAGGCCTGTCGGGAACAACCGACGTTAGGGAATTCGGCAAGTTAGTCCCGTACCTTCGGAATAAGGGATGCCTGCTCCTGACAGGAGCAGGTCGCAGTGACTCGGACGCTCCGACTGTCTAGTAACAACATAGGTGACCGCAAATCCGCAAGGACTCGTACGGTCACTGAATCCTGCCCAGTGCGGGTATCTGAACACCTAGTACAATAGGACGAAGGACCCGTCAACGGCGGGGGTAACTATGACCCTCTTAAGGTAGCGTAGTACCTTGCCGCTTCAGTAGCGGCTTGCATGAATGGATTAACGAGAGCGTCACTGTCCCAACGTTGGGCCCGGTGAACTGTACGTTCCAGTGCGGAGTCTGGAGACCCCCAAGGGGAAGCGAAGACCCTATGGAGCTTTACTGCAGGCTGTTGCTGGGACATGGTCGCTACTGTGCAGGGTAGGTAGGAGTCGTTACACAGGTATCCGCGCTAGCGGACCACCGAGACACACATGAAACACTACCCGGTAGTGACTGTGACCCTCACTCCTGGCGGAGGACACCAATAGCCGGGCAGTTTGACTGGGGCGGTACGCGCTCGAAAGAATATCGAGCGCGCCCTAAGGCTATCTCAGCCGTGACAGAGACGCGGCGAAGAGCGCAAGAGCAAAAGATAGCTTGACAGTGTCACTACCAACACGGTGACGCTGACGCGAAAGCGTGGTCTAGCGAACGGATGCGCCTGCTTGATGCGGGCCGATCTACGACAGAAAAGCTACCCTAGGGATAACAGAGTCGTCACCGGCAAGAGCACATATCGACCCGGTGGCTTGCTACCTCGATGTCGGTTCCCTCCATCCTGCCCGTGCAGCAGCGGGCAAGGGTGAGGTTGTTCGCCTATTAAAGGAGGTCGTGAGCTGGGTTTAGACCGTCGTGAGACAGGTCGGCTGCTATCTATTGGGGGTGTAACGGAATCTGACGGGAACGATCGTATAGTACGAGAGGAACTCCGATTGGTGACCACTGGTGTACCGGTTGTCCGAGAGGGCACGTGCCGGGCAGCCACGTCACACGGGGTAAGAGCTGAATGCATCTAAGCTCGAAACCCACCTGGAAAAGAGATTCCACCGAGGTCACTCGTAGAAGACGAGATAGATAGACTCGGGGTGTACGCGTCGAGGCAACGAGACGTTGAGCCCGCGAGCACTAATCGACCGAAGCCACACACTCATTGCACTGTGACTCATTGCGTTGCACGAGTCCAGGCGTTCACTGGATCGCACGTAGACGCGGAGACCGAGACAGGTATCCTCGTGGTTCGATTCCACGACTCGGCGTAAAGGCGGCCATAGCGGCAGGGAAACACCCGTACCCATCCCGAACACGGACGTTAAGCCTGCCAGCGTTGCGGTGAGTACTGGGGTGTGCGAACCCCTGGGAAAGCCGGTTCGCCGCCTGCCATTCATACTACAGAGCCCGCAGCCACCGTGGCTGCGGGCTTTTTTCATGTCGATCGATAGCGGCAGTGCTCGCTTCGAGCCGAGAAGTGGTGACACTGTGTCGATCAGCAGCTTCGGCGCAGCTCTGTGATCGTAGACACGCCACGGCAGCGGTTGCGGTTTCGTTGATCGAACGAGGGTCGACGGAGGAGAGTCGAACCGAGACCGCTACGCTTAAGCGAACCACCCCGTTACCTGAAACTGCGCCAAGGTGGCAGAGTTCGGCCTAACGCAGCGGCCTGCAGAGCCGCCCATCGTCGGTTCAAATCCGACCCTTGGCTTTCTACGACGCACGGACGGAGAGAGTCGTTCGAATCTCGACTATCTGCTCAAGAGCTCTCAGTGACGAGTCAGTGCAGTTGATCGGGAAGACGGTAGAATCAGCTGGAAAGGGGAATTACTCGGCGACGAACGCTGCGAGGTCGAGCATGCGGTTGGCGAAGCCGAACTCGTTGTCGTACCAGGTCAGCACTTTGACGAGGTCGCCGACGACGTTCGTGTTCTCGAGGTCGACCATCGTCGAGTAGGGCTGGCCCAGCACGTCCCGAGAGACGATCGGGTCGTCACTGACGCCCAGTACGCCTTCGAGTTCTCCGTCGGCGGCGGCCTCGAAGGCGGCGTTGATGTCGCTCTCGGTGGCGTCCGTTTCGAGTGTACAGACGAACTCGGTGATCGAACCGTCGGGGACTGGGACGCGCATTGCCATCCCGTCGAGTTTCCCTTCGAGTTCGGGGAGGACTTCGGTCGCGGCCTGGGCAGCGCCCGTCGTCGTCGGGATGATGTTCTCGGCCGCAGCGCGGCGACGGCGGGGCTTGCTGTTGGGGCCGTCGACGAGGTTCTGGGTGCCCGTGTAGGCGTGGACCGTCGTCAACTGTCCCGACTCGATTCCGAATTCGTCTTGCAGTACCTTCGCGACCGGGGTGATGGAGTTTGTCGTACAGGAGGCGTTCGAGACGACGTCTTCGCCGTCGTACTCGTCGTGGTTGACGCCGTAGACGAGTTGTTTGACCGGCGTGTCGCCCTTCGGCGGTGCAGAGATGACGACTTTGTCGGCACCCGCGTCGAGGTGTTGGCTCGCGTCTTCGTGGCTGCGGAAGATGCCGGTCGACTCGAAGGTGATGTCGACGTCCAGTTCCTCCCAGGGGAGCTGGGTTGGATCGGTTTCGTGGAAGACGCCCGCCTCGAAGTCGGTCCCCTCGACGGTCAGAGTTCCGTCGTCGAGGCTGGCACCGTCGAGTCGTCCCATGACGGAGTCGTACTTGGCGAGATACTCCATCTCCTCGTCTTCCATCACGTCGTTGATGCCGACGATCTCGATGGCGTCGTTGTCCAGCGATGCGCGGAACACGTTGCGACCGATGCGGCCGAAGCCGTTGACTCCGACGCGAACGGTTTCTTCGCTCATGGTACATAGCCCGTCCACCGTCAGTAAATGGTTTTCGAAGTAGACGTGATTCGGTACTGTTACCTCTTGTTGTCAACGTCTGGCACCGCAACTGGTCGCTGTTCTCACTGAAATAGCCGGTATTCTATTCGGATTGTCAATATATGGGTGCAAGATAGTTCATTTGGTATTATAAATCTGTTCTCCGCCGGCAATGGGGTTTCATCTGCGAGGCGTGTCGACGTTATACTGCTATTCACGGAGTGAGTTCGTGGCTGCGTCTCTGAACGTTGTCTGGCCGATATATCCCAATCAGAATCGATCTCAAACAATCGTAACCGGACCGTTTCGTTCACACTCGTCGCGTCGATGTCTACGGTGTGCGTTTCGGTGTCGATAGCTGGATAGTCTGTTCGGACACCGTCCCGACAGTACGGCCATCGATGTGGTGCCCATCAGCGTCTCTGCGTACACGGGCGCTCACCGTGGCTCTCGATCGTGCTCGTTGTAGACTGGCGTTCGGGTTCCCGACGGGTGACGGTGTTCAGATAAGAGATCGAGAGTGGCGGAAGTGAAGCACCGAAAGCCCTCGGCCCGCTCGGCGGTTCTGTGGCGGATATCCTCACTCCGCTCGGATAGTGCCGCCGCAGAACCGCCGACCGCGCCTCGCCCTTTCATCCGCCAGGTATCGGCTATCTGATCGTCTGAGCCCTGGCGGATGAAAGGGCGAGTGCTGCGTGACGGCGGAGCCGTCACGTTATAGCCGGCCGGTTCCACCGGCCGGCCCTTGCGGGAACCCGGACCCCGCAAGCACCTACTGGAGCGCAGCGTGGGTCCCGGGACCGCAACTGCACGAGGGCTTTCGGTGTCTACAAGTCCACTGACGCAGTTGCTTATCTGAACACTACTCGACGGGTGGGCCGAAGGTTTATTCCCCAACGTCCGTCTAGGGTAGGTAGGATGAGACGCGACGACCGCGACGACCCCTTCGACGAGTTCTTCCGCGAGCTGGAGCGGATGATGAACGACGTGATGGGACCGGAGGGCGACGTCCACATCGAACAGGGTGGCGGCGGTTCGAGAGGCACAGATATGCACCTCGACGTACACGAGACGGACGATCAGCTCCGGGTCGTCGCCGACGTGCCGGGCGTCGACAAGGACGATATCGATCTGAAGTGTGACGGAACGGTCTTGACGATCGAGGCGGCCGGAACCCACCGCGACTACGACGACCAGATCACGCTGCCCGCCCGCGTCGACGAGCACTCCGCGAACGCGACGTACAACAACGGTGTTCTCGAAGTTACGTTCGACCGTGCAGAAGATCCCAGCGACATCAGTCTGAACTGAATCGCTGGGCTACTGACTCGCTGCCGTCGCTTCGATCAGCGCTGCTACGTCGTCCCAGAACCCGTCTTCGTATTTCGTGGCGCTGTCGATCGTCGGGCGCGCGTTGGTCTCGTTGACGACCGTGCGGTCGTCGGTCACGAGCAGATCGACGCCGAGATAGTCGATCTCCAGCGCCGCTGCTGCTCGGCGTACCAGTTCCCGTTCGTCGGGTGCGAGCGTCACGCCGGTGGCCTCGGCCCCGCGGTGGACGTTGTGCTTCCACTGGCCGCTGGCAAGTGCGTCCTCGGGGAGGCGGCGCTCGACCGCGCCGACGTACTCGCCGTCGACGACCATCGCCCGGTAGTCCCGTGCGCCGGGGAGATACTCCTGGACGAGAAACGACTGGTCGCCGGTCGCCCGATAGTCGTGGACCAGATCCAGGTAATCGCAGACGCCCAGAAAGGAGTCGAGGTCGTGAGCCTTCGCGACGCCGACGCCGCGGGTCGTCGCGTTGGGCTTGACGACCACCGGCGGGTCGAACTGCTCGAAGGCTGCTCTGAGATCTGCTTCGTCGACCGGATCGGAGACGACGACGGTCTCGGGCGTCGGGACGCCGGCCTGCGAGAGGTGGGCGAGTGCCTCGCCCTTGTGCCGGGAACGCAAGATCGCCTCGCGGCCGTTGACCCACGGGACGCCCAGTAGCGCGTCGGCGACGCCGCCTTCCGCGAGCCGCGGTGGGAAGACGAAGCCGGCGTCGTACTCGTCGAACGGCGAGTCGGCGATGGCGATCGTTCGCTCGTCGGTCCGGACGTGCGAGACCTCGATTCCACGCTGGGCCAGTGGCTCGCGCATGCGCTCGAACGTCTCGGCTCTCGTCGGCACGGCCAGCTTGAGCATACCTCTATTTTGAGCGGAATGATACAAAGGCTACCTATTCGAGCCGCCTGAGTGAGGAGTACGAACTTCGCTTTCTGAAGTGTGTGATTGACTCAGTTAGGGGGTATGTTCGTCGATGAGTCGCCACAGTGCTTCGTCGATGTCACGCGCAACTATGAGGGTTGCAAAGAGGAGCGAGATCACGAATCCACCGACGAAGACGCGGGCACTCGTGACAGCGTCCATCGGAACGACTGTTCCGAGAGCGACGTAGAGCGGGAGTAAGAGAACGAACCAAACTTTATACAATCTGTAGAGGCGACCAGAAAGTTCGACACGTTTGGCGATGTGTCTGACGGCAAGCGGTGTCGCGATTGCGATCTGGAGGCCGACGAACACTTTGACGTACAGGTCCGATAATTGGGGAAGAACCCACGCAGCCACCGAAAACGCACATCCAATAGAAATAATACCGACCCAGATGGTTCGAACCTTGTCTATTGAAAAACTCTTCATAGCTACGTCGGTAGATACATTCTACAGATGAAAAACTAAATGATCTCTAACTCTAGTTCAGATCAATAGCATCCCAGGTCACCCCGCGATCAAAGTCTCCGCTGGGATCCATATCAACTACTAGTAGTACTGGCTCTGGGGGAAGTGTAATCGGTGGTGTCGTGGGTGACGCAGGTGTGCAACTTGCAGAGATGCAGATACAGGGGGTATACCTGCCGAAATCGGCGTTAAGTCGGTTTCTATGTCGGGCATCGCTGGGGCAGCCTTGTCCCTCGGTATACGATACCGAACTGCGAATTCAGACGGCCGGGCTGCGTTCGAAGTCATGTTCCGCAATACCAACTCGAACGACCTGTACCTCTCTTCGACTGTCGGTCCCCGACCACTGATGCATGCGACGGAAAGCGACCGCGTCGAACCGGGACTCGCATTCCGCGCGTTGCGACAGCAGTAGACGAACGGACTGACATGCCCGAACCGGACACCGATACGACCGAGGACGACGACGCTGGCACGCTCGCGTGCCATCCCCAGACGGGACTGCAAGACGAGCAACTACCCGACAGCGGCTGCTGGCGCTGTCGCCACCTGACCACGACAGGCATCGCGACGCGACACGTCGTCACTGTCCCGGCGGGTCAGTCGCTCACCCGTCACTACGAAGTGTGGGGCCACCTGGAGAACGCCAACGCGTGTCTTCCACGCAGAACCTACGCGGTCACGAACCAGTGCTTCGCGTCGTCCAACCGCGCGAATCCGAAAGCAAATTCGTTCGACTGGCGTGCTTCGGTTACCGTGTCAGATCCCGAGTGAACGAACCGAGAGAACAGCGCTGTTCTACGCGATCAGCTGCTCTTCGCCGCGTTCGACCTTGATCCGGCACGGGGGCGTGATCTTGTTGTACGCGCGGCGGAACGCTTCCTTGACTTCCTCGGCCTGGTCGACTTCGCAGTAGGCCGTGAACAGACGCTCGTTGGCCTGGACGCGGGCGGCGGTGCCGACGATCTTCCCGAAGGCCTGGCGCATGCCGTCGGAGACACGGTCGGCCCCGGCACCGGTCGCCTGTTTGTTCTCTCTGATGACCTGGTGGGGGAACTTCCGCAGCGTCATCTTGTAGTTGCCTTCGCCGAACTCCTTGATCAGGTGGCGGTTCGCCGAGAGGCGCGAGGCCTCCATGGAACCGTGGCGCAGCTGGCACTCTTCCTCGACGATCAGGGAGATCTGGACCGGGTAGTCCTCGGGGTCGGCGTCCTTGTTACCCATCTGGTGCTGTGCGATCTTCGAACCGGGAATGCCCGTGATGTACTCGCGGCGCGTGTACGAGGGCTTGTTGATTTCCCGGTACATCGAGGCTGGCTTGTCCGACATAGATACTCTTGGCGGATACGTGGCCGAGCGAGCGTATTAAGCCTTCGAACTCCCGGCGGCTCCGTGTGTCGCTGTTGCACGGTTACTCCCGTGTCACTGGGCTGTTTTTGAACGTGTAGCCCCAAGAGAGAGTACGATGAACATGCTCGTAGACGGGGAGTGGCGCACTGACGCCTATCAGACGACGAACGAGGACGGGGAGTTCGAGCGGGGCACCACGTCGTTCCGAGACCGTATCGAGGACGATCCCGACGCACGCTTCCAGCCCGAGGCCGGCCGGTATCACCTCTACGTCTGTCTGGCCTGCCCGTGGGCTCACCGAACGCTGTTGGTCCGGTCGCTGAAGGGGCTCGAAGACGCGATCTCCGTCGATTACGTCGATCCGTTCCGCGGCGACGACGGCTGGCAGTTCACGCCGGAGAAAGCCGGCTGTACCGAGGACAGCGTCAACGGCAGCGACTACCTGCGCGAGGTGTACCAGGCCGCCGACTCGGGGATGACGGGTCGCGTGACCGTTCCCGTGCTGTGGGACAAACGAGCGGAGACGATCGTCAACAACGAGTCCGAAGAGATCCTGCGGATGCTCGACACCGAGTTCGACGCGGTCGCGACCCGAGACGTGGACCTCTACCCGGAGGGCTACCGCGAGGAGATCGACCGCATCATCGACGAGATCTACGAGCCGATCAACAACGGCGTCTACCGCACCGGCTTCGCCGACAGCCAGGCGGCCTACGACGACGCCGTCGACGAACTGTTCGACGCGCTGGACCACTGGGACGCGGTGCTCGCCGACCAGCGCTACCTCGCTGGCGATCGCCTCACGGAGGCCGACATCTGTATGTTCACGACGCTGGTGCGCTTCGACGAGGTGTACCACACCCACTTCATGTGTAACCGCCGTCTCATCGAGCAGTACGACAACCTCTGGCCGTATCTGCGCGACCTGTACCAGACGCCGGGCGTGAGCGAGACGGTGAACGTGGACCACATCAAAGAGCACTACTACACGACCCACCCCGACGTGAGTCCCAAGCGGATCGTCCCGGCCGGCCCCGAGCCCGACTTCGACGCGCCCCACGACCGCGACGAACTTCCCGGCGAGCCGCCCGAGTCGCTGCTGGAAACGGCCGACTGACCTCGGCTGACCGTCTCACCGTTCGATCTCGAACGATGATTTAACCCGTTCGGGTCCGACGGAGGGAACGATGACGACCGTGGGTGGTCGAGGTGACAGAGGCGTCAGTCCCGTCGTCGGCGTGGTGGTACTGGTCGCGATCGCGGTGATCCTCGCGGCGACGATCAGCGTCTTCGCACTCCAGTTCGGTGACCGTGGCCAGGAGCCCGCTCCGTCGGTCGCGATGACGGCACAGTACGACGAACGGACGACGCCGAACGGTCAGTACTTCCGTCTCACCGTCCGGAGTGGCGACCGGATCGAGACTCGCCAGCTGTCGCTGCAGCTCCGTGGTGCCGTCGACTCGACGGGCACGTCCGTCGCGGTCGACGAGAGTGCCGATCCATTGGGGACACAGGCCGGCACGGTCCTCGATGCGGGCGACACGGTCTCGATCGGTGCGAACCAGGTGACACCGACTCCGTCGTCGGGTGCGCACCTCGATCTCAGCGACGCCGAAATCCGTCTGGTCTGGGACCCACAGGAGCCCGACCGCGAGGGGTCGGCGATCATCTGGCGCTGGGAGCCGACTCGTTGACCGGCTGGGCGGTGGTGACCACCGCAAGTATGAGGTAGATCGCCACTCTCAGAACGGGCATGGAATCCGAGGCGTGGCAGTCGGTCGACATCATCAAGAACAAGCAGGGCGAGCCCCACGTGCTCCAGCAGAAAGTCGAGGTGTACACCGCGGGCGTTACCGAGGAGTCGGCGGGGTACACGAAGCCGACGGTCGAGCACCGACTCGTCCCGTTGACGGAACTCACGAAGAACTCACAGTGACCGACGAGCGCACAGCGGTGCGGGCGACGCTCGCGGCCACGATCGTCGCGGGACTGGTCTACCTGCTCGCCGTGCCGCTGCTTCGCCCCGCACAGGTGGCGGTCGCCACCGACGTGTACTACCACGCCGGCACGACGCTGCTGGCCGGCGGGGACCCCTACGCCGTGACGCCCCCGTCCCATCCGACCTTTCACTACATCTATCCGCCGCTGGTGTTGCTGGCGTTCGTCCCGCACGTCCTGACCGGGAGCCCGCTGGGTGCGTACCTGTTCCAGACCGCGCTCACCCTCGTGACGGCTGCCGTCCTCGCGGCGGTGATCGTCCGTGCCATCGAGGACGCCGGTGTCGCGCTGGCCCGGCGGGACCGCCTGCTCGTGGGCGGGGTCGTCCTCGCCTCGGTCCACTCGGTGCCGGTGCTGGTGATGGGACAGGTGAACCTCCAGTTGGCCCTGGCGATCGCCGTCGGCGCGCGACTGCTGGCCGGTGGCCGTGAGCTGCGTGCCGGCGCGGCCTTCGCGCTGGCCGGGGCGGTGAAGCTGTTCCCGGCCGTGGTCGGGCTCTGGCTCCTGGCCCAGCGGTCCTGGCGTGCCGTCGGCGCTGCGATCGCGACCGGACTCGGGACGATCGCGGCCGGTCTGGTCGTGTTCGGCGTCGGGCCGACACGAACCTTCTTCACCGAAGTCCTCCCCGGCGAGCGGCAGGCCGAGGCCTTCTCCGGCGGTCTCGATCCGTCGGCGATGTTCGTGACGATTCGGCGTCCCCTGGCTGCACTTGCCCCGGAGCTGTCTCCCGACGCGCTCGCCGGCGTCGCACTGGCGCTGTTGGTCCCGGTCGTGCTGGCGTCGCTCCGGGACCTGCGAAGCGAGGTCGGCCGCCTGGTCGGGCTCCTCGCGACGCTGCTGGCCGCGCTCGCGTACCTGCCACTGGAGCCGTTCTACTACTCGCTGCTGTACTACCCGCTGCTGGTCGTCCTCTATCGTCTGCCGCCGGGGCGCGTCCGCGGGCTCTTTCTCGCCGGGACGCTCGGACTCTCCGCGATCGTCTCTTATCCGTCGGTCGAGCAGCTGCTGGTCGTCGCACCGCTCTCGCCCGAGACCGCCGCGACGCTAGCGGCGACGGCACGTGCGCTGTTCTCGATCGCTCAGCCGCCCCTCGTCGGCGTCGTCCTCCTCTTTGCCGGCTGCGTGTACTGGCACCACGAACACGCCGCCCGCGGGTCCGAAGCGGCCGAGCCGACGGAGCGTCCGACTACGAAGTGAGCCGCTGTGCGTACTCCTGGTCTCCCTCGTCGAGCGCTGCCCGCACCGCCTCCGGATCCGTCTCGCCGTCGTCGTTGACGAGGTACGTCCGCCCGCGCGGGCCGTCGTACGCGCCGTGGAGGTCGTAGACGAACCCGTACACCGACACGTCGTCGGGGATCTCCTCGGCGTCCTGGAGGAAGGCGACCTGTCGGTCGACGTTGTACTCGACGAGTCGGTTGACGACGGTCTCCTCGTCGGCGTCCGTGTCGACGGCCGCCAGACCGTCCGCGACGACCGAGCCCAGCGTGTCGATCCACTTCGCGATCCCGCTTGGGTGGCTGTGGCCCGACCCCGTTCCGGCGTGGTAGGCCGCTGTCACCGCTCCACAGCCCGTGTGGCCGACGACCGCGATCGTCTTCGTGCCGGTGTACTCGATCGGGTACAGGAGGTTGCCGTTGACGACCTTCTGGCCGTCGACGATGTCCCACGCCTGGTTGCCGATGTTGCTCGGCGTAAAGAGCCAGCCGGGGCCGTCGATGTCGAACATCCCCTCCTGTGAGACCCGCGAGTCGGCACAGCAGATCGAGACGGCCGCCGGGTGTTGCTCCTCCTGGACCTCGTCGAAGTAGCCCGCCGGCCGGCTCTCGACGTGGGCCCGGTTTCCCGCCAGCAGTCTCGCGCGGACGTGTTCGGACATGTTCGAACGATCTCACGACGCGCTGTTAAGTCCACTGGCGAACCGGTCGTGAGACACCGAACGGTTCCGGCGTCGCTGGCCGGTTCATAGAAACGAAAATTGCCGGAGAGACGCAGAACGGCGATTACGGCCGAGCGCGCACTCCGAGACCGCTGACGAAAGCGACCGACTTACAGTCGGGTGACGTTCGTCGCGCGGGGGCCTTTGTCGGCCTGTTCGATGTCGAATTCGATCTCCTGGCCTTCTTCGAGGTCCGGGCCGCCCACGTCTTCCATGTGGAAGAACACGTCGTCGTCAGCGTCCTCAGTTTCGATAAAGCCGTAACCGCCCGTGTCGTTGAAGAAATCAACAGTACCGGTTGCCATTGCGACTGTACGCATGAGAGGGGGACGGATAATACTTCCGAGGGTCGGTGTACCACGGACCACGGCCTCCGACGGGGCTCGTCTCACCTCCCCAGCGCCGCGCCGACGGTGGTTCGGTCCGGCACCGATCCACCACACGAGCGCTATTGTGCCGGGCCGTCGATCGCGTGTACTCAAGAGATCGGAGCAGTGTACACGTCGAAAGCCCTCGGCGCGCCTCGCCCTTTCATCCGCCAGGATCGTGGTCAGTGCCACCAGCTATGCCCTGGTGGCTGAAAAGGCGAGTACAGTTGCGGGAACCCGTATCCCGTACGTACCGACAGGAGCGCAGCGTAGATTCCGGGACCACAACTGTACGAGGGCTTTCGATGTCTCATACTACCGGCTGTAAATCTGTGAACGATTTCGCCACCCCGGAGTGGCGAAGATCTTCACGAAGTTACAGCCGGCAGTATCAACCCCAGCAGTCGCTGCGAAACTACACACTACCCGTCGCGGCGTACGTTTTTGTGTTCTCACCGCCAGGGACCGGTATGGCAGACGACGGCGTCTGGGTCGGGGCACACGTCGCCGACGGGACCTGGATCGCGGTGGCGTTCGACCGAGAGGGGTTCGACCACGCGGCGACCTTCGACGGGATCGGCGACCTCTGGTTTCGCTACGAGGACGACGCGGCCGCGATCCTCGTCGACGTGCCGATCGGACTGGTCGAGGAAGCCGAGGGCGAGCGCGAGTGTGACGAGCTGGCCCGCACTCTCGTAGGGCCGCGGTCCGACGAGATCGTCGCCCCGCCGGCACGCGAGGCGCTGCGAAAGCGGCGCTACCCCGTCGCGAACCGCACGCACGAGCGCGCGACCGGGGTGTCTCTCTCCGAGCGAGCCTTCGAACTCAGCGAGACGATCGCGACGGTCGATCAGTTGCTCCGGGAGTTCTCCGAGGCCCGTGATCTCCTCGCCGCCGCCCATCCGGAGGTCGCCTTCCTCGCGTTCGCGGGCGAGCGCATGGAACGCGACCGCCGGACCGCCGGCGGGTACGCCGAGCGCCTGCGCACGCTGGCGTCGATCGATCGGGACGCTCCGCCCGCGGTCCAGTCCGCCGCCGAGGCGATGGACGACACACCGGTCACCGTCGCCGACGTGCTCGACGCGGTGGCACTGGCCTACACGGCACTTCCCCACGAGGGACGGCTGCGTTCGCTCCCGCCTCGACCACCGCTCGACGACAACGGCCTGCCGATGCAGATCGTCTACCGGGCCGAGGCGGCGCTGGTCGAACCCGAATGACCGGCGAGAATCGCGCCGACGGACACCGTTTTCACCGTCGCTTACTGACCGGTCGGTATGCCAGAGGGAACACTGTACGAGCGACTCGGCGAGCGGGAGGGCATCCGGGCCGTCGTCGACGACTTCTACGACCGACTGATCGCCGACGAGCAGCTGGGGCCGTTCTTCGCTGACGCGGACATGGAACTGTTGCGTCGGACACAGACCGACTTCCTCTGTGAAGCGGCCGGCGGGCCGGAGACCTACGACGCCGTGCCCGTCCGCGAGGCTCACATCGACGTTCCCTTCGAACCGACCCACATCGAACGCGCCATCGAACTGCTGGAAGCGAGCCTCGACGCCTTCGACGTGCCGGCCGACGACGCCGCGGCGGTCGTCGACGCCGTCGCCGCCTACGAGGCGGAGCTGCTGGCCTCGCCCGACGAGGAGGTGTGACCGCTGGCCTGATCGACAGACGAAAGCCGCTGGAGACGCTGGTTCGGGTGATGCCACGAGACGACATGCTGCCGCTCGGTCTGGGGACCTACTCGGAGGACAACCGCGAGCAGTGGACCGACAACGTCCGCACCGCGCTCGACGCGGGCTTTCGCCACATCGACACCGCACAGGTCTACGAGAACGAGCGGTACGTCGGTGAGGGACTGCGCTCGTCGGCCGTCGATCGCGACGACGTGTGGCTCTCGACCAAGACCGTCCACCACGACGTACCTCCCGAGGCCGACCAGGTGCCCGACGCCATCGACGGCTGTCTCGACAGGCTGGGCGTCGACGCCGTCGACCTGCTGTACGTCCACTGGCCGTCCGGCGTCTACGACCACGAGACAGTTCTGCCGGCCTACGACGACGCCTACGACGCGGGCAAGACTCGCCACGTCGGGCTGTCGAACTTCACGCCCGAACTGCTCGACGAGGCGATGGACGTGCTCGACGCGCCGCTTTTCGCCCACCAGGCCGAGATGCATCCCCTGCTCCCACAGGCGGACCTCGTCGCCCACGCCCAGGCACACGACTACACGTTCGTCGCCTACTCCCCGCTGGCCAAGGGCGCGGTCTTCGACGTCCCCGAGATTCGAGAGGTCGCCGAGAAACACGACGCCACGCCCGCCCAGGTCAGCCTCGCGTGGATCACCAGCCACGACAACGTCGCCGCCATCCCCAAGGCCAGCAGTCGCGAGCACATGGAGCAGAACCTCGCCGCGCTCGATCTGGAGCTGGACGACGACGATCTCGACCTGATCGACTCGATCGACCGCCGCGAGCGCGTCATCGACGCCGACCACGGGCCCTGGAACTGGTAACGGCCGGTCGACCCTGAGCGTTTTAGTCGTTGGCTCACTGCCTTCCTGTATGACCGACTCCTTCGGCATCGGCTTCGTCAGTGCGGGTTTCATCACGCGCGAATCGCACGCGCCCAGCGTGGGGTATCTCCCGGACGTTCACGTCGCGGGGATCCAGAACCGCACGCGGGAGAACGCGGAATCGCTCGCCGACACCTGCCGCGAGGAGGGGTGGGGCGATCCGAGCGTCTACGGCGAGGACGCCGTCGCCGACCTCGTCGCGGACCCCGACGTGGACGGGCTGTGGGTGACCAGCCCGAACTTCACGCGCGTCGACGTGGTCGAGGCGGCCGTCGAGGCACTCGAAGACGGGGCCGAGCTACAGGGCATCGCCCTGGAGAAACCGGTCGCACGGAACCTTCGGGAGGCCAACCGGATCGTCGACCTCGTCGAGGGAGCGGACCTCCCCCACGCCTATCTGGAGAACTGGCCCCACGAGCCCGACATCGACAAGCTCCGGACGCTGCTGTGGGAGCAGGGCCGCGGGGCCGGCCGTCCCTACATCGCCCGATCGCAGGCCGAACACGGCGGTCCCCACTCCGGGTGGTTCTGGGACGGCCGCAAGCAGGGTGGGGGCGCGCTGACGGACATGCTGTGTCACGCGCTCGCGGGCAACGACTTCCTGCTGTCGGACCCGAACGGCGGGGACGACCTCGAACCGGTCAGCGTCTCCGCCGACACGGAGACGATCAAGTGGCAACAGGACGACTACGCCGACCAGCTCGAAGCCGACTTCGGCATCGACTTCCGGTCGAACCCGGTCGACGACTACGCCCGGACGACGGTGCGTTACGAGGACGAGGACGGCCGGACCGTCGTCTCGGAAGCGACCGGATCGTGGTGTTACGTCGGCTCGGGCGTCCGTCGGACGATCGAGCTGCTCGGGCCGGAGTACTCCGGGCAGGTGCTGTCCGACGACGAGTCTTCCAGCGTCTTCTTCTCGGACGAGCTGGGCGAGGGCGAGGGGTGGGCGGAGAAACAGACCGCCACCAGCGGGCGAATGCCCATCGCCGCCGCCGACGTGGTCACCGCGGGTTTCGTCGCCGAGAACCGGGATGCGGTGGCGGCGTTCCGAGCCGGCGAGAACGGTACGCTCGACCTCTCCGACGGCGTCCGGATCCTCCGGCTCTGTATGGCCGCGTACAAGGCCGCCGAAGACGGGGCCGACGTCGACCTGCGGGACGCCGATCTGGAGGGATACACCCCACCGCCCGCGCGGGAGTGACTGTCGGCGGTGTGACCGTCAGGGGTCCATCCGGAGCGCGTAGATGATACAGACGAGACCGACCAGTTCGAACGTCTGGATGATCGCCTGTCCTCCCGGACCGGACAGCCACGGGAACACCAGCGACAGCGCGACGACGGGGAGGGGCAACCCCAGAATGATCCCGAACCCGATCGCGAAGAACAGCATCGGTCGGCTGTCGTTGCGCCGATACCCCCTGAACGCCAGGTAGGCGATGAACAGGCCAAGCGCCGCACCGACCAGTTCGTAGCCCTGTAACAGCAGTCCGACCGTCCCGAGTGTCTCTATCGTCATCTAGATCTCCTCCACGAACCGCGTGAGCCGGTCGGCCATGTTCTCCCGACGGTCGATCGACAGTTCCAGTTCCCCCTCGACCAGCTCCACGGTCACGCTCCGGACGTTCGGCTCGTACACCGTCCGATGGTGGCCCCCTTCGGGATCGGGCCGGGTCTGTCCGACGATCAGGTCGGACGCTTCGAGCTGTTCGAGCCGACGGTAGATCGTCGGTCCTGACGCGTCACACCGCTGTTCGAGGGTACTCGCTGACATGGGTTCCTGGCTGGTTTGCGTGAGGATACGCCGCGCTGTCTCGTCTTCGAGCAGCCCCGCGACGGTCCCGACGTCGGGCTCCTCACTCACGACTGTCGGTACGCACGAGTGGACCGTAAAAAGGTTCCCGGTGCTTCAGCGCGTGAAGCACTGGTCGCGTCCCTATACTCCCGACGGACTCAGTGTGACCTACCGATGCCAGACACCACCATCGTCGATCGACACTCGGCCGACACGAAGCCTCGAACGGCACCGTCGATCCGGGACCCCGCCAGCGCCGACCCAACGGTCGTGAGCGAGCCGTGACTGTCTCTCGGCGCGCCCTCCCCGAGCTCACGTCGCTCGCACTGGTCCTCGCGACGGTCGCGTCGGGTTTCCTGCTGGCTCCGTCGCTCCCGGAGACGATGATCGTCGGCTGGCACTTCGGCCTCGACGGCGAACTCTCGGTCACCCGCGGCCCGCGGCTGCTCGGCCTGACCCTGCTCCCCGCACTGTCGGTCACGGCCTACCTCTGCCTTCGATCCACCCGCCTCCTCCTCGATCTAGAGGCTGCCGTCCGTCCGCGATACTACGAGGCGCTCGTCCACCTCGTGCTCGGCGCGCTCGCCTTCGGGCAGGCGTGGCTGCTGACCGTGAACCTCCAGTAACGTCGGTCTCGGCGTCACTCCACCAGGTCGAGTCGCTCGCCTCGCTCTGCGCTCCGCCGTGCCGTCTCGATGATCCGATGGGCCGCCCGGCAGAAGGCGGGATCGGCCGGCCCCTCCGGCTCCCGGTCGGTCTCGATCAGGTCCACGAGGTAGGTCGCCAGGTTCTCGAAGCGGTCGGGCAGCGGATCCGGCTCGACGGTGTACCCCTTGGGCCGGTCTGCGGTCGTCACGCGGATCGCCGCGTCGGGGTGGCGCGTGCTGACGGTCCCCTCGGTCCCGACGATCTCGTACCCCTTCACCGGCTGGGGCTGGATCTCCCAGGGGTTGGTGAGCAGCCGCCAAGAGGTCTGGAGCGTCGACAGCCCCTCCTCGTACCGGCAGATCGTCGAGCTCTGTACGTCGACGTCCATCCCCTCCGGGACGTACCGCTCGGCGGTCACCGACTCGGGGAGCTCTCCGCCGCGAAACCACGTCGAGAACGTCGCACCGTAGCCGAGGTAGTCGAGCATCGATCCGCCGCCGTCCTCGGGATCGTAGAACCAGCTGTCGTCCGGGGGCGCGCCAGCGTTGCCCCCGTAGTACTGGACCTCGATCACGTCGCCGACGGTGCCACTGGCGACGAGCTCCTCGACGGTGTGTTTCACGGGGTCCCACATCACCGGCCAGTTGACGACGAAGCGCCGGTCCGTGTCGGCCATCGCGTCGAGCATCCGGTCGGCGTCGGCGAGGGTGACGGCCATTGGCTTCTCGATGGCGAGGTGTACGTCGTAGGCCGCGACCCGCTCGACGAACGCGGCGTGTTTCGAGTTGCGCGGGCAGCCAAACACCACGTCCGGTGCCGTCGCTTCGAGACACCGCTCCAGATCGTCGTAGACGTCGTCCCCGGTGAGCCCGCACTCTTCGACGGCCGTCTCAACGGAGCCGGTCGAAGTCTCCGGCTCCTCGTCGCAGACGGCGACGACCTCCATCTCGGGGTGGTCGTGGGCCCAGCCGAGATTCGTGTTCATGTGCATCTGGTCGAAGTTCGCGCCGACGACCCGGTATGTCATACTCGATCATCAGTGCGGGACGGCAAAAGGATTGTGCGCGCCGGTGTCACACCACGTTCTTGTGGGACGGTCACAATACACTCTGTATGCTTCGTCGCCTCCGCGAGAACGGTCCCGTCGTCCTCGTGCCGCTGGCCTGGACGTTCGCGATCGCCGCACATCTGGACGTGCTGGCGCTTCGGACGGTCCTGATCGCTCACCTGGTGATGGACGCCGTCCTCGTCGCCTTCACCGTGCTCTCGTGGTCGGAGATGCGCCGCGGCGTCTTGCGCGCGTGGCGACTCGTCTTGCTCGTCGGGCTCGCGCTCACTCTACTCGGGACGACCGGTCTCTTGCAGACGCCGCCCGCGTCGTCGCTGCTGTGGCTCACCGTCGTCGGCTGGCTGCTCGTCCCCGCCGCCGGACTGGCCTACACGGGCCGCCACGTCGACCGCTCGCCGCTGGCGTACACGGGCGGTGCGGTCCTGAGCGTTCTCGGCGCGATCGTCTACGTCGCGGGGACCGTCGTGAGCGGTGATCCCCTGGTGCTGGTCGCCGGCCTCGCCGTCGCTGGCGTCGGCCAGACCGCGGGGATCGTCGCCGCGGTCCGGGACTACTGACACCGCCCGCCCTCACAGGTACCCCATCTTCTCCAGGTGATCGCTGACGTGATCGTCCAGCTCCGTGGTTCGACTCGTATCGGGGAGCGGTTCGAGCGTCTCGTCCAGACGCTGGGCCAGTGCCGCCTCGCGCTCGTCGTCGGAGACCTCGACCTCGCCGTCGCCGGTCAGGCGATACAGCGTCGCTTCGCCGACTGTCGGTCGGATCAGCTTGTGCGTCTCGGTCCGGACCGCCTGCAAGCCCCTGTCGTAGGCTTCGAAGCTGTCGTACTGCTGGAGCCGCTCGCGCAGCGGCGGATACGGCCGGTCGTACTCCGCGAAGACCGCGTCGCGGTCGTCGTCGCCGGTCAGTGCCCGGCCGTCGACCTCGTCTGGCACCGCGACGCCGGCCCACTCACAGATCGTCGGGACGAGATCGACCAGCGACACGAGCCGGTCCGACACCGTCCCGGGAGCCGGCGACGGCCGGTCGCCCTCGGGCCACTTGACCAGCAGCGGGACGTTGAGCAGCTCCTCGAACAGCGAAAACTGGTGGTAGGCCAGCCCGTGCTCGCCGAAGTGCTCGCCGTGGTCCGCGGTGACGACGACGAGCGTGTCGTCGTAGACCCCCTGCCGTCGCAGACAGTCGAACAGCTCGCCCAGCAGCGCGTCCACGTACCTGATCTCGGCGTCGTACCAGCACTCCACGAGCTCCCACTCGGTCGGCGACATCGTCACGTCGCCCAGGATGTACTCGTATCCCTCGTCGTCGCCGACCTTCCGGGCCGCCGTCTCGTCGACCGCGTCCCAGTCGTCGAAGCGCTCCTCGAACGGCGCTCTGAACTCCTCGGGTGGCCTGTAGGGCGCGTGTGTCGCGTTGAAGTTGATGAACCCGAAGAAGGGGCCGTCGGCTCGCCGAACCTGCGTTTCGAGCTTGCGCCGCTGGAAGTCCGAGATGTCGTAGCCGTCCCGGAAGTACCGCGGGAGAAACCGGAGGAAATCCAGGCTGGGCTCGTACATCGTGTCCATGAACCGCGGCAACGCGAGGATGTCGTGGTAGTAGTCGAATCCGCGGTCGAACTCCTGCTCGATGCTGGTGTGGTGGGAGTTGCTGAACCCGAACGTCGCGTACCCCGCCGCCGAGAGCAACTCGGCGACGGTCGCCCCGTCGTACTCTCCCAGCGGCTGCGTGCCGAAACTCCCGTGCCCGGACGGATATCGACCCGTGAACATCGACGCGTGGGAGGGCGGCGTCCACGGTGCCGGCGCGATCGCCTGCTCGTAGCGGGTCCCGGCCTGGGCCACCGCGTCCAGCTCCGGCGTCGTCGGCCGGTCGTAACCGTAACACGAGAGGTGGTCCTTCCTGGTCGCATCGAGCACGACGAGCAAGACGTTCGGCGATCCCATTACGCGTCCCTTTTCGGCCGTCCGTCATACAAACTTCGCTCGTGGCCGGCGGTCGTAGGACCGCCGACGTGCGCGGAACCGATGCGTTTGACCGGATGGATCGCTCGCAGTACGCACTGCGACAGCAGCAATCACCGTCTGGGTTCGAGGGAGGGGCTCTATCGCGATATGGCAGGTCGCGTGTCGTGGTTCTTGATGAACTGGGACAAAACTGCAGTACTAATATCGACGTTTAAAGGCGAGGAATATCTTCATTGGGTAGCCCATCGATATCCGATTCGTAAGTCCGGTCGAGATGACTACCTGAATCGATAATATCGATCAGGCATTCTGATGGTGCCTCAGGAAATGAAAGATTGCTATCAAGGTATGCACCGACGTAGTCCAGTTCGTCTACGCTAAACACCCGTCCCTGCTCTGCTACGGCCACTCGACGTTCGAGATAATCCAAAAATCCACTGCTCCCTTGGACATGCCGACATATTGTTTGAAAACTGTATAAATCAGTGACAAATGGAAGCTCATTATTGAACTCTACAGCGTCGGGGTATAATGTAGTTCCAACTGCGTTGAGAGAACGGGCTAAGATCACTCCGGGAATATATGAGTCAAAATCATCATCCGACAACTGTCTTGTCCCATAGCCAGTTTTGATTTCGTCTATTTCACCTTCTCGAATCGCATTAATCAGTTTCGTAGCCTGCTCATATGGACCAGAAATAATATCTGAGAGATTTGCTTGAATCTCATTAAAATCCCCGAATGGGCCTTTCCTTGTCTCCAATTTTGGACCTCTAGTCTTACACTCAAGTACAACTAAAGTATCATCGTATATCAAGACAAAATCTGATTCTCCATCTTTGTAATCGTATTCGGCACTATGGATTATTTCCACATTTTCGTCTGAGATTCTGTCCAGACATTCAAGAACCCAGATTTCGTTCCCTTCCCCTATCAGTTCATCCGCTTCATCTTTATATTCTGAATCTAAAAGCTCGTAATAGGGCCTTGTTGAGAGAGAATAATACAACGAATTTGAAGGTCCATGATATATTTTTCCCTCTCGATCAACAAGAATTGGATATTCATGTAACGGATTATGGTCAAAAGGATAATCAAATTTATTAATGGAACCAGATAAATCTGCCGGATCACTCTTGTATTCTCCAATCGATATTCCAAATTCTTCCAAGAAAGTGTCATATGGCACTGTACTAGAATTCAGCGCTTGCTTCACAGCTTCTTTTTCGATACCTACTTTTTTGACATGGGACGATAAATTACCAAATAGGACATCCTTCTCTTCAGAAAAGCCATCGGAATTATTGATTGGATCTAACCTCTGTCTATCGTATTCCAATACAAGACGGAATAATTCTTTATCTGGTTTTTGCTTACTAAGAACCTCAGAATGAGAGATGATGTCTGATTGAGCTCCTTTTTGAATTAGTCCTTGTAGAGCCTGTAGGATTGTTTGCTGAATATGCTGCCCCATTACTTCTCCCAAGAGATCGGCAGACAGAATAGAGTCTGTCACAGATATGTCTAATATATCCACAATATAATTATCGCACTTCCCCAGAACTCTCCGAGCATATTCTCGTCTTTGCCGACCATGTACAAATGGACCCGTAGATATTTCTTTTTCCATCAATTGGATTTGTATAAATGATTGTTGCTTTTCTTCGATTGTCTCTGCATCATCCAGATTTTTCAAATTTTCAAACCGAAGCCTATCCTCCACAAGCGAGAGCGCATCTATAACATCATAGAACCCAATATCAGTGTTACCTGAAGTCGGTTCGATAGTTGTACAAACGCCAAACAGGTACTCCACCATTGCTGGCGGGATTCCAGTGTCAATATTTAGAGAATGCAATATCGCAGAACGAATCGTTTCGTGTAATGACAATTCCTTTATGATATTTAATGATCCGGCTTTTGAGATAGTCTTGCGCAACTTTTCGACAGCATCTTGTAAAGAATCAATATTATTATTAGATAATCGATTCCGGGTCAGGTCATATCTTGATTGAAAACTTGATCCTGTACCTATCCGTTTTAGTTTGACTGGTTCGTAATTATGCTCCATATCTCCTAAACATTGGACACCGCATATAATACTTAAGAGAACTTATCACCCTGCGATCTATTCCAAGACACAATAAAAAAGGAACTCAGATATAGTACGATCACACTGCCTGCTACGCTTTCCGGAACTTGCCGTCCATTAGATGAATCCTTCCCGCCTCCTTCAGAATTTCAATATCGTGCTTGAGTAACTGTTGGTCGAATTCCACTCTCTGAGCAATCTCTTCCACTGTCGCCCCATCCAGTTCCTCTACAATAGCCAGAATTGTCTCACGCCGTTCTCGTTGACTTTTCGACTGTCCTGTCTCGATAATATCTGCATCAAACTCACCTTCCTCAGGATTGTACCCCACCTGCTTCATCGACTTCGTCACAAGCATAATTGCCCTCTCTACATCCTCAATCTCCACGATATCCGAAAGCCGAACCCGTGCACTGGACTCTGCCAGCCGCTGTATGGCCTCGACCTTCCTGAACGTCAGCGGAATCGGCGAATCGTCATCTTGTTCACCAGCACTCGCTCGGAACTCGACAAAGAACTGCTTCAGTCGCTCCGCAACCTCCTCATCCTCGATGATCGGACGGCAGGTCTGCTTGGCGTAAGCAACGTAGGCCCGCATCACCGCTCGATCGATCGCCGGTTCGACCCGTTGCTGTTCCTCGTCACTCAGCTCCTCCCCACGGGTATGCCGACCGGCAGCCTGCCGACTCTGGAGCATGTACTCGACGACTTCGGCGTCGTCTTCCCGATCGGGCTGATCGGACATCATGAACATCAGGTCGAACCGGGAGAGGAGCGTCGGCCCCATGTCGATCTGTTCGCCCTTCGGACGGTAGCGCTCGAAGCGGCCGTTCTTCGGGTTCCCTGCCGCCAGTAACGAGGTGCGAGCGTTCAGCGTGGCGTTGATCCCCGCCTTGTTGACGTGGACCTGCTGGCTCTCCAGAGCGTCGTGCATCGAGGACACTGCATCGGACTGCATCTTGTCGATCTCGTCGACGCAGGCGATCCCGCCGTCGGCCAGCACCAGCGCACCGGCTTCCAGCCCCCATTCTGTATCTCCGAAGTCGTCAGCGACCGCCGCCGCGGTCATGCCTGCCGCCGTCGCACCCTTCCCCGAGGCGTAGGTCGACCGCGGTGCGATCTGATCGACGTAGCGGAGGAACGTGGACTTCCCACAGCCGGGGTCCCCGAGTAGGAGCATGTGCCAGTCGCCGCGGTCGCGGCTTCCGTCGGGATACTCGTGTGCCCAGCCGCCGAAGAGCTGCAGCGCGATGGCTTCGATCTCCTTGCGGTGCTCGTCGGCGTCGACATCGTCGTAGTCGCTCTCCTCTTTCACCACCGCTCGTGCGTCCAGTCGCGCGACTTCCGCTTCGAGTTCGTCGACTCGCTCGTCGCGCGCGTCCAGCTCGTCCTCTAACTCGTCTCGTTGCTCTCGCTCGTCGTGTCGTTCCTCGCGGAGCCCCGAGACTTGCTTCGAGAGTGCGTCCATCCGTGCAGACAGCGCCTGACCGTAGTTTCGAGGCTCTCTTCCCTGAGGTTCGCGTCGGGAGAATCGACTCCGTCGTCGCGTTCTACGGGGTCGGAATCGGTCACGCTGACCACCCCCGGACAGACCCCCGGCTAAGGGGGAATGTCGTTCCGGCATGTAAACCGAGAAGGGTATGCCGCCTCCCGGATTGTGAACTACGCCCGAGACCCTGCTCGCTCCGCTCGCAGAATCTCGGTCTAGTTCAAATCCGCTCGGGAGCATTTTCACTGCTCCCTTCGGTCGCAGGAAAATGCCGCCTCCCGGATTTGAACCGGGGACAGCCCGATCTTCAGTCGAGTGCTCTCCCAGTCTGAGCTAAGGCGGCGCGCATTCGGGACGACGCCGAGGGTATCAAAAAGGATTTCGAAAGCGCGCGGCGACTCACAGCGGTCGTTCGTAGGTCACTTTGTCGACAGGAACCTCGGCGAGCGTGATCTGCTGGCGGTCGGCGAGGGTCGCGCCGTGGCGCTCGTAGAACGTTCGTGCTCGGTCGTTGGCCGCGAGCACGCGGATCTGGAGCCGTTCGGGGCCGCGCTCTCGGAGCCGGTCGGTGAGGGCGACGAACAGTCGGTGTCCGATGCCCGCGCCCCAGCGGTCGGGCTGGACGTAGATCGCCGACAGGCCGGCGAGGTCGGCTTCGATCTGGCCGCCGAAGGCGTACCCGACGACGCCGTCGTCGACCGCGACGAGGTAGGCGGTCGCGTCGTTCGCGATGCCGTCGGCGACGACCGACTCGGCGTACCACTCCTCGACCGTCGCGTCGACGGCTTCGGGGCCGAGGACGGGGTCGTAGGCGGCGTGCCAGGTTTCTCGGGCGACGCGTTGTATCGCCGAGATATCGTCGTGTTCGGCGGGGCGAACGTGACCATCGCTCATCGCTTGGTCGGGCGTCGGCAAAACTGTCGGGGATCAGGGCAGAAAGAGGTCGGCGGTGTCGAACTCGCTCCCGCAGTCGTCACACTCGTAGTCGGTGCCGTTGGTCGTGGAGACGTGGCCGCCGCAGTTCGGGCACGTAGAGCCGTCGATCATCACCCGTGGTACCCGGTACCACGACAAAGCTCTTTCGGCCGCCGCCGTCCGTCACTCGGTCGTCGGACGGCGACCGCTCGCCAGGAGCACACAGAGCAGGGCGAAGTAGGTGACCAGTCCCCAGGACAGCGCCGCCACGACGAGTGGCCCGGCGAGCGCGTAGCCGGCCAGTCCAACGGCGAGGAGCCCGCCCGCCGAGCCCAGCTGGATCGCCGGGCGCGTCCACAGGCGCGCGACCGCCGTCGATCGCAGGAACGCGACTTCGACCAGTAGCGCCACCGCGACGCCGCTGGCGATCGCCGCCGGGGCGGTGAGCGCGTCGACCGCTCGTTCGGCGACCAACAGCGCGAGCAGTCCGGCCGACGCGAGGGCGGCCAGCAGTGCGTCTCGACGTACTGTCGCGGGCACGTCTCGTCGGAGGTCGTCGGGGCCGAAATCGCTGTCGGCGGGTCCGGGCGCGGTTCGGTCCCCACCGACAGGTCCAATGTTCGCCCGTCCCAACGGGTTGGTATGAGTGACGACGCCTCGCTGACGGACTTCGTCGGCGACGCCACGGACGACGAGCCCCGAGACGAGTCGTCGACGAGTGGGAACGAGCAGGCGGGCGACGACGGCGGTCGGGTGTCACCGGACGGCGTCGAGCCGGCAGTGACGACGGCGGCCTGGTCGCCCGACGGCGAGCCCTGCTGCCGGTGTGGGGCCTCGGTTTCGTACCGCTGGCAGGGCGAGGACGGGCTGGTCTGTCCCGACTGCAAGGAGTGGTAGCTCGACGGTCTGGCGGACCGTGTCGTCTGTCTGCGGTCGTATGCGTGTCGTGGTAACAGGCAGCAGTATTACAAGCGCTGATCCCTAAGGAGGGGCCACGACCGGCATCGCGCCCGGCGACGGCAGTCCCAGGCCGTCCGCCGACGGGGCCACTGCCGGGGCGTGGTCCCGTGACAGCGCGCCTGCGGTGGACACTGACAACAATGACAGATACCGACACATCACGAGGGTCCCACTCCGACTCTGCCCTCGGCGAGGCGAACCGAGTCGCGACCCAGGTCATCGAGAACGTCGAGCGGGTCATCGTCGGCCACCACGAGGAGATCGAGCACATCCTGACCGCGATGCTGGGGCGGGGCCATATCCTACTGGAGGACGTTCCCGGCGTCGGCAAGACGATGCTGGCGAAGGCCGTCGCGGCCTCCTTCGACGGTAGCTTCAAGCGCGTCCAGTTCACGCCGGATCTGTTGCCGTCGGACGTGACGGGCGTCAACGTGTACAACCAGCAGACCGAGACGTTCACCTTCCAGGAGGGACCGATCTTCGCGAACGTCGTCCTGGGCGACGAGATCAACCGCGCGCCGCCCAAGACCCAGTCGGCGCTGCTGGAAGCGATGGAAGAAGAGCAGGTCACGGTCGACGGGGATACGCGGGACGTGCCAGATCCGTTCACCGTCATCGCGACCCAGAACACCGTCGAGCAGAACCGGACATACGCGCTCCCGATGGCGGAGCTGGACCGCTTCATGAAGAAGCTCCACCTCGGCTACCCCAGCGCCGACGACGAGGCGGCCATGCTCGCTCGCGTCGTCAGCGACCACCCGATCGAGCGCCTCTCGCCGGTCGCCAGCGTCGAGGAGTTTCGCCGGGCTCAGCGGACGGTCTCGGACGTGACGATCGAAGCGCCGCTTCGCGAGTACGCGACGCGGCTGGCACGCTACACCCGCGAACACGGCCAACTGGGCGTGAGCCCGCGCGGGAGCATCGCGCTCTTGCGGGCGGCACAGGCCCGCGCGGTACTGGACGGCAGAGACTACGTCGTCCCCGACGACGTGCGCGCGGAAGCACGCGTCGTGTTGCCCCACCGCATCCGAACCGACACCGCCGAACAGACCGGCGCGGGGCTGGTCCGGACGGCTCTCGACACTGTCCCGATCGAAGAATGAGACCGACACGCCGCGGCGCCGCGACGCTCGCCGTCGTGGGACTGGCAGTGACGATGGCGTGGCTGTCGGGCCCGCGGTCGCTAAACGCCGTCGCCGCGCCGCTGTCGATCGCCCTCGCGGTCGGCGCGCTCCAGGTGACACGGGCGGGGGCACCGACGGTCGAGCGCAGCCAACCCCGTCGTGGCTTTCCCGGCGAGTCCCGGACCGTCTCGCTGACGGTCGAGGGACGCGGCGTCGCGACGATCACCGAGGGGCTCGCCGACGGCCTGTCGGCGGCGGCCGAATTCGAGCGGACGCTGCCGGCGACGGTCAGCTACGACCTCAGGTACGACGCACGCGGGGTCTACGAACTCTCCCGGACGACCGTCGCCGTCCGGGACGTGCTCGGGCTGGTCGAACAGCGCCACGAGGTCACCGAGCGCACGGAGGTCGTCGTCTATCCGGCGGTCTACTCACTGGGCGGCGCGACCTTCGAGCGGACGCTGGGACTGGACAGCGGCCAGCGCAGCGAGTTCGACCGACTCCGCGAGTACGTGCCCGGCGACTCGCTGCGAGACGTCCACTGGAAGTCGAGCGCCAAACACGACGACCTGCTGGTGACGGAGTTCTCCGATCCCGTCGGCGGCGAGGGGATCTCGATCGCGGCACGGTCGACCGAGGGTCACGCCGACGAGATGGCCGCTGGCGCGGCGACGGTCCTCGTCGGCGCGCTCCGAGCGGGGCTGACCACCGCGATGACGGTCCCGGCCGGTTCGATCGAGGCGGGCGGCGGCCAGCGCCACCGCCAGCGGGCGCTCGAACTCCTCGCGCGGACGAGCAGCGGCGACGTCGACGAGACCGCCTGGAACCGGGCCGACGTACGCGTCCGTGCCGACGCCACGGGCGTGACCGTCTCGCTCGGCGACGCCGTCCACGAACTGACGGAACTGACGACCACGCGCGACAATCCGCTGGTCGCGGAGGGTGTCTCGTGAGCACGGCAGGTCGGCTGGGGCTCGGCTGGCCCGCCGTCGACGGCGTCCCCGGACGGACCCGGACTGCGGCGCTGGTCGCGGTCGCGGCGATGCTCCTCTCGACGCTGCAAGTGCTGTACTTCTTCATCGACGTGGTCGGGCTCCCGTCGCGGTTTCTGGCGGTCGTCGCCGCCTCGCTGGTCGCCGCGACGGTGCTGGCCCGTCTCCTGCCCCCGCGCAGTGCCGTCGCGCTCGGCGGCGTCCTCCTGTTGGTCGGGCTCTGGTGGTACGTCCAGCAACTGAGCGGCTCGCCGCGGATCGGGGAGTTGCTGACCGACACGCTCTCCTTGCTGACTGGCAACACGCTCCTGCGGATCACCAACATTCGGGCGTGGGTGCTCGGTGTCACGCCCGCGCCCACCTTCCTGACGTGGTACTTCGCGATGCGACGCCGCTATGCCCTGTCCGTCGCCGCGGCGGGCGGGACGCTGGGGTTCCTGGTCCTGACCGGCGACGCCGACCTGCTGACGACGCTGTCGGGCGTCGTCGCCGCGGTGGCGGCGCTTGGCTTTGGCGACTTCGACCGCCGCGGCGAACCGATCGTCGACGCCGAGACGATCCTCGTGACGGCCGCGCTGATGGTCGTCGTCCCGTCGCTGGTGTCGGTCGTCCCCGCCACTGCGGGGCTGTCGCTGAACGTCGACGGCACCGGCTCGGACACGGTCGAGGCGAGTCTCCTCCAGAGCGGCGACCAGCTCTCGGTCCAGGGCTCGATCAGCCTCTCGCCCGAGGTCCGCTTTACCGTCACCAGCAGCGAGCCTCGTTACTGGCGGATCGGGAGCTTCGACCGGTACACCGGTGACGGGTGGGTCAGTCAGACCAACAGCCGCGCGTACGGCGGTGACCGACTCGACGAGCCGCCCGGCCCGACCCGGATCGTCGAGCAGCGCTTCCGGGCCGAAACGGACGCCGGGGTGATGCCGGCGGCCTGGAAGCCGATCCAGAGCCGTGGCAACCCCGCCACACGCGTCGGCGGCGACGGGGGCCTCGCGACCGGCGCACCCATTCGAGAGGGCGACAGCTATCGCGTCACCAGTGCCGTCCCCGCGGCCACGCCCGCCCAGCTCAACGACACCACGCGTGCCTACCCCGCGCGAGTCAACGAGACGTACACGCAACTGCCCGCGAGCACGCCCGACCGCGTCGGCGAGCGGACCGAGCGGCTCACACGCGACGCGCGTACGCCCTACGAGACGGCGCTGACGATCGAAAACTGGCTGGAGAACAACCGCGAGTACTCGCTGGACGTGCGCCGTCCCGACGGTAACGTCGCCGACGCCTTCCTCTTCGAGATGTCGGCCGGCTACTGCACCTACTACGCGACGACGATGGCGACGATGCTGCGGACACAGGACATCCCGGCGCGGATGGCCGTCGGCTACACGTCCGGCGAACGGGTCGCCGAGGATCGATGGGTCGTGCGCGGACAGAACGCCCACGCCTGGGTCGAGGTCTACTTCGAAGAGTACGGCTGGGTCCGGTTCGACCCGACGCCGGCCAGCGACCGAGAGAGCGCCCGCGACCGGAACGTCGAGTCGGCCCGCGAACGAGACCGCCCGTCCGTCGACACCAACGAGAGCGGCGGCCCGGAGTGGTCGCCGACGCCGACGGCGACCCCACAGCCGCTCACGCCGGTCGACAACGATACCGACGCCGGGGGAACGCCGCTCGGTCCCCAGAGTCGTCCCGGCGTCAACCCGGAAGACAGCATCTCGACCGCGACGCGGGTCGGCGAGTCCCCCACCGACACTGTCGGTGCGACGACGGACCGGCCCGGCCCGACCAGTTCGCTGCCGTCCCGTCGGGAGGCGGCACTGGGACTGCTCGCGATCGTCGGGACCGTGATCGGCGTGCGCCGGAGCGATCTGGGCCGGCGCGTCTACCGGGGCGTGTGGCTCTACTACCAGCCCCGGTCGACCCCCGAGCGAGACGCCGAGCGGGCCTTTCAGCGGCTCGTGTACCATCTGGGGCGCGAACACGACCGGCCGCGCCGTGCCGAGGAGACCGTCCGAGCGTATCTCGACGCCGTCGACGCCGACGAGCGCGCACGCGAGGTGGCATCGATCAGAGAACGGGCTCGCTACGCCGGCACGGTCGACGAGGCGGCGGCCGATCGGGCCGTCTCGCTCGTCGACGAGATCGTTCGCTCGCGTGGCACGGCGAAATAACCCCGACAGTATTTAATACGTTGATTTCGTAGCCCGCAGTGTAATGTCGGAAGTCTGCTCGACGTGCGGGCTCCCTGAGGAACTCTGCGTCTGCGAAGACGTGGCCAAGGAGTCTCAGGAGATCAACATCCGCATCGACGAGCGCCGTTACGGTAAGGAGGTAACGATCATCGAAGGGTTCGATCCATCGGACGTGGACATGGACAGCCTGTCGTCGGATCTCAAGTCCAAGTTCGCCTGCGGCGGGACCGTCGAGGACGGTCAGATCGAACTCCAGGGGAACCACACGGGTCGCGTCGAGGACTTCCTGCGCGATAAGGGATTCAACGTCGCCTGACACCGGACTACTTCTCGCCGGGCCCGCACGGCGAGCGCAGCGGGTGCGTTCGTGGCGACCGTCTCGGTCGCCCTCGTCTTTCGCCCGTCTCGCACTGCCTGTCACAGTGGCGTCGCTGTCGCCGTCACGGATTCGGGTCGGCGTTCCGGGCCGTCATCGACGGACGCTGCACCTCGTTTCCGGTCCGTTTCAGAACGAGAATCCTTCATACTACGTCCGATTATCGAAAGAAAAGCTGGGAATTAAGACGCGTCGGCTGGTGCTCTCACTCGGAACTGGTGACTGATGGACGACTTACTGAGTGACCCGACCACGGTTCTCGTGGTCGGCGGACGCGAGCGGGCGGTGGCTCAAGTCCGGTCTGGCTCGGCGGGTTCGTTCGACGAGGTCGTCGTCGTCGTCGACAGCGTCGAGGCCGCACTCGCGACGCTGTCGGACCGCCGCGACGTGGGTTGCGTGCTGGTGACGGCAGCCCCGACCGACGCGTCGGTCGTCGAGGCGTGTGAACGGATTCACGCGGTCGACGAGCACCGCCCCATCCTCCTGTCGCTCGATGACTCGGCCGGTCGGACGGCAGCACGCGCCACGCAGGTCGGTGCGAGCGAGATCGTCCTCGACGAGGACGACCTGCCCGATCGCCTCGCCGCCGCCGTCGACCGGTACGAACGCCGCCGCGACCAGGCCGCTGAGAGTAGCATGTTCAGGGCGATTCTCGACGGCGTCGAGGGCGCGGTGTACGTCAAGGACCGCGCGGCTCGTCACCTCCGCAAGTCGACGAGTCCGGGCGATTTCAGCTCCGAGGAGTTCATCGGCAAAACCGACGTGGAGGTGTACGGAGAGTCGGACAACACCCTCGCGTCCTACGAGGACGATCTCCGGGTCATCGAGGAGGGCGAACCGATCTACGACAAGGAGGCGAGTTACACGACGCCCGACGGCACCCACTGGTCGTGGACGACGAAACTGCCCTGGAAACACGACGGCGAGGTCGTCGGACTCGTCGGCTGGACTCGCGATGTCACGGAGATCGTCGAGCGACGCGAGCGCCTGAAGTGCCAGGACGAACGGATGGAGGAGTTCGTCCGGTCGATCCGACACGACGTGAAGAGCCCCATTCAGATCGCCAGCGGCCGGATCGCCCTGGCCCGCGAGACCGGCGACGTGACGACGCTCGAACAGGCCAGCGAGGCGATCACGCGCATCGACGAGATCCTCGACGATCTCACGCAGACGGTCCTGGAGAACTCGTCGCTCTCGCCCGAGGGGGTCGGCGTCGGACAGTCGAGTCCGGTGTCGCTGTCCGACCTCCTCGAGGACGTGTGGGAACTGGTCGGCTTCGACGCCGCGTCGCTGGAGATCGAGTTCGGGGCGGACGCCGTCGTCAACGCGCCTCGGTCGAGCATCCGGCCGGTCCTCGAAAACCTGCTCAAGAACGCGGTCGACCACGGCTGCTCTGGCGTGACCGTCCGCGTCGGGCCGCTGCCATCCGGCGGGCTGTACGTCGCCGACGACGGCCCCGGCATCCCCGAGGCCGAACGCGAGCGCGTCCTCGAAGACGGGTACACGACGACCAGAACCGGCACCGGAACGGGGCTGAGCATCGTCACGAACATCGCCGAACAGCGCAACTGGGAGCTCTCTCTCACGGAGAGTTGGGCCGGTGGGGCCCGCGTCGAACTCCGGAACGCGCTCGTGGTCTCCGATCCCTCGGTCGTGCCGACCGCCGAAGAGACGTTCTCGCTCACCGACGGGATCGATGTCGGGGACGTGATCGTCGCGGGCGAGTCGACGCTGGAGGGCGACGAGTGGCACGTCTCCGGCTCCGGGAAGAACATCTACGGCGAGTGGAACGAGTTTCACTTCCGCTGTGCCAGCGTCGACGGGCCGGTCCGGATCGAGGGGCAGTTCACCGACCTCGACGGTGCCAACGAGTGGAGCACCGCCGGGCTGATGATCAGAGACGGACTCGACGACGAGGCGTCGTACGGACACGTCGGGCTCACCGCGGGCCACGGGACGAAAATCGACTGGCGGACGAGCCGAGGGGAGGGCGGGACGACCCGCCACCTCGAAGAGTCGTCGCTCGATGCCCCGTGGTACCGCCTGGACCGGGTCGGGGACACGCTGACGATCTACTGCTCGACGGACGGTCGGTCGTGGCGGCCACTCGACCAGCGCCGCGTCGAGCTGACCGACCCCGTCCGGGTCGGCACCACGGTCTGTAGCGTCCAGCCCGAAGAACTGGCCCGGTCGACCGTCGAACACCTCACCGTCACGCGTCTCGACCCGGAGTGACCTCGCCAGCGGTGCGCGAAGCGCACCCGACGCAGAGAACGGTCCTAGAAGAACTGGAACAGATCGTCTCGCCCGGCCTCGTGGAGGTGGTGGCGGACGGCCTCGTCGAGGGCGTCGACGGTGCCCCGCTTGGCGCTGATCGGCGCGATCGTCTCCTGCCACTGTTGCCACGGCGGATAGAGGCCGAGACGATCGCAGATGTCGTTTAGCCGCTCTTCCTCGTCGTCGACCTTGTCCATCTTGTTGACGGCGACGACGGGCTCGACGTCGACGTCTCGCAGGAAGTGAAACAGCTCCACGTCGTGGGGGATCTCGTCGGGACCGGAGTGGCGGTCGATGATGTCGACGGCCGCCTTCCCGTCGAGGACGAGGATGCCGACGAGGATCTTGTCGGCGTTGGCCTCGACGTACCGGACAACGTCGGTCTTGATCTGCTCGCGCACGTCCTCGGGGACGCCGTTCATGAACCCGAAGCCGGGGAGGTCGGTGACCATGAAGTCCGGACCGGCCCAGTCGAAGTGGTTGGGCTTGCGGGTGACGCCGGGCTTCTGACCGGTGTCGACGCTGTGGCCCGTGATCTCGCGCATTAGCGTCGACTTGCCGACGTTGGACCGGCCCACCAGGACGATCTCGCTGTCCCGGTTCGGTCGCTGTTCGAACATACCCGCGGTAGACGGCGGAGCCTGAAATCCTCGCCGGTCGCGAGCCAGGCCGCACCGATCCCGTCGGATCGGCGGCAACATTAACACCTGCTGTTGTTCCCATCGGTGGATTTAACAGTATCTTCGATGATACTCCGAACACTCGCAGTTGATCGCCGGGCCGCCGTCGCGACGAGTGGCGGCCGAGTCCGGACACGAACACCATCATGGAGACAGTCACTATCGGCATCATCGGCGCGGGGAATCGAGGCGAAGAACACATCCGGAAGTATCGAGGCGTCGACGGCGCGACCGTCAAGGCGATCGCGGACATCGACACGGAGGCCGCGGGAGAGCTGGCCGACGAGTTCGGGATTCCGGACGTCTACGAGGACTTCGAGGCGATGCTCGACGATCCGGAGATCGACGTGGTCAACGTCTGTGTCCACAACAACCTCCACGAGCCGATGGCGGTCGCCGCCTTCGAGGCCGACAAGCACGTCTTCTGTGAGAAGCCCCTGGCCGGCAGCTACACCGACGCCGAGAACATCGTCGACGCGGCCAATGCGGCCGACAAGCTCCTGGCGGTCCAGAACGTCGAGTTGCTGACGCCGGAGACGCAGGCGGCACGGACCTTCGTCGAATCGGGCGATCTCGGCGAGGTCTCGTTCGCCCGGTCGGTGTACTCTCGGCGGCGTGGTCGCCCGTACGTCGACGGCTACGGGACGCCCGCGTTCGTCTCGAAGGAGTCGGCCGGCGGCGGGCCGGTCTTCGACATCGGCACCTACGAGATCGGTCGCAACCTCTACCTGCTGGGCAACCCCGCCGTCGAGCGCGTCAACGGCCAGACGTTCGACTACACCGACGACAGCCTCGGCGAGGAGCTGACCGGCGACAACGCCGAGCTCTACCGGAAGCGTCTCGAAGAGTCCGGCCACGACGTGGAGGACGCCGGCACCGGCGCGGCCCGACTGGCCGACGGCTCTCGCCTGGAAGTGCGGGCCGCCTGGCACGCCTACCAGCCAGACGAGCGCGGCGTCGTCGTCGGCAGCCAGGGCGGGATCGCCTTCGATCCGGTCGAACTCCTGACGACGATGAACGACTACGAGACGACCGTCGAGATCGACGTGGACGGCTTCGAGACCCGTCACGGACTGATTCGGGGCGAGAGCGGCTACGAGGTCGACGAGCGCCCGAACCAGTACGACCACTTCGTCGCGGCCGTCCGCGGCGAGGTCGACCAGATCCGGACCGACGAGATCGCGCTCAACTCCATGCTCGTGATGGAGGGAATCTACCTCTCGGCCGAACGGGGCCGCGAGGTCACCGCCGAGGAGATCGCCGAGGCGTCGGTGTCTCGATCGATCGACCTGTAGGGTACGGCCACCGTTGTTTGGACTATCGAACGAATCTATTTACCGCGTCCCGTCGTACCGTGTGCCATGGCAACGAACAGACTGGGCGTCGGCTTCGTGGGTGCCGGTTTCATCACACGGGAGTTCCACGCGGCGACCTTCGAACGCATTCGCGACGCGGACGTGACGGGCGTGATGAACCCGACGGTCAGCAAGGCCGAGGCGGTCGCGGACGCCTGCCGCGAGGCCGGCAGTGGGGACCCGATCGCGACGGGGGACGTGCGCGAACTGGTGGGCCACGAAGACGTGGACGCGGTCTGGGTCACCTCGCCCAACCACACCCGCGTCGAGACGGTCGAGGCGATCGTCGAGGAGATCCAGCAGGGCGGAGCCGACCTCGCAGGCATCGCGATGGAGAAACCGCTCGCCCGCACTGTCGGCGAGGCCCAGCGAATCGTCGACCTGGTCGAGGAGACCGAGCTGAACCACGCCTACCTCGAAAACCAGGTGTACATGCCGGGCGTCGACCGGATGAAGGAGCTGCTGTGGGACTCCGCCGAGGGTGCCGGGCGACCGTATCTCGCCCGCTCGGCCGAGGAACACGCGGGTCCCCACTCGTCGTGGTTCTGGGACCCCGAACGGCAGGGTGGCGGCGTCCTCTCGGACATGATGTGTCACTCCCACAAGGTCAACAGGCACCTCCTCAGTCGGCCCGGCGAGGACGATCTGGAGCCGATCGCGGTCACCTGCGACATCTCGACGCTGAAGTGGGGCCGGGACGACTACGCCGCCGAGCTGGCCGCGGAGTACGACGTGGACTACCACGAGACGCCCGGCGAGGACTACGCCTCCGCGAGCGTCTTCTACGAGACCCCCGAGGGCGACCTCGTGGTGGGCGAGGCGACCAACTCCTGGTGTTTCGTCGGCTCGGGGCTGCGGATCACGATCGAACTGCTCGGCCCGGAGTACTCGGGGACGATCAACACGCTGGAATCGGGCACCGACGTGTTCTTCTCCGACCGCGCGGCCGAGGGCGCGGGCTACGTCGTCGAGAAACAGGCCGCCGACCGCGGGAAGATGCCGGTGCTCCCCCAGGAGGGCGCGACCTACGGCTACCTGGACCAGAACGAGCACGTCGTCTCGGCGTTCCGGGCCGGCGAGAACGCACGCGAGGACCTCCGGGACGGACTGGACGTGGCGAAACTCGTCGCGGCCTCGTATCTCGCGGCCGAACGCGGCGAGCGCGTCGACTTCGACGACGCCGACCTCGCCGACTACGTCCCCGAACCGGCCCGCGGCGAGTTCGCGGCCGGTCCGGCCGGCGTCGAGCGGTGAGGTGACGGGCCGGGCCGGCTGCCACCGGCCCGCACGTCTCAACGCGACTTAATTAAACGGCCACAAATACTAGTCATAAATCTATATATAGCAATATTCCGTAGCTACTTGAAGAATAAAGGTACCGGTTCAAAGAAGCTGATGGTTGGTGGGGGGCATCGCAGCGGAATCAGCACGCAGTTTGGGGGATACTATGAGACACACACGACGCGATCTGTTACGGAAAGCATCGGCACTGTCGGCGCTCGCACTCGGTGCGAGCTCGACCGCAGCAGCACATTCGGGCCACTGCGACGCGCCCGACTGGGATTCGAGCGCAACCTACAGCGGCGGCGACCAGGTCGTCTACGACGGCGCGCTGTGGACCGCCGAGTGGTGGACCCAGCGAGAACCCGACGCCGACCTCGGGGCCTGGACCCGCGAGCACGACTGTGACGAGGAGAACGAGGAGCCGACGGCGTCGTTCACGATGGACGTACGCTCGCCCGCACCGGGCGAGACGGTCAGCTTCGACGCGTCGGCGTCCTCGGACGCGGACGGCTCGATCGCGTCCTACGAGTGGGACTTCGACGACGGCGACTCCGCGACGGGCGAGACCGTCACCCACAGCTTCGACGCCGAGGGCGAGTACACGGTCACGCTGATCGTCCGAGACGACGAGGAGGCACCGGCCACGGCGACCAAGACCGTCGCCGTCGGAGAGGGGTCGAACGTGGCACCCGACGCCTCGTTCACGGTCGATCCGGCCGAGCCCGATACCGGGGAGACGGTCAGCTTCGACGCGGCCGGCTCCTCGGACTCGGACGGCTCGCTCGCGAGCTTCGAGTGGGACTTTGGCGACGGAGCCACGGCCACCGGCGAGTCCGTCACCCACACCTACGAGACGGCGGACGACTACACCGTCTCGCTGACCGTCACCGACGACGACGGTGCCAGCGACTCGAACGACACTACCGTCACGGTCTCGGGTACCGGCTCGGACGGCGGCAGCTGTGACGGCGTCGACGCCTGGGACGCGGACGCGACCTACACCGGCGGCGATCAGGTCACCTACGACGGCGATCTGTGGGAAGCCAGCTGGTGGACCTCGGGTGACGAACCCGGCTCCAGCGAGTACGGTCCCTGGGAGAACGAGGGTGCCTGTGGCGACACCAACGAGGCACCGACCGCGTCGTTCACGACGGACGCGAGCGCGCCCGCACCCGGCGAGGACATCACCTTCGACGCCTCGGAGTCCTCGGACGCGGACGGCTCGATCGCGTCCTACGAGTGGGACTTCGGCGACGGCTCGGCGGCCACCGGCGAGGTGGCGACCCACGGCTACGCCGATGCTGGCGATTACACCGTGACGCTGACGGTCTCCGACGACGCGGGCGCGACCGACAGCACGTCGACGACGGTGTCGATCAGCGACGCCGACAACCCGACCCAGATCACGATCGACAGCAGCATCGACGGCTGGCTCGGTGCCGAACCGGCAGCCATCGAGGGCGAGCGGAACCCGACGATCTCGCTGACCTCCGGCGAGTCCTACGCGTTCACCTACAACAACGTCGACGGGATCCCCCACGATCTCGTGATCCGCAACGCCGCTGGCGAGGAGCTGCTGGCGACCGAGCGGGTCGGCCAGGAAGGCCAGAGCCGCACCCTGGAGTTCGAGGCCACCGAGGAGATGGTCGAGTACATCTGTACGGTCCATCCGGAGTCGATGGTCGGCGACCTCGCGATCGACGGGAACGCCCCGCCGATGGCGGGCCTGACGATCGATACGGCCAATCCGGACCCCGGCCAGGAAGTCAGCTTCGACGCCTCTGAGTCCTCGGACGCGGACGGCTCGATCGCGTCCTACGAGTGGGACTTCGGCGACGGTTCGACGGCCACCGGCGAGACGGCCTCTCACACCTACGCCGAGGCGGGCGAGTACACCGTCGAGCTGACGGTCACCGACGACGGCGGCGCGTCGGCCGTGACCAGCACCGACATCACGGTCGGCTCGGTCAACGAGGGGCCGACGGCGTCGTTCTCCGTCGATCCCGCTTCGCCGGCACCCGGTGAACAGGCCTCTTTCGACGCCTCGGAGTCCTCGGATCCGGACGGCTCGATCGCGTCCTACGAGTGGGCGTTCGGTGACGACTCGACGGCCACCGGCGAGACGGCCTCCCACACCTACGCCGGTTCGGGGGCCTACAGCGTCGAACTGACGGTCACCGACGACGGCGGCGCGACCGCCACCACGACGACGACGGTCCAGGTCGGCGACGGCAGCGACATCACCGCCAGCACGACGCTCGAAGAGTTCTACCCCGCGTACGACGAGGACTTCAACCCTACCTACACCGAAGGCGGCGTCCAGGGACTGCTCAAAAACGAGCTGAACGGCGACGCCAGCGAGTACGGGGCCGACGTCGACGCGATCCAGAACAACGCCGGGGACGGCTCGATGCAACTCGGAGCGCTGGGCGACCGCGGGCTCGAACTGGTCAAGCAGTTCGACGCGGCGGGCGTGCCCCGAGAGAACAACGCCCGGATCATGCCCTGGGTCGTCGGGTTGCCCGAGGAGACCGAACCGATCCCGTTCAACGACGGCGGCGGACGGGACGGCGGCCTGACGGCCGACGCGGGGCCGGTGGCGGCGAACAACGACCCCTCGGTGCTGGTCCAGGACGCCTGGCCAAGCGGCGAGCAGTTCGACGACGACTACCTCCAGCCCGACCGGGTCGAGTGGAGCAGCGGCGTCAGCGACAGCCAGTACAACAACACCGACAACCCGATCATCGAGGCCACGACGGAGAAGGTCCACCCGGTCACGGGCGAGAGCCTCGGCGACGGTTTCACCGCAAACGCCCCGGTGGAAGCGACCGCCGAACTCCACGGCGACGGCTGGCTGTTCGACACGTCGCTGATCTTCGAGAACCGCACCGAGGTGCCGCTGCTGATCGACGGCGCGATCATGTGGTACGTCGCCCCGTCGAAAGAGGCCACTGGGCTGGACCAGTTCTCGTACGACAACGCACAGCGCAAGAACTTCTCGGTGGGCCACCCACAGCGCGACGTGATCGAGGTGGCACTGCCCGACGGGGCCAAGCCGGGACCCTTCGAGGGGACCGACGCGCCGCTGTCGGCGTACGCCATTCGTGTCACCCACCACGACAACCCGTACATGTACCGGGTCCTCTACCCCAACCAGAAGTTCTCGATGACCTACGGGAACGTCACGGGTCCCAGCCAGTACGACTGGCCTGTCGACGATCTGGTCGACGTGATGCTCGACACGCTGCACCTCGAATTCCGCACGCAGATGGACAGCCTCGAACAGAACACCGAGCTGGTCGACGCACTCGACATGCGGAACCGCTACGGGAACTAGACGCCACGGCGGTCGCGCTCGACGCTCGGACCCCACCGTCTTTTGCTCCTCGGGCTCACAGCACGTGACGTGCGACTCGTACAGGTCACGATACCGGCGGGCAAGCGCGACGCCATCCTCCGGGCACTGGACGACGAGGGGATCGACTACGTCGTCAACGACGAGACGAGCGGTCGGGAGTACACCGGCGTCGCGTACTTCCCGCTGCCCAGTGCGGCCGTCGAGCCGGTGCTCGAACAGCTCCGAGCGGTCGGGATCGACGAGGACGGGTACACGGTGATCGTCGACGCCAACACCGTCATCTCCCGCCAGTTCGACGAACTCCAGGAACGGTACGACGAGGAGGAAGACGAGGACCGGATCGCTCGCGAGGAACTGACTGCCAGAGCCAGCGACATGGCACCCGCCTTTTCGACGTACGTCGTCATGACGGTCGTCAGCGCGCTGATCGCGACGGCGGGGCTCTTGCTCGACTCGCCCGCCGTCGTCGTCGGCTCGATGGTGATCGCGCCGCTGATCGGCCCGGCGATGGCGACCAGCGTCGGCACCGTCATGGACGACCAGGAGATGTTCCGACGGGGCGTCAAACTCCAGTTGATCGGGCTCGTGCTGGCCGTCGTCAGCGCCGGCCTCTTTGCCTTCCTCGTGCGTTCGGTCCATCTCATCCCGCCGCTCGCGGACGTCACGTCGATCCCGGAGATCCGCGAGCGCGTCGCCCCGGACTTCCTCTCGCTGGTGGTCGCGCTGGGTGCGGGGGTCGCGGGCGTCGTCAGTCTCTCGTCTGGTGTCTCGACCGCGCTGGTGGGCGTGATGATCGCCGTCGCGCTGATCCCGCCGGCTGCGACGGTCGGCATCGGCATGGCGTGGGGCCAACCCCTGGTCTCGCTTGGCTCTGCGGTGTTGCTCGCCGTCAACGTCCTCTCGATCAACCTCGCGGCGCTCGTCGTGTTGTGGTACAAGGGGTACCAGCCGAGCCAGTGGTTCCGGACCGACGAGGCAAAGAGCGCCACGGCCTCCCGGATCGGCGTTCTCGTCGTCTCCATCCTGGTCCTCTCGGCGTTTCTCGGCGGCGTCACGCTCGATACGTTCGAACGGGCCAGCACCGAAGAACAGATCCGATCCGAGGCCGGCGAGATCGTCGCCGAGGCCGGCGCGACGATGCTGGAGATCGAAGTCCAGCAGACCAACACCGCGGTGTTCCAGCAGCCGACCCGCGTCGTCGTCACGGTCGGCGTCCCGCCCGGCGAGACGTTCCCGACGCTCGCAGACGACATCGACGCGGTGGCCGACCGGATCGCGGACCGCGACGTGACGACGGAGATCCGTTTCGTGACCGTCGATCAGGCCGGCTGATCGTTCAAACTGGGTTTTGACCGTCCCCGAGGGCTTTGAAGATGGGGGTCGTCGGTGACCGTGTATGCGACGTTCACTCCCCGCGGTCGCCGTGCTGGCGACGCTCGTACTCCTCAGTGGCTGTACGGGCGCGCTCGGTGCCGGCGACAGCGCACAGACAGCTGCCACCGACAACCGAACCGTCGACGTGGGCGCGACCGGCGCGGTCAGCGCCCAGCCCGACCAGGCCGTCGTGCGCGTCGGCGTCGAGACGCGTGCCGGCGACGCCGCGACCGCTCGACAGCAACTCGCCGACAACGTCACCCAGCTTCGAGACGCCCTCGCCGACATCGAGGGCGCACAGGTGCGGACCAACGGGTACGACATCGGGCAGGACTACCGCCGCCCGCCCTCCGAAACGGAGGACCCCGAGCCCCGATACGTCGCCCGCCAGTCCTTCGAGATTACCATCAACGACACCAGCAAGGCCGGTTCCGTGATCGACACGGCCGTCGCGAACGGTGCCAACGACGTCGACAACGTCGAGTTCACGCTGTCGGCCGACCGCCGTAACGAACTCGAAGAACAGGCCCTGGAGGGCGCGATGGACCGCGCCGAGACGAAGGCGACGACGATCGCCGAGCGGGCGGACCTGACGATCGAGGGCGTCGAGACCGTCACGACCGTCGACCGGGGCTACCGGCCCTACGCCGCCGAAGCGACGGCGACCGCGGCCGGAGACGGTGCCAGCACCGACATCGACAGCGGACCGGTCACGGTGACGGCACAGGTCAAGGTCACCTACGAGGCCGCCGAGTCGGCGTGACGCCGCCGTCCGATCGCCCATCCGGCCGTTCCGCCACCGATCACGACTCGCCGCCGTCCGGCTCCTCGCCGGAACGCTCGTCCTCGTCGTCCGCCCTCTCCGCTGCTCTCGCCAGCGCCTGCTCGTAGCTCTCTCTGGCCAGTTCGTACGTCTCGCGCAGGTCTTCGATCGGCGTCTCGGTCGCGTCGACTCGCAGGTCGTCGTAGTAGGGGTCCGCGGGCCGGTCCTCGGTCGTCGCGACCAGCAGGGCCGCGCTCTGGACCTCTAGCTCCGTACGCTTGTCGCCCCCGGCCGCGTGGCCCGCTTCGAGCGCGTCGATCAGCCGCTCGGCCAGCGGTGCGTCGCCGTCGCGCCCCTCCTCGTAGGCCGTGGCGGTGGCTGTGAGCACGTCGGCACCGGTCAGCAGATTCCCCGCGACGGTGTAGTCGTCGCCGACCTCGTGACCGAACCACTCGCCACACTCCCCGCCGGAGAAGGCGAACTCCCCGTCGGCGTCGACGCCGTGAAGCTGTCGCTCTGCCTTGCCGTCGTCCGCGTCGAGCAGCGACTGCAAGGCATCTTCGACGGCCAGCCCGTCATCGACGTAGTCGATCCCGCGTCGCCCGAGGTCGACGTTGACGCGGCTCTGTGTCGCGACTGCACCGTTCTCGCTGACGAACGGACACAGCGTCCCGACCGCGGCCAGTCGGGTCGTCACCGCGACGCCAAAGCGGGTCTGTTCGTCGCCCTCCTCGTCCGTGTACTCTTCGCGGACGCAGATGCTGAAGGTCACAGGCCCCTGTTGGTCGCGAACGGCAAAAGCGGTCGGGCGACAGTCGGGTGGTCGAGTCGTTCCGTCTGACGTAAAGCCTAAACCACCGGCGACCCCCACAGTGGGTATGGGACTGATGAGCAAGATACTGGGCGAGTCGGGCTCTTCGCGGGCCACCGAGGACTACGTCGAACTGTCTGCCGACGACCTCGACGACGCGGTCGAGGTCGACCGACAGGTCCGAATCGCACGCATCGGCGAGAAACAGGACGTCGTCGAGATCAAAGACGCCGTCTACGACGGCGACATCGTCGTGGCCGACATCACGCGCCACAGCACGCAGGACCGTACGATGGAACACATCACCGACGAACTCAAACGGGTCGTCAACGAGGTCGGGGGCGACATCGTCCAGAAAGACGACGACCAGCTCATCATCACGCCGGCCGGCGTCGCGATCAGTCGCGAACGCCTGGGTCAGTAGGCTCGCACCGCTCTCTTTCCTTTCGCCGCCGTTCTGTCGCGTACGATCTACGCCACCGAGCGTTTCACGCCCCTTAACCGCCTCGAACGACTGGAAACGGTAATGACTGCACCCGCAATTCGCACCCGCGAGTTGACGAAACGCTACGGTGACGTGCAGGCGCTTGCCGGACTCTCGCTGACGGTCGAGTCCGGGGAGTTCTTCGGCTTGCTCGGGCCCAACGGTGCCGGGAAGACGACGTTCATCAACACGCTCGTCGGACTGGTCGACGCCGACGGCGGCGAGGCGACGGTCTTCGGCCACGACGTCGAGGACGACTACCGCGAGGCGCGCGACGCCATCGGGCTCGCGCCCCAGGAGTACAACGTCGACCGCTTTTTCCCCATCCACGAGGTCTTAGAGCACAAGGCGGGCTACCACGGCGTCCCCGAGGCCGAGGCCGAGGAGCGGGCCGAGGACGCCCTGAAGACCGTCGGCATCTGGGACAAACGCGACACTCGTTTCGACTGGCTCTCCGGCGGGATGAAACGACGGTTCATGCTCGCCCGCGCGCTGGTGTCGAACCCCGACCTGCTGATCCTCGACGAGCCGACGGCGGGCGTCGACGTACAGCTGCGCCACGACCTCTGGGAGATCATCAACCGCATGAACGACGGCGGGACGACGATCCTGCTGACGACCCACTACATCGAGGAGGCAGAGCGCCTCTGTGACCGGGTGGCGATCGTCGACGACGGCCGGAAGGTCGAGGTCGCGACCCCCGACGAGCTGATGGAACGGGGCACCGACACGGTCGAGATCGGCCTCGAATCGCCGCCCGCGACCGCCCCCACTCTCTCGGTCGAGGGCGCGCGAGACGCCCGCATGGAGGACGAGACGCTGCTCGTCTCTGCGGCCGGCGGGAGCTCTCTCGCCCCGGCGATCATGCGTGAACTGGAAGCGGCGGGCCACACCGTCACGTCGCTGGACGTACGGCGGGCCTCCCTCGAAGAGGTGTTCGTCGACATGACGCGGGCGGACCACGGCGGCGACACCGAGGTCGAGATGGAGGTCGACGCGTGAACCGAACCGCCACGCAACTCCTGACGCTCGTGCGTCGGGAGGTGCTTCGCTTCGTCAGGCGGCCGTACAACACTTTCCTGCCGCCGATCATCACGAACGCGCTGTACTTCGCCGTCTTCGGGGTCATCCTCGGCAGCCGGATCGGCGAGATCGCGGGCGTCAGCTACATCCAGTTCGTCCTGCCGGGCCTGGTCGTCCTCGGCGCGATCTCGGACAGCTTCGAGAACGCGTCGTTCACGATCTTCCACGGCCGCTGGAACGAGTACATCCAGGCCGTCACGACCTCGCCGATGTCCCATCGCAGCGTCGTCGCCGCCTACGTCTCGGCCAGCGCACTGCGCGGGATCGTCACCTCGCTGTTGATCGTCGGCGTCGGGCTGGTCTTTACGTCGGTCTCGGTGGCTCACCCGCTGTACCTGATCGCGTTCGTCCTGGTCATCACCACGCTGTTTGGCGGACTCGGCGTGATCGGCGGGCTGTGGGCCAGCGACTTCGACTACCTGACGGTGATGAACCAGTTCATCCTCCGGCCGCTCGTGTTCTTCGGCGCGGTGTTTTACTCGCTGGAGGTGCTCCCGCCGCTGTGGCGGACCGTCTCGCTGTTCAACCCGATGGTGTACATGGTCAACGGCGTCCGGTACGGTATGATCGGCGTCACCGAGATCGAGCCCACGACCTCGCTGCTCGTGCTCACCGGGGCCGCCGTCGCCGTCCTCGCCGTCGACCTCGCGCTGTTCAAACGGGGGTACGGGCTCACCGAGTGATCTGCTCGGAGGCCACGGCAGGGGCTCGGGAGCGACGAGAAAGAGCGCCCCCGTCGATCGACGGGGACGCCCCAAACTATGACAGGGCCGTGGCGGACTGGCCCTACCCGCGCCAGTCGGCCACGCACGCGCACCGTGCGCTGTGACCCGGATACTTCTCGACCGCCTCCAGGCGTGGCGTATGGTACGCTTTGTCACGGGTCTACTTGAACCTGACGGGCGGCGTAATCACTCTCATCTCTGTTTCTCATCTGAACGCCGCGGGCGCGGCTGCCCGCGATCGATAGAGTGCGACGAGCTGAGAAGATCCTCAGACGCTGTCGGGCTTGTCGGCGTCGTCTTCGACGGAGCGCTTCATCGAGTCTCGGCGGGCCTTGGCGTCGCGGCCGGTCGCCTCTTCGAGAAAGTCGTTCTTGGCCGTGACGGCCTCCTGTGCCGCGTCGGCGTTGCCCTCGGCGATGACGTCCTCGGCGTCGCGCTCGTCGATGTGGAGCGCGAGCTTGTCCTTCTTGCCGCTGTACTCGACGGTGCCGGCGACGACGCGCTCGAAGACCGGATTGTCGGGGTCGTCGACGACCAGCAGGTCGCTCCCCTTGCGCTCTTGTGTGTCGGTGATCTCGCCGAAGTAGTCCTCGACGAACGCCTCCATGTCGGGAACCCGATCTTCGAGGTGCTCGCCGCGTCGCATCTTGTACTCTCGCATAGAAGTCGATTTGTGCTGGCCCTGCCTTACTCTTTTCGCGTTTCGTCTTCTGGCTCGTGGACGAGTGTGCCGCGGTGACACTCCGGACAGAAGTCGCCACGCCGCAGCGACGAGGACTCGACCAGCGTCGTAAAGTCACACTCCGGACAGCGGAACTGGCCGTCGGGGACCGTCAGCGTCGTCGTCTCCGTGGCCTGCTCTTCGTCGTCCTCGTCGATCGTCCCGATCGTATCGGGCTGCCACTCGTCGTCGCCCGTGTCGGGCTCTTCGGGCCACTCGCCGGGCTGGCGGTCCCCCTGCTCGACGGGATCGTCGTCGTCCTCGTCGATGATCATGGCGTCGTCGGCGTCGGGGTCGTCCGCGTCGATCTCCTCGGTATCGACGGCGGGGGCTCCGCCGCCCAGTTGCTCGTCGCCGTCCTGCTCGTCGATCTCGGGGTCGACCGTGGGGTCGGCCAGTTCCTCGTCGACGGCCTCTTCGGACACCGGCTCGTCGGATTCGGCGTCGATGATCTCCGCGCCGGTATCGGGCTCGGCCTCGGCCTCGGGTGTCGACGGCGTCTCCTCGCCGCCGACGATCTCCGAGGCCGACAGCTCCTCGCCCGCCGCCGGAACGTCCTCGGTGTCGTCGTCCTCCACGTCGTCCTCCTCGTCCGACGGCTCCTCTCGGGCAGTGTCGGACTCGGACTCGCTTTCGGCGTCCGTCGTCGCCGCTTCGCCCTCCGACGCTGCCGTCTCGGTGTCGTCGGGTGTTTCGATCGCCGTGACCTCCTTGTTCTCGGAGACGACGCGCTCGGTGCCACACCGCTCGCAGGTTTCGACCTCTCGGATCGTGATGACGACTTCGCTACCCTGCTCTTCGCGGTCGCGCTCGACAGTCGTTTCTCCGTACGCGTGCCCAAGCACGGAGCATTTGAGACTCATTGTCACGACATGGCCCGCTCCGAGTGATAAGCCTACTGCTTGGGACGACCGCGAGCCGACCGCCGGTCTCTCTCGCTCGGGGACAAACACAAGGGGGTTCCACGACTATCTCCCGGTATGAGAGCGAAACCGGAGTACCGCGACCGTCCCGACACGCAGGTCGCAGTGCTGGATGCCCTCGGAGATCGCCCCGAGGACGGGATGACCGTCTTCGAACTCCGGTCGCGGGTCGACGCCGACATCGACCACCTGGAGGACGCCCTCGCCGAACTGAAGGCGGACGCGCTCATCGAGGTGACACGGGACGGCGAGCGGACGGTCTTCTCGCCCCAGTCCGGCGTCGTCGGCGAGCACGAACCCACCGACGAGGAGTCACTCGTCGACGTGATCCGGCGTCGCTTCTCGCTGTAGCCCCTACTATACGGCTATCGTCAGCGTTCTCCCGGGCGACCGCACATCGCCGTGGGATCGACCCGGTGCGGACCGGCGACGACCCGTCTCATACGGTTTATTGTAGTTGCTTACCGGTGATCGTCTACTCCGTGGCGACGATCACCGGTAAATCGCTACAATAATCCGTATCACTCCGCCGTCGCGGCGCAGTTGTTCGGTCCCAGTTCCCACTCGAAGGCGTCGTCGTCGCTCGGCGTCCGTCGGCCGAGGTTGGCTGCGACGATCGCCTCGGCGTTGGCCGGGCGCGGCGGGACGTTCTCCGTGACGCGCTCGACGAACGTCGCCTCGTCGACCGCGAAGGCCCACAGCCGTTCTCGGAGCTGGCCCAGCGTCGCCGCGTAGCTGCCGTCGTCGTTTCGCACCGTTCGCTCGCCGACGTGGCCCGGCGCGATCAGGGTCTCGTCGTCGAACGCGTCCAGCCGTTCGGTCAGCGTCGCGTACAGTTCTCGGGCGAACGCCGCCGCGTCGTCGCTCGCTTCGAGGTCCGGGCGGGCGACGCTCTCCAGAAAGAGGCTGTCGCCGGTCAGCAGCACGTCGCCGACCGCGACGCCGGTCATCCCCGTCGTGTGACCCGGCAGCGCGACCGCCCGGAGCGTCGTCTCCCCCAGGCTGCGCGTCTCGCCGTCGGCCAGCGTCCCGACGGTCCCGACGACGCCGCGCTCGTGAGCCCGCGCCGGCACCAGCGCCTCGCCGCCAGTCGCCGCCGCGACCGACCGCAGGCCGCTGACGTGGTCGGCGTGGACGTGAGTGTCGATCACGTACTCGATCGTCGCGTCTAATCGCGTCGCGTCCGCGGCGTACCGATCTGCGAACGCGCGCAGCGGATCGACGACGGCCGCCACGCCGTCCGCGACGATCTGATAGCCCAGACAGCCCGAGGCCGGTCGCTGGTACTGGACGATCGTCGCCTCGTCCGCGTCGAGTTCGTGTGCCTCGTACACGCGGGCCCAGCCGTCCATCCCGCCCGCGAGGTTGTGCGCGTCGACGCCGGCCTCCGTCAGCAGTCCGGCGACGTAGGCACTCGCCTCCCCCCGGGCACAGACGACCGTGATCGGCCCCTCGCCCGCGACCTGTGCGGCCAGCTCGTCGACCGACCCTCGGACCTGTGCCTGCAGGGCCTTTGCGAACGAGTGCTGTGTCGCCGTCACCGACGGCCCGGCGATGTGCCATCGCTCGTACTCGTCGCGGTCGCGCACGTCGAGCAACCGAACCCTCTCACCGTCGGCCAGCCGTCCGGCCAGCGTCTCCGGGGTGATCGTCGCCGGCTCGACCGGCGGGTCGGGATAGGACTCGGACATAGCCGTCCGTACGGCCCCGGGAGCCATAAGCGGTGTCACGATCGGGCCCGGACGTTAAGGTGTGTCGACGCGTCGTTCCGGTATGGACGCCGACACGTTCGTCGAGCGGGTCCGTGCGGACAGCGCGACCAAACTCGACCGGCTCGGTTCGGAGAAGGTACTGCTCGCGGCGACGGACGCGACTCTCGAACCCGCCGCCGTCCGCGCGACGCTGTCCGGACGCGAGGCGGGTCGCCGAGCGGTCTTCGACGCGTGGGCCGGCGAGACAGACGGCCCGGCGGCCGACGCCTTCGAACGGGCCAGCGAGCGCGCGGCAACGCGACACGGGACTCTCTCGGCCGAACTCGACGAGTCGCCGACGGAGACGGCGTGGCCGGTCGTCGAGCACCTGCGAGGGCTCGGGGCCGACGCCGAGCGGGCGGGTGCGCTGGTCGCGACCGGTCTCGTCGGTGATCGGACGGCCCTCCAGGCGATCAACTTCTTCGTCAACGAGGGCGACGACGCCACGGCCGACGCGTGTCGCACCGTCCGGTCGTCCTACGGCGAGGACGCCGACGACGGGGCGGCGCTGGTGGTCGAACTCGGAGCCCAACCGGATCGCGCCCAGCGGGCGGCTGCCGAGACGATCGCCGTCGCGTACGAGGACTACGCCCGGCGTCTCGACGCCATGGGTCTCGACCCGCGCCCGGTCTGTTGACGCGGCCGCAGTTCGGGTCCGGTTCGAGCGCCACGTTCGGGACAGCGATCAGTAGGGCTGTTGTTGCTCGCTGGGGTGCTCGACGTGGAGCCGCGCACTCGGTAGCTCGGAGACACACTGCCGACAGAAGCGGTACGCACGGTCGTTCTCGGTGCCACACTCCGGGCACCGACAGACGCTCCGGTCGGCTCGATCGGCCACCTCGACCGCCGCGGCGTCGGAGACGCTGTCGGCGGCCGGCTCGGACCGGTTCGACCGGTAGGCATACAGCAGTGTCAGGAGGTGCGCGAAGAGCAAGCCCGCGATCGCGGCGTACACCCACTCGGTCCCCAGCATACGTGCGACTACGACGGGTACGCACTTGAGGATTGTGCCATTCAGTGTCACGATCGGCGGCGCGGGTTTATCACCGAACACGCGCCCAGCGACGCCATGGCACACCGCGCACTGGTCGCCTACCGGGACGGCGACGGCTACCGTCTCCACTACGCACACCGGGGGACGGGGCTGGCCGCTGCGATCACGCCCGAGACGCCGTTCGGTGGCCGACGGGACCGCTCGCGGCCCCCGCCCGTTCCCGACCGGATCGCCCACCAGTTCGATCTCGCTTCGAGCCGGGACGACGCCGTCGGAACACGCGTCGATCCGCGACCGCTGGCCCGGCGGCTGGACCCCGCCGACGTGTTGGCAGCCGTCGACCCGACGATCGAGTCGCTCGTCGTCGTCGGACCCGCCGACGAGACCAGCACCTACCTCGTCTGTCCGCTCGGTCTCGACGGCGGTGAGCCCCTCGCCGTCGCCGGCCCGACGGCCGACGAGGAACGGCTCCGTCGGACGCTGGTCACCGCCAAGGATCGACTCGGCGAGCGCGTCGACGACGGGGCACTGTCTCCGGAGCGTGCCCGCCGTGCGCTCTGGCAGACGCTCGCGCGACTGGCACCGCTGTACCCGATCGACGACGCGTCCTTTTTACGACCCGACTGACTACGGCCGAGCGTGACGACCCACGGGGACGCGACCGAGACGCTGTCTGACCCGGACTTTGACGCGGCCGGAGACCTCGTCGAGCGGGGGATCGACGCGGGAGCGCTGGTGACGCTGTTTGGCCGCTGCCGGGTCGACTACGACGGACGCGCGACGAGTACGCTGGGTCCCGGCGATCGCCACGTCATGCTCAAACCCGACGGGGCGGCGCTGGTCCACACCGACGAGGGCCAGCAGCCGGTCAACTGGCAGCCGCCGGGCTGTGAGCACGCGGTCCGCGTGGTCGACGGCGAGTTCGTCGTCGAGAGCGAGCGATCCTCGCCCGACGAACTGCTCTCGATCGCCTTCGAGTCGCTGTCTCACGTCGGCGTCTTCGACGTGACCGACGCCACCGACCTGTCGCTGACCGGTACCGAAGAGGATCTGCGCGAGCGCATCCTCGACGATCCCGACCTCCTCGAACCCGCGTTTACCCCGCTCGCGACGGAGCGGTCGACGCCCGCCGGTGCGATCGACATCTACGGCGAAGACGCGGACGGGCGGACCGTCGTCGTGGAGCTGAAACGACGGCGCGTCGGGCCAGACGCGGTCGGACAGCTCGACCGGTACGTCCAGGCGCTCGGGCGCGACCTCCACGACGAGGCCGAGATCCGGGGACTCCTCGTCGCCCCGTCGGTCACCGACCGCGCCCGCGAACTCCTGGCCCAGAAGGGACTGGAGTTCGTCTCGCTGGCACCGCCCGAGGAGTGAGCGCCTCGGCCGCTCATCGAGGCCGGACGCGAGTTTCCCCGTTCACGTGGCCGTCGCGCTCGTCATCGCGGGACATCGAGATCGAGGTCGCCGACGAGACTGCCGACCAATCCCATTCGCGCCACCGACTGCCTCGCTTCTTCGGCGTGTTTGGCTTTCTCCTCGGGGAGATCGTCGGCGAGGTCGTCGAGTTCGTCGAGTAGCACCCGCTTCTCGGCGTCGATCTCTGCCAGATCGATCGCGACACCGAGCGTGTCGAAGCCGTCGACGGCGGCTCTCCGGACCCGTCCGTCGTCGTCTCCGAGTGCGTCGAGCAGGAACTCGACGAGGCGCGTCCTGTTCTCGCGCAGATCGCCGATCGTGTAGCCGTCGACGCGCTCTCGCTCGCTTGCGGCGATCGTCAGCTCCAGCATCGGGTAGGCGTCGCGCAGAAACCGCACGACGGATTGGCGGACGTAGCCGTCGTCGCTCTCGTAGACCGGGTGACACGCATCGAACAGCGCCCCGTACTGTTCGACGCGGAGAGCCGACTCGACCGCTTCGATCTCGTCGATCGCTTCGTTCACGCTGTCGCTGTCGCCCGACGCGAGCGCCTCGGCGAACGACTCGGCAGATCTGTCCATACGGGCGCTACGGTGGTCGATCGGGTGATCGTTTCGGTGTTCGCTCTCGGCCGTCCCGGATAAACGCGTTTTTCACCCGTGGCCGGCTACGGGCTGGTGGTGGCAATGACGAAACGTTACCCCCTCTGAGCCCTTTCTGACGAGAGCTTTCACCAGAGCCACCACTCTCGACTCGCGACGACCCGTCACTGCTCGTCGAGTACGACCGGGACGCCAGCGGCGGCCACGTCGGCGGCGAAGGCCCGCGAGTCCGTCGCCAGCGTCGAGAACGTGTTGTAGTGGACCGGCATGACGAGGTTCGGCTCGATGGTCGCGGCCAGCCGCGCGGCCTCGCGGCGGTCCATCGTGAACCGCTGGCCGATCGGCGGACAGAACAGCGACACGTCGACCGAGCGATGGCCCGGCAACACGTCGGTGTCCCCCGGCCAGAACGCCCGCGTCCCCTCCACGTCGACGAGGAATCCACAGCCGAATCCCTCCGGGTGGTAGGGGGTCCCGTCCGGGCGCGTGTGGGGGCCGTCCGGCTCGTTGTGGGCCGGCGTCGACCAGACGGAGACGCCGTCGACCGTGAGGTTCGTCGTCGCGTCGACCGTCCGCAGTTCGTAGGGCAGTTCGGTGATCGGCGCGAGCCCGCGCTCTCGATCCTGCCCGTCGATCCCCTCGAAGGCGACGACGGTCGCGTCCGCGCTCGCCACCCGCTCGATGCCGTCGGGGTCGTAGTGGTGGACGTGACTCACACAGATCACGTCTCCGTCTTCCGGCCGGTAGTCGCGTCCCGGCGGGTGGTTCAGTCCCGCCTCGTCGGGCTCCCACTCGCCGGTGAGGACGCCGTACCGCCCCGGATCGAAGTAGACGACCGTCTCCTCGCCCGCGAGCCGGATCGTGGCGTAGCCGAGCCACTCGACGGCGAGCCCGTCGTGTCGAACAGTCATTGCCTACCGTAGGACGGGCAGAACACATAAGTCGGCCGTTGACTGGCCGCCCTAGAACGGCGCGTCTGGTCCCTCGTCGGCGGGCGCTCCCGCGTCCTCGTCCGCCTCCCCCTCGCCGCGTCCGCTCTCGATCGGCCCGTCCCAGGACGCCAGCCCGGGGCCGAAGCTCTCGGCGCGGCCCGAGAACCCCTCGTAGGAGGCGATCAGCCGCGCGGCCTGGACGCTCGATTTCCCGTGCGGGCAGACCGTCACGACCCGCTCCGCGCCGTCGAACTGCTCGATGTCGTCGACCAGTTGCTGGAGCGGGACGTTCTCGCTGCCGGGGATGTGTCCCCGCTCGTACGCGCCGGGCGAACGGATGTCCACGACGCGCGCGTCGGCACCGTTTTCCAGTATCGTTTCCAGTTCCTCGTGCCCGATTTCCCCGTCCATTACCGAACGCTGGGTGCTGGGCTCCCTTACGCCTCACGGTCGGTACTCGAACTGTACGGCTGTTCTGGGAGGGCGCGTGGCCGACGACTACAGCAGTCCGTCCTCGCGAGCGAGCAGGATCGGCGTGAGCGCGAAGCCGTTGACCGGCCCCTCCCGTGACCGCAACACGTCGACGGCCTCGTCGACGGGGACCGTCAGGGTCTCGATGACTTCGCCCTCGTCCGGGTCGGGCTCACCCGCCACCAGTCCCGTCGCGAAAAAGACGTGCCGGACGTAGCGGGTCCACCCCGACGGGACGTACGAGTCGACGTAGCTGAGTTCCTCGGCGCGGTAGCCGGTCTCTTCGCGGAGTTCGCGGTGGGCGGCCTCGATGGGTTCTTCGCCGTCGTCGATCCCGCCGGCCGGGAGTCCCAGCGACCGCATCCGGAACCGCGGACGGTACTGCTCGACGAAGACGAGCTCGTCCTCGGCCGTCGGCGCGACGACGATGACGGCGTCGGCCGGCTCCAGCCAGTAGTAGTCCGCGAGGTCGCCGTTGGGCCGCTCGATGGTGTCGTAGCCGGCCTCGAAGAACGGTGTCTCCCAGACGACGACGCTTTCGTGGACCGGCCACTCGGGATCGGGCCGGTTCCAGGGATGCCGTCGGCTCACAACAGCCCCTCCGCTCGCGCGAGCAGGACCCCCTCGATCGTGGCGTCGTTGGCCGGTTCGCGGCGGGCCACGTCCAGCGCGTCCGCGATCGGGACGGTCGTGACTGTGAGGAACTCGTTGTCGTCGAGATCCGACTCGACCGGTTCCAGCCCCTCGGCGAAGACGATCCCTCGCCGGTGTCTGAGGACGCCGGTCGAACACCAGAACTCCTCCAGCAGGGAGATGCCGGCGGCATCGAAACCGGTCTCCTCGCGGAGTTCGCGCCGGCCCGCCTCGGTGTAGGACTCGCCGTCCTCGACGATGCCCGCCGGCAGCTCGAGACACTGCTCGCGGATCGTCGGCCGGTACTGGTCGACTAGGATCAGTTCGTCGCCGCTGCGAGCGACCACCACGACGGCGTCGGGCAGCTCCGCCCAGTAGTAGGACTTCTCGCTCCCGTCCGGCTGTTGGACGCGATCGTAGCCGCCGGTGTACCAGCCGGTCTCGTACTCGGTCTCGGAGTCGACGATCGGCCACTCGTGGCTCGGCTGGCGGCTCGGGTCGGGGTTCGAATCCGGGCTCATGCTCGATCCTGTGTGACGCCGATACGATAAAGCGTCCCGTTGTGTGCCAGTCGCACCGACTCGCCGTCGGCCGCCCGTGGGTTGCGCTGCCGTAGCGCCGCCAGTTCGTCGAACGGCGAGTGCGTGAACGCGCCCTTGATCCCGACCGGACCGCGCCAGTAGGGCTCGGAGTAGCCGGTCTGATTCGCGCCCGCGTCGGCGATTGCCGTCGTCGTGAACGGGTGGGTCCGCTCCGAGAGCGCGTCGCCGCCGACGGCCGTCGCGTTCGGGCCGCTCGTGACGTTCGTCTCGTTGGCGTCGACCTCGCCGACCGGCGTCGCACTCACGTAGTAGGGGTCGCCGCTGCGAAGCAGCGACGGCGCTGCCCCCAGCGCGAGCAAGAGGACCAGGACGACCCCGATGCCGAGCAGGAGGTTCCGGGTGACTGTTCGCATCAGACCACGTCCTGGTAGATCCGAGCGACGGCCTGTCGGCGCAGCGTCGCGACGGCGGCCGCTTCCTCCTCCTGGAACGTCGCCGCGACGGCGGTCTCGGCGAACGGCGGGGCGTGCCAGGCGACGGCGTCGACGTTGTCGGCACCGAAGACCTCGACCTCGTGGTCGGCCGTCTCGCGCCACTCCTCGAACTCCGCCGCGGTACCGACACGGACCGCCAGCTCCTCGCCGAACATGGCTTCGCGGGCCGTCTCGACGACGTCGCTGGTCACCCGCTCGTCGTACTCTTCGCTGTCGAACGCCATCGACTTGGCGACGGCCTTGACGACGACCTGTGCCGTCGAGCCCAGCGCCTCGTAGCGCTCGCGTGCCTCTCGGGCGGTCTCCGGTAAAAACGTCCCCTCGGTGTGCATACCCCCGCTTGGTCTGGCGGGGACTACTCGGTTTCGTCTGCGTCGCTCGTGTCGTCCTCGTCGTGCATCGACTCGGTCATCTCGCGGGCCTCGCGCAGGATCGACTCGGCCTCGTCGTCCAGCTCGCCGGTGGCGCGCTGACGGGCCTGCTGGGGGTCGACCTCGTGGCCGTGATCGTGCTCGTGCTGGTGGTCGTGGCCGTCGGCCTCGAAGGGAAACTCCGTCTCGTCGGCCAGTTCGATCACCTCGGCGGCGAGTTCGTCCTCGCCGAACTCGCCCCACTCGGGAACGTGTTCGTCGAGCCAGTCCTCGTGGTCGTCGCCGCCGGTCAGCGCCGTGAACGCGAGGTGGTTCGCCAGGTGGCCGGCGTCGGCCTGTGGCTCCTCGCAGACGGGGCAGGCATAGCCCATACGGGGACAGCGTGCCCGAGACGGGTATAAACTGTCGATCACCCGTCGTCAAGCGCCCGGATCATCACCAGTGCGTCCTCGCCGTTGCCGTAGTAGTTGGGGATCGTCCGGCGGTGTTCGAAGCCAAACGACCGGTACAGCGAGCGCGCGGCCGTGTTGGTGACCCGGACTTCGAGCTTGACCGAGCCCGTTCCGGCGTCTTCGAGCACGTCGATGGCACGCCGGAGCAGTCGTCGACCGATCCCCTGTCCGCGGTACGCTTCCTCGACCGCGAGGTCCTTGACGTGGCCAAGCGGCGTCCCGTGGTTGGGGACGGTGTCGGCGACGACGTAACCCAGCAGTTCGGGGTCGTCGTCGCGCTCGTCGACGGCGACCAGGAAGCCGGGTTCGCCGACGTAGCTCTCGAACGCGGAGAACGGCCAGGGCTGTGGGAACGAGGCCGACTCGATCCGATGGACCGCCAGCAGGTCCGACCGCGTCGCGGGACGGACCGTCGGCGGCTCCGTATCGCTGTCGGGAACGGTCGTCACTGCCTCTCTCTACGTCGCGGGCTCACTAATGGATGGCGGCCTCCGGGGTTCCCGGTGATCGATACACCCTCTATTCTTGGGATCACCGAGACACGACATGTTCGCTCCTGCGACCGGCGTGTACGTCTCACATCGTGCCAAAAAGCTCTTAACTATCAAGGACGCAAGAGTATACGCACCCAACTGGGTGCTACCCCCACATCCCCCCAACCATCCCACCCCACTTTCGTTTTGGCGACTCGCTCTCTGTGACCCCTCTCGCGACCACCGAGTCGCGTCTCTCTCGAACCGGTACCCACCGACACCACTAGAAGAAATCGCTCACGTACACGTCCCGCGCTCCGAACGTCTCGCTCAGCGCAGCCACGGCGTCGTCGGTCGCAGTCACGATCTCGCGGGCCGCCGCCGTCTCGATCGACAGCGTTCCGACGTACAACTGCGCCAGGACGGCGGCGTCGACCACGAGACCGGGATCGTCGATGGTCGCTCCGGTTTCGAGCGGCCGGCACGTCATGTCCGGCTCGACTCGAAACTGCCCGTCGTTGCGGGGCGCGAGTGGATCGGTCACCTCGATCGTCACCGCCTTCGCCGGCCCTCGCTCGGCGGGGAGCGTCTCGATCGCCGCCGGTACGTCGACGACGTATCCGCTCGCCCCCGGCTCGACCGACGCCTCGACGGCGTCGGGATCGGCCGCCTCTCTGAGCAGCCGCCGTTCCCGCGGACACGTCCACTCCACGCGGTCGGCCTGTGGAGCGTGGCGTTCGAGGAAGCCAAGCAGCTGTCGGCGCGCCCGCTCGCTCCGGACGGCCAGCTCCTCGACGGTCAGCGTCTCGGCGTCGCGGTTGAGCCTGTAGACGACGTAGCCCGCGGGCTCGTCGTCCCCGTCCGGCGTCCAGGTGTAGGCCCATGCATCGTCGAGCACCCGCTCTCGCCACCACTGCCCGGTCCGTCGGAGCGCCAGCTCGTAGTCGCTGGCTTCGGTCTCCCACACCGCTTCGAGGCGTCCGAAGTCGTCCGGGCCGACGCGCTCGAAGCGTCCCGCTGGGCCGGGATCTGCCATCGCCTCCGGTGGGAAGGCGTAGGCCGTCTCGGTGTGGACCAGTCCCCACCCGCGCTCCCGGTAGTAGTCGATCGACGCGGGCCACAGGACCGCGTAGGACAGTCCGCGGTCGGCGAACTCCGCGACGGCCCCACGCAGGAGCCGCCGTCCGTATCCCTGCCCGCGGTGCTCCGGCGGCGTGACGAATCCCCTGATCCCGCCGATGGTGCGCCATTCCCCCGCGAGACGCACGTCGATCTCCAGCAGCGCACAGATCGAGCGGAACCGCCCGTCTTCGACGTAGGCCCACCGCTCGCCCAGCGCCCGCGGCACCGTCTCGTCCGGATCGGGGACGCCGCCCTCGCCCCAGACGTGATCTTTGATCCGCTGGTGTGTCGCCCGCTCGTCTTCGGTGACGCTACGGAACGTGCCCATACACCGACTGTCGAGGCCGCACGTATCAAGATTCGGGCTCCTGGCCAACCCCGCGCCTGGTCGCGCTCCCAAAAGAAAAACGAAGTGTGAGTGCCGTCGCGCTCGCCGCGGCGGTACACCGCTTGGCTTTGTCGGAGACCCCTCGCCGCGCTCGGCGTCTCACTGCTCACGCATCGCTTCGCTCTGCGTTCGCTTAATCGAGGGTCTTCCCTGCGGTCAGACCCTCGCTCTAATCGTCCGCGGGCGCAGCGCCGCTGTCGTCCTCGTACTGCTGTTTCGTGTGGGTGAGCTTGCCACCGGAGGCGAGGAACCGTCGCTCGCGATCGGAGGCGTCCAGCGTGGCGCTTGCTTCCCAGTCGTCGTTGACACGGATGGTGAACTCCGTTTCGCCGGACTGGATGGCGTCGGCCACGTCGGTGACGATCTCGATGTCGTCGCCCTGCTCGATCTGCTCGTAGGTGTCCGCGTCGATCTCCAGGGGAACGATCCCGAAGTTGAAGAGGTTCGCCTTGTGGATGCGGGCGAAGCTCTGTGCGAGGACGGCGTCGATGCCGAGATACATCGGACAGAGGGCCGCGTGTTCGCGCGAGGAGCCCTGCCCGTAGTTCTCGCCTGCGACGAGGACGCCGCCGTCGTTGTCCTTCGCGCGCTGTGCGAAGGTGTCGTCGACACGCGAGAGCGTGAAGTCAGAGAGCTTGTCGATGTTCGAGCGGAACTTGAGGATGTCCGCCGTCGCCGGGATGATGTGGTCGGTGGTGATGTTGTCCTCCATCTTGAGGAGCGCCTCACCCTCGATGTCCGGCCCGAGCGGGTCCTTCAGGGGCACGTCGCCGATGTTCGGGCCCTTGATGAGCTCGTCGTCGACGGCCTCGTCGGGCGCGATGAGGTCCGACTCGGAGTTGCCGATGTACTCGTCGGGCAGTTCGATGCCCGGCGCGTCCAGATCGCCGAGTTCGTCGGCGAGGTTGCGCGGGTCGACGATTTCGCCTTTGAGTGCCGCCGCGGTGGCGACCTCGGGCGAACAGAGGTAGACGGAGTCGTCCTCGATACCGGAGCGACCCTCGAAGTTGCGGTTGAAGGTCCGCAGCGAGACCGAGTCCGAAGCCGGGACGTGACCGATGCCGATACAGGCACCACACGTCGCTTCCGAGAAGTTGACGCCAGCGGCCATCATCTCCGCGGTCCAGCCCTCACGGGCCAGCATCTCGGAGGCCTGCTTGGAGCCGGGCGCGACGATCATCTCGGTCTTCTTGTCGACGTTGCGACCTTCCAGCATCTTCGCCGAGGGCAGAATGTCCTCGTAGGCACCGTTCGTACAGGAGCCGATCATGACCTGCTCGACGTCGACGCCCTCGACCTCTTCGACCGGGACGACGTTGTCGGGCATGGACGGCTGTGCGATGAGCGGTTCGAGGTCCGAGAGGTCGACGACGATCTCGTCGGCGTACTCGGCGTCGTCGTCGGGCTGGAGCTCGACGTACTCCTCGTCGCGACCGAGGCGCGAGAGGTAGTCCTCCGTGTTCTCGTCGGTCGGGAAGATCGAGGTGGTCGCGCCGAGCTCGGTCCCCATGTTGGTGATGGTCGTCCGCTCGGGGACGGTCAGGCTCTCGACGCCGGGGCCGGTGTATTCGAGCACCTTGCCGACGCCGCCCTTGACCGAGAGCCGGCGGAGCAGTTCGAGGATGACGTCCTTGGCGGTCGCCCACTCGGGCAGCTCGCCTTCCAGGCGGACGTTGACGACCTCGGGCATGTCGATGTAGTAGGCACCGCCACCCATGGCGACGGCCACGTCGAGGCCGCCCGAGCCGATCGCGAGCTCGCCCAGTCCGCCGGGGGTCGGCGTGTGGGAGTCCGAGCCGAGCATCGTCTTGCCGGGCGCGGCGAAGTTCTCCTTGTGGACGTTGTGACAGATACCGTTGCCGGGCCGGGAGAAGTGGGCACCGAAGGTCCCAGCGGCCGAGCGCAGGAAGCGGTGGTCGTCCGTGTTCTTGAAGTCGAACTGGTAGGTCTGGTGGTCACAGTACTGTGCGGCCAGTTCCGTCTGGACCTCTTCGAGTCCCAGCGCTTCGAACTGGAGCCACACGAGCGTTCCAGTCGTGTCCTGTGTCAGCACCTGATCGATCTCGATCCCGATCTCCTCGCCGGGCGTGAGTTCGCCTTCGACGAGGTGATCGTCGAGGATTTTCTCCGTGAGCGTCTGTCCCATAACGTCCGTGAGTCGACGGCGCGCGCGTATAAATCCCGCGTATTCCCGCGAGTTTTCGAGCGGTGTCTGCCGAATTGTGGCCTTTTGTGCCGGTCTGCTTCCGGATCTGCTCAGTTTCTCGTGACTCTCGCCGACGATCTTTGCCGATCGTTCGATACTGCTCGGGAAATCCGAACCATTGTTCATCCGGATCCGCCTCGCGTCCCCCGGTTCGACGTGCCGGTCTCGGAAGGCTCATCACGCTGGTTACCGACCGATGGGGCATGTACAAGAGCGGACGTTTCGTCGCCGAGGCGCTGGGTGACCTGCGACCAGAACAGGTCCAGCCCAACGGCGTCGACCTGACGCTCGCGGCGGTGTCCGAACAGGTCGAGCCGGGTCGCATCGAACGCGGCGACAAGCACGTCGGTGACCGGACGGAGATCGATCCCGACGACGGCGTTTATCGGCTCGAACCGGGCGCGTACGTCGCCGAGTACGGTGAACGGGTCGCCGTTCCCGAAGGCCACGTCGGCTTCGTCTACCCGCGGTCGTCGCTGATGCGCAACTCCTGTATGCTCCACACTGCGGTCTGGGACGCCGGCTACGAGGGCCGCGGCGAGGGACTGCTCGAAGTCCACCACGAGATCGAACTCGAAGCGGACGCCCGGATCGCACAGTTCGTCCTCGCTGAGGCCGCCCACGAGGAGACCTACGAGGGTTCTTACCAGCACGAGAAACTCGACTGATACTGCCAGCTGTCCCCTTCGTGGCGGGTCGTTGCGACTCGACCTGGACGGACAGGTGGCAGTATGGAATTGCCAGCTGTCCCTCTGGTGGCCGGTCGTGACTCCGACGCCGGCCGGCCGGCGAAAGAACTATGACGCGGTGCCGTGTACCGCACAACTGCATCACTTCGGAGGTGATGCCAGGGCAGCGGCTCCCGTACACTGCGAGAACGGCTGCCCGGATTCGTCAGTCTGGTCACTGGGTCGGCACGCGCTGTTCGCGGCCGACCTATTTTCGCTCTCGCCCAGTCACGACGCTCGATGCCGACGGCGGAGTGGCGTTGTTTCCGGTTGTTTCAGAGCCAGAAACTACTGGTGCCGGATTATATGTGTCGGGGTCGTTCGACCGTGTATGGACTCGGACGACAGCACAGTGTACATGATTCGTGGGGACACCGGGGACGAGTGGGTCAGTCCGACGCCGGCCGAAGACGTGATCGTCGAGTCGCTGCGCTCGGCCAGCGACTTGACGGCGGCGGAGATCGACGATCTCGGGAGCTACGTCGACGCCGACGAGCTGGCTGCGGTCGTCAACGGCAGCGACGAGGCGATCACCTTCGCGGTCGAGGGGTACGACGTGACCGTCACCAGCGACGGCGACGTGGCCGTCGAGTAGTCCCCGGCGGCGTGCATCACACCTATAGACGAGGGGTACCACCCACTCGCTATGACGCGCGTCGCGCTCATCGCACACGACGAGAAGAAGCCGGCCATCATCGACCTGGCACGGGAGTACGAGGACCTGCTTTCGACGTTCGAACTCGTCGGGACCGGCACCACCGGCAAGCGCATCACCGAGGAGACGAACCTGACCGTCGAACGCAAGGAGTCGGGACCGGTCGGGGGCGACACCCAGATCGGTGCCGAGGTCGTCGACGGCCGGATCGACGGCATCGTCTTCCTGCGGGATCCCCAGACCGCCCAGCCACACGAACCGGACATCTCGGCGCTCCTGCGGATCTGTGACGTTCACGACGTGCCCCTGGCGACGACCGAGACCGGCGCGGTGTACCTGCTCGACGGCTTGGCCACAGAGACGGGCGTCGAGTCCTGAAGCGACGCAATCGGGTCGAGTTCGCGCGAATCGACGCTCTTCTTTAGCCAGTCCTGGTGAAGCGCGGCGCAACAGCATCCGGGCGAGCGAAGCGAGGGCACTCGACGATGAAAAGGGTCGTCTGCTCCCCGACTGACCGGCCGGTCCACAGTCTGTCGAACGAAAATCCCGCGACGGTCCTCTGGCTCCCTACTCCGTGTAGTCGGGGCGCTCGGCGTACTCGACGGGGTCGCGCTCGCCGAGGTTCTGGAAGGCCTGGAGCCGGAAGGCGCAGGCGTCACAGGTGCCACAGGCCGGCGGGGACTCGCGGTAGCAACTCCAGGTGTCCTCGTAGGGCACCCCGAGTTCGAGGCCGCGCTCGGCGATGTCGGTCTTGGACCACTCGACGAAGGGCGCGACCAGTTCGATCTCGGTCTCGGGTTTCGTCCCGGCGTCGATCACCTGCTGGAAGGCGTCGAAGAACTGCGGGCGGCAGTCGGGATACCCCGAGAAGTCCTCGCTGTGTGCGCCGATGAAGATCGCCGAGCAGTCGTTGGCCTCGGCGTAGGAGACGGCCATCGACAGGAGGTTCGCGTTCCGGAAGGGGACGTATGAGGTCGGGATCTCGTCGCTGTCCAGATCGGCGTCGTCTACGGCCATCTCTTCGTCGGTCAGCGAGGAGGCCCCGATCTGTGCGAGGTGGCCGGTCTCGACGTGGAGGAAGTCGGCCGCGTCGACGTGGTCGGCGAGCGCCTGGGCACACGCGCGCTCGGTCTCTTCGGTCGCCTGGCCGTAGCTCGTGTGCAGGAGGTACAGCGCCTCGTACCCCCGATCCACGGCCTCGTATGCCGCTGTCGCGCTGTCCATCCCCCCGGAGGCGAGGATCACGGCGCTGTCGGCCGTCGGCGAGTCGTCCGCCGAATCGGGGTCGTCAGTCGTCTGGGGGGCGTCGGTGGTCGGGCCGTCTGCGGCCGACTGGTCGTCGCCGCTCGGTGCGTCGGCGGCGGCGGATCGTTCGTCACTCATGTTTCTTGACGGCGTCGGTGAAGCGTTCGCGTTCGGTCGTCGTCGGCGATCCGACGACCGAGCGGGTCGTCGTCGTGGTCGCGGTCTCGACGCCGCGCATGGCCTCGCACATGTGGGTGGCCTCGATCTCGACCAGCACGGCCGCCGCGTCCAGTTCTGCCGCCAGTCCGTCGGCGATGTCGCGCGTCAGGCGTTCCTGCATCGAGGGCTTGCGGCCCTGCCAGCGGACGTACCGGACCAGCTTCGAGAGGCCGACGACCCGCTCGTCCGGTCGGTAGGCGACGTGTGCCGTCCCGTGGTAGGGCAGCAGGTGGTGCTCACAGAGGCTATACACCGGGATACCGGTCTTGACGACCAGTCCCTCCTGATCGGCTTCGAAGGTCCGCATCGTCGGCTTCTCGGCCTCGCGGTTGGCCTCGCTGAACGTCTCGAACAGTGCGGGCACCCGACGCTGCCAGGTGGCTTCGAGGCCGTCCGCGGTCGGGTCCTCGCCTATCGATTCCAGCAGGAGGCGGGTGCCTTCCTGTGCTTTCTCCCAGTCGATACCCTCGCCGTCGGGGACTGTGGCCGGGGCGTTCGTCGCCTCGGCCGCGTCCTCCATCGTTGTCTCGTCGGTCATGATGTGTCTCAGGTGCCCGGGGCGTCGTTCCAGAGGTCGACGTGGAGCCGCGGCGTGTATCGGTAGCCGTGTTCCAGCGCGAGGTCGGCCACGACCCCGCGCGTCTCGTCGAGATCCGAACGCGTCTGCCCCTCGGGCATCAACAGCACGTCTGCGTCGTCGATCGTCGTCTCGGTTCGCTCTCGAAGCTCCTCGACCGTCCGGTCGATCTCCGCCACGTCGTCGGGACCGGTGACGACGAACTTCAGCTGGGTCGGGTAGCGCTCGACGAGCGTCGCCAGCGCCTCGTGGTCGAGGCGGCGCTGCTCGTGGCGTTGCTCCCAGTCGCCCTCGCCGGTCGGGTCCCGCTCGGGCGTCGGCGTCGAGGACGCGAGCTTCGGACTGACACTCGCCAGGTCGATCGGCGCGTCGACGGCGACGGTCCCGTTGGTCTCGACGGTGGTGTGGTACCCTCGCTCGTCGAGTCGCTCCAGCAGGTCGACGGTCTCCTCGTGGATCAGCGGCTCGCCGCCGGTCACCACGACGTGGTCGGCGTCGTAGCCCTCGATCTCGGCGACGATCTCGTCGATCGTCAGCCAGGCGTGGCTGGGCTCCCAGGAGGTGTGATAGGAATCACAGAACCAACACCGGAGGTTACAGCCACTCGTCCGGACGAACACCGACGGGACTCCCGCCAGCTTCCCCTCGCCCTGCAGCGAGTGAAACAGCTCGTTGATCGGTAGGGCGTCGGCCTCTGGCGGCGTCTCGGCCGCTCGCTCCGCGACCGGGTCGGCGTCGACGGGCATCTACGGCCCCGCTGCGAGTTCGCCCGTCTCGCGGACGGTCACTCCCACGTCGCTGACGGTGTCCGGAAGTGATTCCGCGAGTCGCTCTTCGAGGACGATCGCCATCACTTCCGCCGTCGGCGGGTGATCGAGCACGACCAGCGCGTCGCCGTCGCCGCTGCGCTCGAAGGCGTCGACGAGGGGATCGCCCGCTTCGACGAGGAAGCGGTGGTCCCACTCGTCGATGGCGTCGGTCACGTCGCCCTTGTCGACGACCCACCCCTCCGCCGTGAGCGCTCCGGTCACTCGGACCGTCACCTCGTAGTTGTGGCCGTGGGGCCGACTGCACTTCCCGTCGTGGTGCATGATCCGGTGGCCCGTGCTGATCCGGATGGGACGGTCGCCGCCGACGACGAGTTCTCGCTCGCCCGCGTCGGCGATCGCGTCCGACCGCTCGGTCGATAATCCTTCAGCCATACCTGGGTATTACTCTGGGGGTGCTTAAAACGTCCGAACCGCCGAAACCGATAGGGGGATCGGGCCCTCACGAGAAGACGTGACACGCGCTGCCGTCAGGGACGGGTTCGAGCGGTACGTCAACGGACTGGCCAGCGAGACCAGCGACGCCTTCAGCATTTCGCGGGCGCTGCGCAGCGCCACCGGTCCGGAGGGGGCGGTGATCGATCGCCTCCTCTCGAACAGCGAAACGGTCGACCGGAAGATCGTCCAGCCAGAACTGCAGTCCTACCGAGACGCGATCCTCCACCAGTTCGACGCGGTCCTCTCCTATGCCGCCAGTGACGACGACTTCGAGGCCTTCGCCGACGAGATTCTGGCCCGCGACCTCTACTGGGACGCACTTCGGTCCGACGTCCCACCGGACCGCAAAAGCGAGCTCCGCGAGACGCTGCTGGCTCGCCAGCGACGCATGGGCGATGCCGTCGCGCCGCTGGTCGCCGCGGACGCTGACTCGCTGTGGGCTGCCGCGGCGACCGCCTACGACTGGGAGGCGACGACCGACCTGATCGACGCCCAGTTTGCCTTCACCGAGCCGCTGCACGCCTCGCCCGAGGCCTACGCACTGACCATCGACATCGACCCCGGCGACCTGCTGGGCGGGCTGGCACGCGCGCTCCCGTCGATCACGGTCGACTACACCGACGAGGCGCTGCGGGCGATGACCCAGGCCGAGGCGTTCGTCGTCGATCGGGCGAAAGCCGACGCCGAATCGCACTTCGAGTAGCCGCTCCGTCTGCCCTCCCCCTTTCTCGACCGAACTCCTGCGCCACTGCCGCAGTCAGGCGTCCGTTTCGGCGGCCTCGTCGGCCCGAGCGTGGCGCGTCCAGCGCTTCTCGACGTCGCGGTTGGCGACGACCACGAGGTTCCCATCGTCGGTCTCGATCCGGGTCTTCCGGAGATCGATACTCACGAGCCGGCCCGTCACCGACGCGGTCTCGACGCGGTCCCCCTCCGAGAAGTCCTCGTCTTGCAGGAGGTACACCCCCGCGACCGTGTCGGCGATCATCTCCTTGAGCGCGAACGCGACGCCCAGTCCGATGAACCCGCTGGCGGTGCCCAGGCTGGCGGCCACGTCGCCGAGTCCCACGACCTTCAGGAGCCCCAGCGTCGCGCCGAACCACAGGAAGATCCCGACGACGGTGACCACGAGGTCGACGATGAGCTGCTCCTCGTCCCGGTAGAGCCGATCGACGACCGACCGGACGACCGCCAGCACGAGCTTGATCGTCAGGTATGCGAGCACGAGAAAGAGCAGTCCCGACAGCAGCCGCGGAATCGACGCGAGGATCCCGTCGACGAACTCGTCGATAATCGCCACCGTCGACGGCTGGGGAGCCGGCTCCGGCGTCGCTCCTTGCAACATGATCTCGCCTACGTGCCACTCCCGAAAGAGCGTGGGGGTCCCGACGGGACCGTTCCGAGTGTAATGGTTACGACCGAACTGCGAGCGACACTACATTTTCGAGGGACGTTCGTTCGAGAATTACCGTTCGGTAGCCGTGGTCAACCAGGTCTGTCGGATTCGTGGTGGCCAGTTCTGTCGGTTTACCTGTTACTTCGGCAACATCATGTGCATCGAGACAGATACGGCGGTCGTCCCACGGGATTTCCGAGAGCTTGTCGTCGATCTCGGCATATTCGTTATCTCGTTCCCACACTTCCACTTTCGTCATGAGGGTCTCTCTGTTCTCAATCGCGATCTGTTCGATGTCCCGTGCGAGGTCACGGAGTCGCTCAGTCAGGTCGGTAATTTGGATAAAATTCGGCACTTCATCGCTGTAGAACGTATGTAGTGTTGTCCCAGCAGGGTTATTACCTGAGACCAGATTCTGGCGAATCCGGGACGTGTCCATCGAATCAAGCTGTCCCTCGAATTCCGAATCGTGTAGTCGATCGATGTGATCGAAGATGCCGTTTGCAACCTCCTGCGCAAGACTCGGTTCTCTATTCAGATACTCCGATTCTACGTGGTCGGAAACGAACAGCACGAAGTCGTGATCATCGAGATACTCCCGGCAGCGATGATGATGTGAGTCATCGCGAAAACAGAATCCCAGTACGACACCGGTATCCAGAAACGATGCGTCCGCCATCTATTCCCGGGCAAGGAGCCGCTCAATCTGTTCGTCGATGGTCTGTGAATACGCGTCCGAGACCTGATCGAGCTCTGTGCTTCGTGACCGGCCTCGAAGGAGTTCCGACCGTATGGTCGTGAGATGAGTCGTGAACTTTTCTCGCTCTTCGACTGCATCTTCCTCCCAGTCTTCGAGTCGTTCGTCAGTTATGTTCTGGTTGTATGCGAATCGAAGTACAGCCTTACTGAGTGTCCGGATAAAATCGTCGAGGAACTCCGCAATTCGGCTGTACTCGACGGAGTGGTCCACCATGAGACGAACTGTATCGTCCCACCGGAGATAGAGCGTCTTCAAATCGTCGTAACGGGCCTCACCGTCCGGATATGTGGCCATCATTTCATCGAGTTGCCGCTTGAGGTACTCCTCGTTCGATTCTCCACCGCTACTGTAGTTCTCCAGTCGTTCCTGTCTCCCGAGATCGATCGTACTCAGGAGCCATCGAAGTTCGCTGTATTTTCGAATAAACTCGTTTTCTGCGTGCTTCTCATACTGATACTGTTTGATCTCTTCGACGTTCTTGCGTCCGAATTCTCGAACCGTCCATCTGGCGGCATCCGGAATCGATTCGAGACCTTCTTCAGATACGTCGAATGCTTCGACCTGCAGTTCCTTCGGGAGATACTGCTGACCATCCCAGCCGATGGCAAGCGGCGCATTATAAAATCGCTTCGAGAACTCGTGTTCGTTTGCGAGTTCTCCGTACATATACCAGTAGCGAGGGAGACCGACCTCGTAACCACGTGACTCGATAAGGCGACGATCAGCGATACAACAGAGTTTGAGAAACTTCGATCTCGAAATCTGATCGTTGCTCTGTTCTTTCAGCCGCTTCAATAGTAACCACCCCAAGAACTCTGGCTCACCGAACTCCGGATCTTCTTGGGGCATTGTCTTCTCTGACTATCCGTATGAGAGGGTTTTAATGGTTCCCACTTTTGCGAGCGATCGAATGATACTGCCGGCTGTCAGTCTGTACAGAATGTTGCGACCCTGTGGTCGCGAATATCTTGAAACAGTTACAGCCGACAGTATGAGCAGCAACACTGTCGCGTAGTCCCCTGCAACTCAATTAGAATCCGATCTGAACCCTCTTACTCCGACATTTGCGACATTTTTCAGCGAGTCACAGCCCTCGTGACCTTACGTCCCGCTCGGCGACCTTCACGAGCTGCTTGCCGATGTTCTCGCCCTCGAAGAGGCCGAGGAAGGCGTCGGGGGCGTTCTCCAGGCCCTCGGTGACGGTCTCGCGGTACTGGACCTGGCCGCGCTGGACCCACTCGCCAAGCTGGCGGGTCGCGGCCTCGAAGCGCGGCTGGTAGTCGCCGACGAGGAACCCTTCGACGGTGGCGCGCGTCTCGACCAGCGTCGCCAGCTTTCGCGGCCCGGTCGGGAGCTCGGTCGCGTTGTACTGGGAGATCTGTCCACAGACGGCGACGCGGGCGTCGACGTTGAGCCGGGTGAAGACGGCGTCGGTGATCGGGCCGCCGACGTTGTCGAAGTAGGCGTCGACGCCGCCGGGGGCCGCCTCGTCGAGTGCCGCCCCGTAGTCGTCGGTCGTCTTGTAGTTGATGCCGGCGTCGAAGCCGAGTTCGTCTTCGAGGAACTGGACCTTCTCGTCGGAGCCGGCGAAGCCGACCACGTCAGCGCCCTGGAGTCCCGCGATCTGGCCGGCGACCGAGCCGACCGCGCCCGCCGCGCCGCTGACGACGAACGTGTCGCCCGCGGTCGGCTGTGCGATCTCCTTGGTCCCGAAGTACGCCGTGCGGCCGGGCATGCCCAGCACGCCCAGCGCCGTCGAGATCGGGGCCAGCTCGGGGTCGATGGGGTACAGCTCCGTTCCCGGCGCGGTTGCGTAGTCGGCCCATTCGAGTTCACCCGTGACGACGGTCCCCGCTTCGAGACCCGCGCCGTTGGACTCGACGACTTCCCCGACGACGGCGGCCTCCATCGGATCGCCGACGCCCCACGGATCGGCGTAGGACTCGCGGGCGTCCATCCGACCGCGCATGTAGGGGTCGACCGAGAGGTACAGCGTTCGGACGAGCGCTTCGCCGGGGCCTGGCGTCGGTAGGTCGCGCTCTGCCAGCTCGAAGGTGTCCTCGTCGGGTCGACCGTCGGGTCGCTCGGCAAGCAGGAAGACGCGGTTGGTGTCTGACATCGGTCTCACTTCGACGGGCACCCGGAAGTGGCTTCGGACACCGCACGTCCGTTTGTGTGCGTTGTTGGGCGCGCAGTGAACCACTGTCCAGCGCCAGCCAGCACTCTGATACTACCGGCTGTATATCTGTCACGGACTTCGCCACCCCGGGGTGGCGACTATCTGAACGAAGGTACAGCCGGCAGTATGAAGCTACTGGCCGAACACTCCCGGACAGAGCGATGGCGAGCGATCTGACCCTCCGACGGTACGACCCGCGAGACGCCCACGCCGTCTGGGAGCTCCACGAGTGGGCGATGCGTGTCGCCGGCACCGATCCGGCGGACGTGCCCGGTACCGACGACCTCCGGGAGATCGAGAGCCGGTACCTCGACGTGGGTGGGGAGTTTCTGGTCGGTATCGGGGACGGCGAGGACGAGAGCGACGCCGCCGTCCCCGAGACGTTCGACGGGCCGGTGGTCGCGATGGGCGGGCTCTTGCCGTCGGAGTCGGGCCACGACGACGAGCGGACGGTCCCCGGCGCTGGCGAACTCCATCGGATGCGCGTCGCCCCGCCGATGCAGGGCCGTGGCCACGGCCGGGACCTGCTGGCGACACTCGAACGACGGGCCGCCCAGCTGGGTTTCGAGACGCTGCTGGCGACGACGGCCGTCCGTCAGGAAGCGGCGGCGCGGTTCTACCCCGCCGCGGGCTATCGCGAGGTCGACCGCTCGACCCAGGGCGAGTACGAGCTGATCCACTTCGAGAAGACGCTGTGAGCGTGGCGCTGCCGTCGCGGCGGGCTGTCTCACGATAGAAGATTTAAGACCGCGGGCGGTAGAGGGTCCCCATATGTCTGACGGCGACTTCGCGGGGTACGGCGGCCGCCACGTCCCCGATCCGCTGGTAGCACCGCTCGAACAGCTCGCGACGACCTACGACGACATTCGAGAGACGACGGCGTTCCAGACGGAGCTCCGGGACCTGCTCGAATCGTTCGCCGGGCGACCGACACCCCTGTTTCACGCGGAGACGCTCAGCGACAGCTGGGGAGCGGAGATCTTCCTCAAGCGCGAGGACCTGCTCCACGGCGGGGCTCACAAGATCAACAACACGCTCGGGCAGGCGCTGCTTGCCAAGCAGGCCGGCAAGGAGCGACTGATCGCCGAGACCGGCGCGGGCCAGCACGGCACGGCGACGGCGATGGCCGGTGCGCTGCTGGACCTCGACACGGAGATCTACATGGGCAAGCAAGACGTCGAGCGCCAGCGGATGAACGTCTTCAGGATGCGCCTGATGGGTGCGACGGTCAACGAAGTGACCCGGGGCGAGGAGGGGCTGGCCGAGGCCGTCGACGTCGCTCTGGAGGACTTCGCGCACAACGTCGACGACACCCACTACCTCGTGGGCAGCGTCGTCGGCCCCGACCCGTTCCCGCGGATGGTCCGGGACTTCCAGAGCGTCATCGGCGAGGAGGCCCGCGAGCAGTTCCAGGACCGCACGGGCGAGTTGCCCGACGCCGCGGTCGCCTGCGTCGGCGGAGGCTCGAACGCGATGGGACTCTTCCACGCCTTCCGGGACGACGACGTGGCCTTCTACGGCGGCGAGGGCGGCGGTGAGGGTGCCGACTCGGAGCGCCACGCTGCGCCGCTCGCGGCGGGCACCGAGGGGGTCCTCCACGGGATGAAGACGCGGGTCATCGACGACGACGTGTCTGTCCACTCCGTCTCGGCGGGCCTGGACTACCCCGGCGTCGGCCCGGAACACGCCATGTTCCGCGAACTCGGTCGTGCCCAGTACCGCGGGATCACCGACGAGGAAGCCCTCGGGGCGTTCCGCGAACTCTCCGAGTCCGAGGGGATCATCCCCGCACTGGAGACGAGCCACGGCCTCGCGCTCGCGAAGCAACTGGCCGAGGACGGCGACCACGAGACGATCCTCGTGAACCTCTCGGGACGGGGCGACAAGGACATGGCACAGGCCGCAGAGCAGTTCGATCTCTCCTGAGACGGACAGTTGTCGCCGCCTATCGGTAAGCGTCTCCCCCGTGGCGACGCTCACCGGAACGTTCCGACGACCGTCCGTACGACACCGCAGGCAGTCAGTTCCCGGCGATCTCGCCCAGCCCGCCGTCGCGGCTCGGTCGCTCGATTCCGCTGGATTTATCAAAATATTATCTCAAGCGCTAGTATGGATCGACGGACGTTCCTGACGACGACCTGTGCCGGAACGGCGGCCCTCTCTGGGTGTCTGTCCTCGCTTCCGTGGACGAGCGGGGGGAACACGCCACTGCCAGAGGTCCCCGGCGGCTCCTGGACACAGCACGGAGCCGACGCCGCCAACACGTTCGCCCCGGACGTTGCCGCGCCCTCGCGGGCGAGCCACGCCTGGACATCGGCGGCGTTCACGCGCTGGGACCCAGTTATCGCCGACGGGACGATCTACACCACGAACTTCGACCCCAGCCACGACGGCAGCGCCATCGCGCTCGACGCACAGGACGGCACCGAACGGTGGCGCACGACGCTCGACAGGGAGGGTCGTCACGGGCGCGCCCTCGTCGACGGCCGGTTCGTCGTGGCACACGACTCGGGACTCGTCGCCCTCGACCGACAGGGGGGAGGCGTCGACTGGGAGCGCTCCGTCGAGGGGCTCGAAACGTCGTTCGCGGAACTGCTCGCCGTCGACCGCTCGACGGGGACGATCGTCGTCCCGTACGCCGACGGCCTCAAGGCATTCGGAGCGACAGACGGCCAACGGCGCTGGAAAGCGCCCGAACTGCCGGGCCAGCGGGTCACACCCGCCATCGCCGACGGGACGGTCTACGCCGTCGGCAGCGTCGACGGGGCGGCCACTCTCGCCGCGCTCGCGCTCGCCGACGGATCGGTCCGCTGGACGCGCTCGCTCGACGGTCGGTCCCCGAGCGCGCCGGTCGTGACCGACCGCGGCGTCCTCGTCGTCGACGACCGAACGCTCGTCGTCCACGACCGGGAGACGGGCGACCGCCGCGGCGAACGCCACTCGTTCGACTACGACGGGACGACCTTCGACGCGACGGTCGCTACCGACGGCACTACGGCGTTCGTGACCAGCGACGACGGACTCACCGCCGTCGACATCGCCGACGGAACGACGCGGTGGGAGTACGACGAGTGGGTGTACACCGCCGGCTGCTCGGTCGGGACCGAGACCGTGGTCGCGATGGCCGACCGCGGCGAGTACACCGACCGGACGATCACCGCGTTCGACCGCGAGACGGGCGAGGCGCGCTGGGACTACGTGATGGACGACTTCCACACGCCCTCGATCCCGCCGATCCTCGCCGACGGGGCCGTGTTCTTCGCGACCAGCAGCAGCGACGGCCTCGTCGCCATCGGGGACGTTCCGGAGTAGGAACGCGTCGCCGCCGGGAACACTCCACAACCGGGGCGAGAGCGCCCCAACGACCGCCTCGCCGCCCGCACGGCCGGTCCCAGCATTCGAACCAGTTGCTTGCCGAACACCTTCGGGAGGTTTTTGACTCTTGGTATGCTATAACGGGACATGGCTGACGCACCGCACGGCGTCGACGATCCGGTCGACGATCCGGTCGACGAACTGAGCGAAACCGAGGAGTTCGACAGCCTGATCGGCATCGTCGGCGACGGCGTCGTCGGCGCGGCGGGGGGGCTCGTCGGGACGGCGCTGTCGACGGTCGTCCTCCTCATCGCGGAGAGTCTCGGCGTCTTCGAACGGTCGGCGTTCGCGCTGCTGACCGAACTCGTCGGCATCGAGGAACTGGTCCCGCCGATCCTCGCGGGCTATCTCATCTTCCTCGCCGGTGGGATGGTTCCCTGGCCGCTGCTGTACGTCTCGCTCAAGGAGTACCTGCCCGGCCGCCGGGACCCCGTCAGCGGCGCGTTCTTCGGGTTCGCGATCTGGACCGGCTTCGCGCTGGGCTTTTACACCGGCCAGTCCGGCCTCGCGCTCGTCGGCTACGCCGTCCTGACGCTGCTGGCACACGTCGTCTACGGCGTCGGCCTCGGACTCGTCTTCGAGTACTTCCAGAGCCGGCCCAGCTCGATCGTCTGACCTCCCGACGGCCGAGAGCGGTACGCTTGTCTCCCTCGCCGGCCACGGGACGCGTATGCACCTCTCCGAGGCCACCTGGACCGACGCCGCGGATCTCGACACGGACCTGGCGATCCTGCCGGTCGGCAGCACCGAACAGCACGGCCCCCACGGCCCGCTCGGAACCGACGTTCTCACGGCCGAGGCCGTCGCCGAAGCCGGGGCCGAGGCCTACGACGGCGAGGTCGTCGTCGCGCCCGCGATTCCGGTCGGCGTCGCCGAGGAGCACCGTCACTTCGCGGGGACGCTGTGGGTCGGCGAGGACACTTTCCGGGACTACGTTCGCGAGACCGTCGCGAGCCTCGCCAGCCACGGCTGGGATCGGGTCGTCGTCGTCAACGGCCACGGCGGCAACGTCGACGCGCTCCGAGAAGTCTGCGGTCGCGTTACCCGCGACGGGACGGCCTACGCGGTCCCGCTGACCTGGTTCGACGCCGTCGACGCCCCCGACATGGGCCACGGCGGTCCGGTCGAGACGAGCCTCCTCCTGTCGACGGCTCCGGAGCTCGTGCGCACCGATCGGCTCGAAGCGAGCGCCGCGAATGGGGCCGACTCGTGGGGCGCGTTCGAACACGGAGTGAATCTGGCCTACGACACCGAGGAGTTCAGCGAGAACGGAACGGTCGGCGATCCGAGAGACGCGAACCGAGAACGGGGCGACGCACTGCTCGACGCGGCGAGCGACGCGCTGGCGGACGTGCTGGCGAGCGTTCGAGAGCGGGACCGCTAGGCTTCCGCCTCGGCCTCCGCGTCGTCGTCGGCCTCCGCGTCGTCGGTCTCCTCGTCTGCGTCTTCGGCGGCGAACTCTTCGAGGGTGCCCCGGAGCTGTGGGACGGTACTGGTCAGCTCGCCCACCTGCTCGCGGGCCGTCTCCACGTCTTCGAGCAGCGTTTCGAGCGCGGCGATGTCCGCTTCGAGGTCATCGGCGTCCTCGAAGGCGTCGGCGCGCTCGCCCATCGTGTACCACTTCTTGGCGTCCCGGAGGTGTTCCTCGGCGTCGTCCACGTCGAGCGCGCCCTTCAGCGCGTTGAGCACGCCCAGCGTGTTGTCGGCCTCGACGTTCCAGATGTCGTCGGCCACCGGGAGGACAGCGCGCGCTTCGTCGAGCGAGGCCTCGACGTCTTCGCGCATCTCGGAGGCGGCCTCGCCGAACAGTTCGTCGTCGTCGAGCGTCGATTGGCTCATAGCCACACGTTCACACGGCGGGGAATTAAAAGCCCGCCTGAAAGTGAAAGTGTAACCGCAAGCGTGCGGCCGACCGTGACCGGCGAAACCGAAAGGCGCTATTGCATCGCGTCGTCGTCTCGCAGACCCTCGCGAATCTCGGGGATCGGGTCGAGGTCGGCGTCGATCCCGCCCAGCACCAGCATCGCGTAGTAGCGCAGGAACGACTGGAGGGGTGCCTGTACGAGTCCGCCCACGAGCAGGGCCACTACGAGGAAGCCCAGTCCGAGCACGGCGTAGACCGCGATCCCGGCCGTACTGAACGCGGCGAACGTGTAGACGCCGAAGGCGACGAGACCGAACGGAATCGCCGCGAGCGCGAGCGCGAACAGCATGACGATGCTGCCGACGATCCCGACGCCGATCCCCAGCAACACGCTGACGACGAGGTAGACGAGGTACTCCGCGAGGTGACTGGTGATCGACGACCACAGACGACTCCACGCAGAGAGCAGGCCGCGGTCCTCTGCCAGCATGATCGGGACGACGAACACGGTCGTGAACCCGTTGACGATCCCGATGGCGATCACCAGGAGCACGGTCAACGGGAACGCCAGCACGAGCAGGCCCAGCGACGCCGCGATGCTGTCGAGGCCGCCGGCGACCAGCAGTCCAACCAGGAACAGTCCGACCACGAACACCCCCGCGGCGAGGACGACCGCGATCTGAAAGCCCAGCAGTCTGAGGCCGTTGCCGACGTTGCGCGAGAAGTACCGTCGGACGTGGACCTCGCGCTCGAACAGCGACTCGACGAAGACGAACTCCATGATCGGCGAGGCAAGCAGCATCAGGAAGACAAACAGGACGGCAAACCCGGCGACGGCGATCGCGACTGCACCGAACGCGATGTCGGGCATCACGGTCCCGGCTCCGGCACCCGGCGCGGTACCGGGGTCACCGTTGCCCGCGAACTGTCCTGCGTTGCCAGCGTTGTTCAGGACGCCACCGCCGCCGGTGACGAAAAACATGATCACTGCGAGACGAAGCCACGTTCCGCGGTCGAAGGGGAGGAGGAATCCCTTCGTGGCGTCGATTGCGTCGTCGATAGCATCCAGGGCAGCGTATCCCATGTACTGCGCTACAGCGACGACTGCACTAAAATTATCGCTTTCCGAACACACCTCCCGGACGCTACTCGGGGGCGTCCACGTCGTCGACCGCCATCAGCGGATAGTCGCCGTCCATCCGCATGCTCGTCTCGACGGCGACGCCCTCGTAGTCGACCGTCATCTCGACCTCGGCGAAGCGACCGGTGAACTCGGTGTAGTCGGCGGACTGGTCCTCGATTTCGGCGCGCAGCGCGTCCTCGCGGATCTCGACGGTCACGTCCTCGCAGTGGGGCTGGTTCTCGATGGCTTCGGCCATCGCCGCCGCCAGCGAGTCTGCGCTGTCGGGACTGATCGGCGTCCCCGCGAACTGGTGGTACAGCGAGCCGAACTTCACGCCCGCCTCGAAGCACGCGACCTGTGGATCTGTCGGGTCCATACCCGTCGGTGGGGGCGACCTGACGAAAGACTGTCGAGAGAGCGCCGAAACCGCAAGGTACGTATCGCCCCCGCCGTAGCATCTACTTGAATGAACGAGCCTGTTCTGCTCACGGGCGCTGGCGGTGCGGTTGGGGAGGCCATCCTCGGTGGGCTCGAAGACGACTACGAGTGGAAGCTCATGTTCCACAGTCCGCCGGTCGAGGAGCCCGACCACGACTACGTCGTCGGCGACGTGTCCGACGACGAGGACGTTCGGGCCGCCGTCGAGGGCGTCGGGGCGATCATCCACCTCGCGGGGGACCCGCGACCCGACGCGCCGTGGAACTCCGTGCTGGCGAACAACATCGACGGCACTCAGAAGATGTACGAGGCGGCCGTCGACGAGGGGGTCGAGCGGTTCGTCTACGCCTCCTCGAACCACGCCGTCGGTGCCTACGAGGACGAGCGCAAGCCCGACCTGTACCGCACCCACGACGACTTCCGACTCGACGGCTCCGAGTTCCCCCGCCCGGGGAACCTCTACGGCGTCTCGAAGGCCACCGGAGAGATCATCGGCCGGTACTACCACGACGAGTACGGGATCGACGTGTGCAACGTCCGCATCGGCAACCTCACGAAGGGCCATCCGCCGATCGACTACGAGCGCGGCCAGGCGATGTGGCTCTCCTACCGCGACTGCGCTCATATCCACGAGCGAGCCCTCCTCGCCGACTACGACTTCGAGATCGTCTACGGCATCTCCGACAACGATCGCAAGTACTACTCCATCGAGCGCGCGAAGGAGGTTCTGGGCTACGAACCCCAGGACAACTCGGCGCACTTCGACGGCGAGGAGCGCGTCGCCGACCCGACGTGATCCCAGCCGGTACCGATATCGTCTACGGCATCCTCGCGAGCGAAGCGAGCGAGGGCTCGACAGGCGAGCGTAGCGAGCCTGTCGGTGTCTCCGACAACGATCGCAAGTACTACTCCATCGAGCGCGCGAAGGAGGTTCTGGGCTACGATCCCCAGGACAACTCGGCGCACTTCGACGGCGAGGAGCGCGTCGCCGACCCGACGTGATCCCAGCCGGTACCGATATCGTCTACGGCATCCTCGCGAGCGAAGCGAGCGAGGGCTCGACAGGCGAGCGTAGCGAGCCTGTCGGTGTCTCCGACAACGATCGCAAGTACTACTCCCTGGAGCGGGCCAAAGAGGCGCTCGGCTACGAACCCCGGGACAACTCCGCGCACTTCGACGGCGAGGAGCGCGTCGAAACTGACGGCTGATACGGAACGTTGTCGTCGCGTACCGGCGATCGTCGCCACGGGATAGACGACCAGTACATCGCTACAACGGTCCGTATGATACGGGCTCTCTGTCTCCGGCGTCAACAGCGGCCGGTATCGGGACCGCAAATCCACCGACAAATCATCAACCTAAGAACATCTATATGCCGGTCGGGGACGTAGTGTGTGCTGATGCCAGAAGAACAACTATTCAAAACCGAGGAACAGAGCCCGAGAGCCGAAATCGCTCGCGCGTTGCGGGACGCGGCCGATCAGATCGACTCGGGGCACGTCACGTTAGCGAGCGACACGGCGGAACAGCGCGTCACTGTTCCAGAGCAGCCCCGGTTCGAGGTCGAACTCGAACGACTCACGGACTCGGACAGCGGCGAGCAGCGGTACGAACTCGAGTACGAAATCAGGTGGACACAGTAGCCTCCACCTCGAACGCCGCACCCCTCATACGGACGGTTGTAGGGTTCGATGGCCTCACAGATCGGTCGCGACCCGAAGCTCCGTGTCGGTGACCGTCTCGACGGAGTCGGCTGGTACCTCGATGTCGTCTTCGTCGGCGCTCCCGAAGCCAAAGCCCTGTATCACGCTCTCGGCGATGCCGGGCTCCGGTTCGACGTAGGCCACCTGCTCGTCGGGATCGACTTCGGTGACGACGCCGATCTGTTCGGCTTCGTTGTCCATCAGGAACTTCCCCTCGTCTGCTGTCGATAGGACTGACATAGCGTCTCGATTACACCGGCAGTCTACAGGCGGAGCAGGCCGAGTGCCTCGGGGCTTGACCCCGAGGGTGAAGGCCGTACACTCCGCTAAACGTGTTCCGTTCGCTCGATATACTGCTCAATCGTGTCGGTCGAAACATCGCCTGCCGTCCCCACGTAGTACGATTCCTCCCAAAATCCACCGCCCCACAGGTACTCCTCCAAGAACGGTTCGTGCTGTTCCCACATCTCCCGTGCCGTGATGCTCTTGATTGTCCGTACAATCTCGCTCGGCCCGTACTTCGGGTGAGCTGATAGGAACAAGTGTACGTGATCGGGCGAAATATGTAGCGATAGTATCTCGTAACCGTACTCGTCGCACACATCGCGGAAACTCGCTTCCAGCGAATCCTCGATTGGTTCGAGAATCGTGTAGCGATACTGAGCGGGATCTTCGATCCCGCGAGGTACGCAAAGCTTCGCTTTGCTTGACTTCGGACACCACACGAAATGGTAGTTGACGTTGTACACCGTGTGATTCGACCGCTTCTCACCCATATCGAACCTACTCCACCAGCACAGTTAAGTATATCCAAAGGATATACGCAGGTATGGCGAATCGCTTTGAGATCGACGGCGAAGAAGTTCTCGACGGTGAAGTCAAGCCGTTCGGGAACAGCGCCCATGTCACCGTCCCTAAACGCTGGCGTGGAGCAGATGTGAAAGTCGTCCGAACTTCAGAACCCACCGAACAAGACGAAGAATGACCACGGCACAGGCTCTCGTCAAGACGCTAGACTTCCAACTCGACATCCAGAGTGACAACGAGAGCCTGTTGTACGACGCCACGCTTGAAGCCCGCTCGGTGTACAACGAAACCATCCGCCTCGCGAAAGAAGGCGTGGACTGGGACACCACTCCTGACTGTGTGGCTGATGACGCTGACCTCGTGAAGAACACGACACAGCGCGTCGTCGCCAAGGCGCTCGGCGCGATGGAGAACTACTACGAGTACGACGACTTCAGCCAACCCAGCCACACCAAGGACGGCGCGTACCCGCTTCGTGCGAACTATGAGGAGGGGTACAACCTGTCGCTCACCGACGATGGCGGCGTGGCGTTCCGTATCAGCACGGAGCCGTACAAGCACGTCAAGGGCTTTCTCACCGGGAGTGACGCCCACCTCGACATTCTCAAGACCGCGCTCACGAGCGACGAGTGGAAAATTGGGACGGCGGAAGCCCTGTTCCACAACGACGACGCCGAGTTGCACGTCAACGTCACCAACACCGAGCAGACCGTTCGGGACAAGGAAGACTCACGGACTGTCGTGGGTGTGGACGTGAACGAGGACAACGTGGCTCTCACCGCACTTTCCGGAGATGGCGTCAAGCGCACGTTGGTTATTGACTTCCCCGAAATCAAGTTCGAGCGCCACCGCTACTTCACGATGCGAAAGCGCGTCCAGAACGCGGGGAAGGACAGCATCCACGACACGCTCGAAGGACGCGAAGAACGGTTTGTCCGCGACCGCCTCCACAAGGTGTCTCGACACATCGTAGAGTGGAGCCAGCAGTTCGAGAAGTCGTGCATTGTCTTTGAAGACCTCAAAGAGATGCGCGACAGTATCGACTACGGGACGCGGATGAACCGACGCTTGCACCACCTCCCGTTCCGCGCCCTCCAATACTACACGTCGTACAAGGCGTCGTTTGAGGGTATCCCGACTGCGTGGATCAATCCCGAATATACGAGTCAGCGGTGTCCGATGTGTGGGCATACAGAGCGAGCGAATCGAAACAAAAAGCGGTTCGAGTGCAAGTCCTGCGAGCATCAAGACCACAGCGACCGTAGTGCAAGCGTCAACATCGCCGTGAAAGGCGTGAAGAAACTCGATTGGAATGTGCCTGCTCTCAACAGCCTTCCCGTTGTTCGGAAGGTGCGACGGCAGGCATCGGGGGCCGTGGACGCCCCGACCGTGACCCATTCGACCGTTCGAGGCTATCAGGCCGATGGTCGGATGGGTGTGTCTGATTAAACCACGGGAAGCCTCGGGGCTTGACCCCGAGGCGGTTCACAAGAATCTTCTCGAAGGAGACGAGCGTGCGCGGTCGACCGGGAGCGCGGCGACAGTGACCCGTCTCACACTGCCGGCTATCACTGCTTCGAGACATTCGCGACCACGGGGCCGCGAAGTTCTGTACGGACTTCCAGCCGGCAGTATCACTCGAACAGCCCGTTCACGTCCGATTCTCGGTGTTCGCGCCGTTGTACGTGCTCGCCGAGTCTGGTCGTGACGATCGGCCGGCGGTCGCGCTCGCGCACGAACGCGAAGACCAGTCCGGTGTAGGTGCCGCTCTCGTCGGCGGCGACCTCCTCGCGGGCGTATTCGACGCCGGCCTCGACGGCGTGCTCGTCGTCGCCCTCGGCCAGCACTCTCGCGGCGACGGCCGTCGCCTCGAAGTCCAGATCGTCGTAGGTCAACCGCCGGCCCTCGTAGACCAGCGGCGGCGCGTCGTCCGGCGTCAGTTCCCGGGGAGCCGTCGCGACGCGACCGAGGAACGACCGGACGGCGTCCAGTTCGACGCCGCGGTACGCCGCCGGCAGGTCGGCGAGATACGCCGCCGCGCTTTCGGCCAGCCCTGTGGCCCCGGAGTAGTTTCCGTCGTCGAGGTGGTGGACGACCGCGGTGAACTGGATCAGCCCGTGGAGCAGCCGCTCGTCGTCGGTCCCCCGAGACAGGTCGAGCCAGTGGTCCTCCCAGGCGTCGTGGGCCGCGTGGTACCGGCCCTCGTTGTAGATCGCGACGCCCGCCCGGAGCGGATCGCGCATACACGGGCTTCGGTCCCGGCGGGCAAAACGCCTGGGGACTACTCCTCGATCAGTATCCCGATGTCGCCGGACCACAAGAATTAGGCACTGGTACCACTCAGTTGCGGCCGTGACACTCACCGACACGCAGTTCGAACAGTACCAGCGAGACGGCTACGTCGTCGTCGAGGACGCCCTCGACGCCGAGACGGTCGACCGCGTGAAGCGACGCCTACGAGCCTACACTCACGGCGACCGCGCCGTCGAGGGGTTCCAGTCACAGATCGAGCCGGCCGTCGAACGCGGCGAGGTCGATGTCGAGGAATCGGGCGACGCGGTGCGGAAGTTCGAGGGACTGGGGATGGTCGAGACCGACGACGTGTTCCGATCGGTCGCCGACGACGACACGATCGTCGACACGGCCGCCGAACTGCTCGGGCCGAACCTGAAGCTCCTGCGCAGCGCCGCGATGTTCAAACCCCCCGCGGTCGGGAGCGAGAAGGGGTTCCACCAGGACGCCGCGTACTACCCGATCCAGCCGATGGACCACGTCACCGTCTGGATCGCGCTCGACGAGGCGACGACCGAGAACGGCTGTATGAACGTCGTTCCCGGCGCACACACGGACGGACTGCTTGGCCACGAGGCCGCCGACTACGACACCGACATCGTCATCGCCGAGGGCGACGTGGACCGGGCCGACGCCGTCCCCGTCCCGATGGAACCGGGCGACGCGCTGTTCGCTCACTGTCTGGTCCCTCACTTCACCGCGCCCAACACGACCGACCAGTGGCGGCGCGCGCTCATCATGTCGTACATGGACGCCCGTTCGCGGTTCACGAAATCGGCCGCGGAGCGTCCGCCGTGGGTCGACTCCGTCCACATCCGGGGCGAGGACTTTCCCGGGTGCGTGTGACAGTCTCGGTTCGCTCCAGGGGTGCGACGACCGGTCCAGCGACTCGACAGGTGGTGAAAGGAAAACGTCCGGACAGCGATTTGAACGCTGGTCCCTGGCTCCGCAAGCCAAGAGGATAGTCCACTACCCTACCCGGACTCATATTGACGAACGGGGGAGCGTTGTAAAGGGGTTACGGTTCGATCGGGCACTGCGAGACGATACCACGAGTGTCGCCGGTCTGCCGTCGGTGGGGCCGTTCCCGTCGCGTGGACGACCACAAGCTAATTACTTTCAGCGATTCTGTCGGGGAACGTGGAGCGTAGAACGATATTGGCCCGGCTCGGCGGGCTCGTGACGGCGGGACTGGCGGGCTGTGTGTCCGGCAGCGACGGCGGCGGCCCTCCCCAGCGGAAGACGACTCAGACAGCCATGACTCCGACACTCGACGACGCGACGATCGCGGTACAGCGCAACGACTGTGGACAGACGACCAGCGACGCGACGGTGTCGTTCGCGGAGAACGTGGCCGTCTCGGGGACGATCTGGGCCCCGGACCCCGGCTGGACGGCTGTCCTGTCGGCGGCGAGCTACGACGCCGACGCCGACGAACTGACCGTCGCCGTCGGTGTCGAACCACGGGACGACAGCGGTCCGGTCGTCCAGTGTATCGCCGAGATCGAGTACCGGGTCACGGCGACGTTCTTGGATGGCCTGCCCGGAAGCGTGACGGTCACACACGAGACCGACGAGGGCGTGGAGACGGTCGCGACGGCGACGGCGTGACCCCGCTGGCGGTCCGTGCGTTTATCCGTGAACGCGACCCATCGCCCCTATGCCACCGAGCCGAGGGGCGGAAACCACCGGACGTGAGCGGTGCGTTCTCGTAACGACAACGCTTAAGCGGCGGCCAACCTTGCCTCGTATAGATCAATGGGTGCGATAGGAGACATCTACGCGGACCTCGAGACGGACGAGGTCTCCGAGGAGGAGTTCCGCGAGGCCGTCGAGGAGAAGGTCGAGCAGATGGGCGGGCTCGCAGACGAGGAGACCGCCGCGATGTTGCTCGCACACGAACTCAACGAGAACGAGGTCAACACGGTCGCCGACATCGAGCCGGGGATGAACGAGGTGAAGTTCATCGCGAAGGTGATGTCGGTCGGCGATCTGCGCACCTTCGAGCGAGACGGCGACGGTGAGGACGAACCCGACGAGGGCCGCGTGATCAACGTCGAGGCGGCCGACGAGACGGGATCGGTTCGACTGGCGTTCTGGGACCAGGAAGCCGAGTCCATCGCAGAGGGACAACTCGACGTGGGCGACGTGTTACGCGTCGCCGGCCGGCCACAGGAGGGGTACAACGGGCTGGAAGTCTCCGTCGACAAGGCCGAACCCGACGCGGACGCGACCGTCGACGTCGAGCCGGGCGGGGGATCGACCATCGACGCCCTGAGCATGGGCCAGTCCGACGTCGACGTGCGCGGCGTGGTCCTCGACACCGACTCGATTCGAACCTTCGACCGCGACGACGGCAGCGAAGGGCGGGTCGCGAACCTGACGATCGGCGACGAGACCGGGCGAGTCCGGGTGACGCTGTGGGACGACCGGGCCGACCGCGCAGAGGAGATCGACCCCGGGACGGCCGTCGAGATCGTCGACGGCTACGTCCGCGAGCGCGAGGGGAGTCTCGAACTCCACGTCGGCGACCACGGTGCCGTCGACGAGATCGACGAGGAGGTCGCCTTCGAGCCCGACGCCGCCGCGATCGAGCGCGTCGAGATCGGCGAGACTGTCGACATTGCCGGGGTCGTTCGCTCGGCCGATCCGAAGCGAACCTTCGACCGCGACGACGGCAGCGAGGGCCAGGTTCGTAACGTCCGGATTCAGGACGCGACCGGCGACATCCGCGTCGCGCTCTGGGGCGACAAGGCGGACAAGGAGATCGCACCCGGCGACGAGATCCTCGCCGCCGACGTGGAGATCGACGACGGGTGGCAAGACGACAAGGAAGCCTCTGCGGGCTGGCAGTCGACAGTGGTCGTCCTCGACGGTGCCGCCAGTGCTCCGGAGAGTGGCGGTGGTGACCAGCAGACCGCAAGCGCCGACGGCGGGAACGAGTCCGCCGGGCTGGACGCCTTCGCCGACGACGGGGCCGACGAGCACACCGACGACGCGAGCGAGACTGCCGGCGACGCAGACGCGACCACCGGCGAGACGATCGAGTTCACCGGGACGGTCGTCCAGACCGGCGACCCGGTCGTACTCGACGACGGCGAAGAGACGATGAGCGTCGAGACGGACGAACGCGTCCAGCTCGGTCAGGAGGTCACGGCTCGCGGGACCCTCCGAGACGACCGACTCGACGCCGACGACGTGTTCTGACGCGCCGAGCGCAGTTACGGAAACTCTTAAGGCTGCGACAGTCCCGCCTTTGTGTATGAGCGTCGAGCTACCGTTCGCGCCGGTCGATTCCGTGATCCGGCGGAACGCGGGTGGGTTGCGTGTCAGTGCCGAAGCCGCCGAGGAACTGGCTCGCCGGATCCAGGAGTACGGGGCGCGACTGGCCGCCGACGCCGCCGAGACGGCGACGGCGGACGGACGAAAGACCTTGATGCCCGAGGACTTCGACACCGAGGGCGTCCGAGACAAAGACGAACTGGAGCTGCCGGTCGCGCCGGTCGACCGGATCGCACGGCTCGACATCGACGACAGCTACCGGGTCGCGATGGACGCCCGGGTCGCGCTCGCCGACATCCTCGAAGCGTACGCCGACGACGTGGCAGCGGCCGCCGCGACGCTCGCCCGCCACGCCGACCGGCGGACGATCAAGGCAGAGGACGTCGAGACGTACTTCGAACTGCGGCAGTACTACTGAATGAACTTCGGCTACCGCGAGGTCTGCCTCGACCACGACACGGGTCCGCGCCACCCCGAGAGTGCCGATCGACTCCGGGCGATCAGGCGGGGCCTCGCGGAATACCACGGCGTCGAGTACGTCGCCGCGGGCGACGCCGACGAGGAACTGATCTGCAAGGTCCACGATCCCGACTACGTCGAGGAGATCAAGGCGTTCTGCCAGGAGGGTGGCGGCAACTGGGACGCAGACACCGTCGCCGTCGAGGACACCTGGAAGGCCGCACTCGCCAGTGCCGGCCTCGCCGAGTGGGCCGCGCTCTCGGCGCTGGACGGCGACGACGGTCGCGAGACGCCGTTCGCGCTCGGCCGTCCGCCCGGCCACCACGCGGTCGCGGACGACGCGATGGGATTTTGCTTCGTCGACAACGCCGTCGTCGCCGCCCAGTCGGCCCTCGACGAGGGTGCCGACGGGGTCGCGATCTTCGACTGGGACGTTCACCACGGCAACGGGACCCAGGACATCTGCTACGACCGCGACGACATCTTCTACGCGTCGATCCACGAGGAGGGCCTGTATCCGGGGACCGGCGAGGTCGACGAGACGGGGACCGGTGACGGCGCGATGAGGACTCTCAACGTCCCCTACGATCCCGGTGCCGACACCGTCGACTACCTGGCTGCCGTCGACGAGCTGATCGCCCCGGAGATCGAGTCGTTCGATCCCGACCTCCTGCTGGTCAGCGCCGGCTTCGACGCCCATCGCCACGATCCGATCTCCCGGATGCGGGTCTCCTCGGAGGGGTACGGACTCCTCACCCAGCGGATGCGCGACCTCACCGACCGCTGTGACGCCGGCCTCGGCTTCGTTCTCGAAGGCGGCTACAGTCTCGATACCCTGACCGACAGCCTCACGACCGTCCACGAGGTCTTCGACGGCTACCAGCCCTCACAGCCCGACGGATCGGTCAGCGAGGACGCCCGCGACGTGCTCGACGCTCTGGTCGATCAGGGCTTCGGATCGACGTAGTCTGCGAGTTCGACGCCGAACTCGCCTGCCAGGGGCGCGACCTCCTCGCCGACCAGCACCTCGTACTCCGATTCGAGCGCCGACGCGACGTGCGTCCCCAGCGCCACGTTCGACAGCGCGTCGCTTCGCAGGAACGCCGACGCCGTCGCGAACTCGCGGTCGCGTTCGACGACGTACCGATCGCCGTCGACGTACGGTCCCGTCGCGTCACTGTCTGCGTACGTCTCGTAGAATCCCTCGGCGTGGTCCCGGACGTGGACCGGCGGCCCCTCGTGGCGCTCGACCGCGGGCCGCTCGGCCACTTCCAGTTCTGCGAGCAAGACGGCCGTCTCGTCTGCGAACGCCGCCGAGCGGAGCACGTCGAACCCGCGCCGATTCAAGGCGTCGGTCACTCCCGACAGCGACCGTTCGAGTTGGGGCCAGAGCTGATCGTCGACGAGATCCGGCGCGTCGAACCGCACCGCGACCGGCGTCGTCCCCCGCCGCTCGAACCACGCCCGGACCGTCTCGGCGTCGACCGGCTCGGACTCGCTGGGCTCGAACAGGTCCGTTCGTGGCTCGGCTGCCAGCTCGCGTGCGTAGTGCTGGAACGTCGCCAGTTGCTCTGTCGACAACACCGCCGCGACGTTTCGCTCCGGGTCCGTGGGATCGATCACGACGAGCGGATCGTCGAAACTCTCCCGTCCGTGGTCGGCCGGATCGAACTCGACCGGCGGCGTCCACGCCGCCGCGGCCTCGACGAGCGGCCGGAACCCGTCGTGTTCGAGCACGAGCAGCTCCGTCAGGTAACCGGAGAACCCCTCCGTCCTGAGGTCGCTGCCGTAGACGCCGATCGCCTTCATGAACTGCTTGCAGACCCGCACGTCCGCCGCCAGCGTCTCGTCGAGCCGCTCGGCGAGATAGCGCGTGTGAAACGGCGTCCGGTCGACCGCCGACTGGATCGACGCCGCGTCGGCGACGTCGTAACACGGCACCAGATCCACGTCGTACCCGTCGACGGTGCCCTTGACGTAAGGGTGCTCAGCGTACTCCTCGTGGCCCGCCGGCAACACGGCGTGGCCGACCGAGAGCCCGTACTCCTCTAACTCCTCGCGGTCGAGCTCGGGAGGGAAACAGACGAACAGGTCCAGGTCTCGATCGCCCGCCGTCCACGTCCCGCGCGCCGTCGAGCCCACCCGCACGACGTGCGCGTCGACGGGCAACGACGCGATCGCGTCCTCGCCCCGCTCGGTGAGTCTGTCTGCGACCGCCTGCAACTCCGCGCGCTCGTCGTCGCCGGGAGTCACCCGCTCGCGAACCCGCTCGACCACGGCGTCGACCTCGTCGCTCATGCCCCCGGCTTTGCGAGGAGTGCGTGAAAGCGTGTCGATGGACGACGGAAAGCGAAAGTCCTATTTAACAACTCGGGCTATGATGGGACAGAGCCGCCGTAGCTCAGTTGGTAGAGCACCACGCTGTTAACGTGGTTGTCCCAGGTTCGAGCCCTGGCGGTGGCGCTTCTCTCGGCGCGTATCACGGTGAGCAAAGCGAACCGTCAGCGCGCCGAGTGCGTGCCTCGTACAGGGATCGAGCACGCGAGTCCCAGCCCGCACAACGAAGTGAGCAGGACGGTCTTGCACCTGTTCGAGCCCTGGCGGTGGCGCTTCTCCCGTCGTCGACTCCCGAGCTAACCGCACAGTTCCGTCGAGCGGCCCGTGGCGAGTGTCTCGCCGCCGCCGCAACGAGACGGTAGAATTTTGTCGGCCGGTGGGATACGGACGTACGAGGGCCCTTAGCTTAGTCTGGTTCAAAGCGATCGGCTCATAACCGATTGAGCGGTGGTTCAAATCCGCCAGGGCCCATCGAGTTCTTTGTCGACGCTGCTCGTCTCGCCGCCGGTTTCGAGGCGCTCGTCGACGTACTGTCGAATGTTCTCACGTGATTCCAGCTACTAAAGGGACATCCAGCACCTCGCCACTGCCGTGCTCTGCCCTGTTCCAGTTATTGTCTGTGATACTCTGGCCACTGTTTTTATCATCCATCACCTCCTCGTTTCAGGTACGGCACCATCCCGGTGCCAGCACCCACCACCCACCCCCACCACCCTTCCTTTCCGTTTTCGACCGTCGAGTGACATCGATACGGTCGGATGCTTTCTACTTCGTCCACGCTACTGGCGGTACGGAACGTCGCCACACTGAGCCGGGAGACTGCGACACAGCGACAGTGTCGGCCGACCCTCTCTGTAGACTGTCGCCGCGTCGTCGGGACGCCGGTCGCGACGACGTGAGGGCCAACGGTGTCCAGTCGCCTCTCCGTACCGTGTGTCCTGGCAACATGGGTCGATACCAATAGAGCTATATACTGGTGTGGTATACCATAGCATGTATGGCGACCGCACCGAGTACCGACGACATGATCGACGAGTTCCTGTCCCAGCGCGGTCACGACGTCGAAACGAGCGGCTGGGAAGAAAGCTACAACAAGAAACAGTGTCCGGATTGTGGCGGTCTTCACGACGGAGCGGCCACAGAGTGCTCGGTGTGTGGCTGGGGACCCGCTAACTGACTCCCCAGCAGCACACACGCCCAACTGTCCGTCGTACTGGCGTTTGCTGGCTCGTCTCGTGGCAATGTCCTCCGTAGCGGTGGCTGTCTGTCCGTGAAATCTCCTGCTGTCACAGCGTGACGAAGCTCGTGCGGTAGTGACCGACGGCAGCCTCACGCAACGTCGACCGGTGGTGCTCGAAGCGTCACCGTCGCTCTCGAACGTCGAGAGGGGGGAGAGAGAGTTGGGGGGTCAGTTCTGACGGAGTTACGCGTCGTCGAGTGACGCGTGCAGGAACATGCCGATCGCGAGGTGTTGATACACTGCGCGTTCGATGCGGTCTCGAGCAGCGGGGTCGTCGCTGATCGAGTACTGCTTGGTCTGGACGAGCTCGTGCATCTCGAGGAGTCCCTCGGAGTCGAGCTCGTGGAGTCGGGGGTAGACCGTTCCTGGGCTCAACTGGGCGTCGAAACACCGCTCCAGTTCGTCCATCAGCTCTGTGCCGTGCGTTTGATCGGTCGAAGACGCGATCAACGCGAGGAGGATCTCGTCCAGGCTCTGGGTCACGAGACCCTCGTCGATTGCGGCGTCGCCATCGGCGAGGGTCTCGCCGACCGAAGATAGTAGCGTCTCTGGCACGCCGTCACGGCTCGATCGGTCGGACGACGTCTCGGTGTCGCGCCCGCCGACGAGGGGGGTCAAGCGCTCGTCGGCGCTGGCGTGTCCTGCATCGCCCGTCGGAACGTGACGGAGTTCGTCTTCGGTCATGTGGTCACCTGGAGTCGATCCGCACACTGACGTACGGCTGGTCCGTGCATAAGTTCCCACCAGTGTTTTCTGGATCTGAAAGAACCCCGTCGGCTGAAAACGCTTATATGACGAGAGGAGAAGCATCCGGTAGTGAACGACGAGAAGAGCATCGAAGAGATCCTCGACACGATCGGTGACCAGCACGCCAGGCAGGTGTTGGCCGCGATCAGTCGCGAGTCCCAGTCGGCGAAGGAACTCGCCGAGGAGTGCGATATGTCGCTGCCGACGGTGTATCGCCGCATCGAGATGCTCACCGAGTACGAACTGGTGACGGCTCGCACACTCGTCGCCGACGACGGGAACCACTACAAGGTGTACGAGTCGAACTTCGAGTCGACGGTCATCTCGCTGGAAGACGACGAGTACAAGGTCCGGATCTACCGCGAAGAGAACCTCCCAGACCGTTTCAGTCAGCTCTGGGACGAGCTCAACCCCGACTAGGTGGTAGGTAGGATGGTCGATGGAGTCGTGATCGCGAGTGGGGTGTTGGCACTGTTACGTATGGTCGTGTTCGGCCTGACGCTGGGAATTACCCTGATCAGCTTCCAGGCCTACCGAAAGCGTCCCTCCGAACGGCTCCAGGCGGCCTTTGTCGGCTTCGCGTTCATCAGTATGGGGGTCGCGGTTTCGAGTGTCATCACCCAGCTCAGTGTCAGCGACACCGGCGAGGCCACCCGCCTGTTCTTCCAGTTCGCGGAGACGATTCCCTTCATCATCGGCTTCAGCATGCTGTATCTCTCTCTGTACCGGTGACGGTGCCGACTGTCCGTGTGCGATCCAGCACAGTCGTGTGAGCAGTGTGTGGCTGCCACGACTGGAACGATCATTATGTAAATCGGCGATACTTATATTAGCGATAACCAGTATGGGTTACGTTGGGAGAGAGTCCATGCCAAAGTGCCAGAACTGCGGTTCGTTCGTGACCAAAGACTACGTACGCGTGTTCACACCTCAAGAAGACACCGACCCGCGGGTCTGTCCCGACTGCGAGGACATGATCCGTGACGGCGCAGACGTTCGGGAGGCACGGTCTCCCCGACACTCGTAGGACGCCTTCGCTGTCGTCTCCGATCTGTCTTCTCGCGTCGCCAGCGACGCCGAACACCACCCCGTAGAAAGCACGTCGTTTATGAGTGAGCGGCCCGTTTCTGTGTGCAATGACTGACACGAGCCCGCAGGTGGTCCGGCTGTTCGGTGGTCCGGGGAGCGGGAAGACGACGGCGCTGCTCGACCGCGTCGAAGAACTGCTGTCCGAGGACGACGCCGACGTGCGCGACATCCTGGTCGTCTCGTACACCCGTGCGGCCGCCGCCGAGATCCGCGAGCGACTGGCCGAACGACTCGACATCAACCCACGTTCTCTGAAGGGGAACGTCTGTACGATGCACGCGAAGGCGTACGAACTGCTCGACCTCTCTCGGGGCGACGTGGTCGGCGAGTCCGACAAGGAGGACTTCTGTGACGAGTTCGGGCTGGAGTTCGAAGACGAGTACGAAGGCTCTCGCCGTCGGTCGGCCCGCTCGACGACGCTCGGGAACAAGGTCATCGCCACGAGCCAGTGGCTCCAGCGCACTCGCCGAGACGTTGCCGACTGGTACGACGTGCCCTTCAAGTGGGACGAGGAGGAGGTCCGGCTTCCGCCCGAGATCGACGACAACGCCCAGACTGGCAACAAGTACACGCCGACCTGGCCCGGCGACGACGACCGACTCGACGTGCCCGAAGCGATCCGCGCCTGGCGCACCTACAAGGGCGACAACGACCTCACCGGGTTCGCAGACATGCTCGAACGGGTCAAGCAGCGATCGCTGCTGCCCAACGTCGAGTACCTCATCATCGACGAGTTTCAGGACATCACCACCCTCCAGTACGACGTGTACGAGGAGTGGAAACCCCGCATGACGAAGATTCTCATCGCGGGCGACGACGACCAGGTCGTCTACGCCTGGCAGGGTGCCGACCCCGATCTGTTGCTGGAGGAAGACGTCGACGTCGACGAGGTCCTGCCCAACTCATACCGACTGCCGTCCTCGATTCTCAACGTGGTCAACCGCGAGGTGCGCCACATCGAGAAGCGCCAGGAGAAAGACCTCAACCCGCGCAAGGAGGGCGGCGAGGTGTTGCCGATGTTGAACCCCTCGATGCTCGATCTGGTCCGCGAGATCCGCCGGACCGTCGACGACGACGAGGGAACCGTGATGATCCTCTTTCGGGCGCGGTACCAGATGTTCCAGTTCATGGACGAGTTCATCGGCGAGGGGATCCCCTTCACCTGCCTGACCGACCAGCGGATGTGGACCGACCGGCTCACCGAGTACGTTCGCGGCGTCGAGGCGCTGGACGCCGACGAACGCCTCTCCGTGCTAGAGGGTCGCCGGCTCGCGGACATGCTCGCCGACTCCGCTTTCGGGACCGGCGACCGCGACGACCTGTTCGACGAACTCGACGAGATCGCAGACGCCAGCGAGAAAGACGATCTGGCGGACATCGAGATGGATCCGGACGTGATCCGCGAACACGCACCGTTCGCGCCCGATCCGCGGGCCGCCGCCGACATGCTCCGGAAGGTGACCAACTTCCAGGAGCGGACCGTCGAGGCCTACTTCCACGGGGAGTACGCCGGTATGGACGCCGATCAGGTCCGGCTGGGGACGATTCACTCCGCCAAGGGCCGCGAGGCCGACCACGTCTTCGTCGGCACCGACCTCACCGAGAAGGTCGTCGAGCAGATGGCCGCACAGGTCGAGCAAAACGACCGCCACGTGCCGGGCGACGAGGAGTTCACCAAGCACACCGATCCGATCCCGACCCTGACCGACAACGAACGGCGCGTGTTCTACGTCGGCATGAGCCGCGCCCGCGAGCGACTCGTCCTGATGGAGAACCTCGTCGACGGTGCGCCGACGCTCCCCATCGACGTGATCCTGGAGAACGAGCCCAGGCCCGATTCCCCCGAGGAGCTTCTGATCGAGGCGCAGGAACCGCTGCCGACGCCCTGATAGGTGCCTGTTCAGTAGCCGCACTATTTGCCTCTGCGGAGGGGGTCGTTCCCGCGGTGAGAACAGTCAATTAATATGGTCGGACTGAATCAATAACGTCAATTTTTCTTTTTAATGACCGGGTGCTAAACTACAGATATCTCCCCATCTCGTAAGTATGTGATAATATATTTAACTATACACACTAACCAACAGTGACGAAAAACAACAATTAGATTGGGTATGTGAGATTGGCTTTTACCATCGGCTCTTTAGTCCACACTCTTAAAATAATAAATATATGATTATGACTTAGTCTATTAACTAGGCGTGTCCATCACTTTGACTCACAATAAGTGCATCACTATCAGAGTCGGTTGAAGTATTCCATTTTTTATTGTTGTTAGAAAGTGTGGCGCTAAGTCCCGCTGGGAACCCTGCAGTTACGCTCTCGATTTTGACACCATCATATGTGTGAATGTATCCGCCACCGACTTCTCGATCATCTGGATCAGAATCACCAGTGGGTTCTAAATTGGTGACAAAGTAGTGAACATCACTTCCATCGCCTAGACTATCATTAAATTGATAGTCTATATGCTTTCCAGAGTGTTTCTTATAGTATGTATGATTAGTACTCTTATGTTCAGCGTTTGCTACGGTCCAGTCATCTCCTACCCAGTGAAGCCCGACAATATCCCGCGGTGGTTCTCCCCAGTCGTCTAAGTCTTCGCCTGACCAATCCCAGGTGAGTGTGACTGCGTATTCACCATCGTTATCGGTGTAATCGCCACCGTATGCTCCAATGCCTATTTCAATATTTAAGTCCCTTCTATCTAAATATTCTGTTGTTATTTCATTTGATGAACCCTGAACTGTATATGTCTTCTTTTGACCAGAAATTGATATACCATTCTCTCTCAAATAATCTTTATATACTCCTTCTTGATCAGTTTTATTCTCAATTCGAAAAGCTTCGGCAAATACTTTCTCTGCATCTTTTTCTTTTCTTCTGCGTTGCTGTGCGACAACACCTGATGGAACTGCAGAGAGTGCTGTCAGTCCTAATCCTGTTTTTTGAGTACGCCCCGACGACTATCACACGGTGTATTCTTGTCTTTCGCCATTGCAATCTTCTATTCTAACACCATGTATAAAAATTTTCCATAGCCATTGATACAATGCCTGTATGATTTACACGGTTCAATAATACATTTCCCTAGCAAGAATGTAGAGAATTAGTCCTCCGATACCACCGATGAACGTGGCCAGAGCCCATATTACTGGGTAATCTACGTTATGACGCTTTCCGTCTTTATACACCCAAGCACTCATTGCACCGAGCAGCAGGAGGATAATTAAGAGCACAATCCCTCCAAAGATCTCAACCACCATAATAAAAGTCAGATGATTGAATGTAATAAACCTTCTTGTATTGGTGAATTCTATTCCTATTCCCACAGGTCGCCACGGAGGATCATCAACAGGACCGAGGATTCGCCTACGGTACTTCCGTTGACGGACGTTCCCGTCGCTGCTGTCCAAGTACCTGGCCGCCGCGGACGAGGGAGATCGCTGGCGCGCTGAGGACTAGTCGTCGTCTCGTACGACCCACCCGACCGCCCGCTCGGCGGCGCTGCCCGCCACGTCGTCGGGCGTCGTCACGTAGTAGGGGACGAGCACCATCAGCGCCGCGACGGCCAGATAGCCCACTCCGGCGAGGGTGTCGCCGTCAGTGACCGTCTGGAGACCGAACAGCCCCACTGACGACGCGAACAGGACCGAGCCGGCGAGGCCGATCAGTTCCAGAATCCCGCGTGGCATGGGCCAGCGTACGCGACCGTCTGGCAAAAGCCGTTCGCTGTGGCCGTTCCATATCCGTTATCCATAACTCTCTTGTGATGGCTGTTCAAAGCGGTGGTATGTTCACGGGAATCGTCGAGGCGACGGGCGAAGTGCGGGCGGTCGAGGACACGGCAGACGGCCGACGACTCCGGATCGGATCGCCGTTCGAGGAACTGAGCCACGGCCAGTCGATCAGCGTCAGCGGCGCGTGTCTCACCGTCGAGGAGTTCGAACCGGGCGAGTGGTTCTCCGTGTTCCTGGCCGAGGAGACGATCGACCGCACTTTCTTCGACGAAATCGCCGAGGGCGACGAACTGAACCTCGAACGGGCGATGCCGGCGGACGGCCGTTTCGACGGCCACATCGTGCAGGGCCACGTCGACGCGACGGCGACCGTCGAGGAGATCGAACGCGTCGGCGAGGACTGGCGCTTTACCTTCTCGCTGCCCGCCGACATCGAACGCTACGTCGTCGAGAAGGGGTCGATCACCGTCGACGGCATCAGCCTCACCGTCGCCGACCGCCGCGAGGATTCCTTCTCTGTGGCGATCATCCCGACGACCTACGACGTGACGACCCTCTCCGAGAAGTCCCCCGGCGACGCGGCCCACCTGGAGGTCGACGTGGTCGCGAAGTACGTCGAGCGGATGGTCTGATCAGGGTTCGAACTCCGTTAGTTCCGGTGCGGGCACCTCGTCGGTGTGTGCCCGCTCGTAGGCCCGTTCGTAGGCGTTGAACTTGCCCAGCAGCAACGCGCCGAACACGCCGTCGTAGACGAGGACGAAGCCGAGGAAGGCGACCAGCGGCGAGACGCCGGTGAGCACCGAGACGACGGCCGGGACGACGCCGACCAGCGTGTTGTAGGTGGCGTGGATCAGCGACGCGACGATGAGCCCCTTGATGACGATCGGGCCGGCGTGTTCGCGGTTGAACTTCGCCAGTCCGAGGTAGTAGCCGGCGAACGCCGAGTAGATCACGTGGCCCGGACCCGCCAGCGAGCGCAGGAACGTGATCGAGCCGGCTTCCATGACGGCGTTGGCGACGGTCACGCCAGCGTCGGCGTTCTGGGTGATGTACAGCGCGTTCTCGATCGTCGCGAAGCCCAGTCCGGCGACTGCACCGTACACCGCTCCGTCGATGACGGCGTCGAAGCGGTCGCTCCGGTAGGCGACCAGTCGCACCGACAGCAGCTTGACGCCCTCCTCGACCGGGCCGACGACGAGGAAGTAAAAGAGGACGGTGCCGACGATCGACGCCAGAAAGCCCGACCCGATCCCCTGGACTGCGGGGCCGAGGCCACTGTTGGCGATCCCGGCGAAACTGGCGAACAACACTCCGAGGACGAACGTCGCGACGAGCAACGCCAGTGGCTCTTTGGTCGTCACGTCGGTGTGCCAGGCGTAGGCGGCCAGTGCCAGCGCCGGGACCGCGGACAGCACCGTGAACGCGCCGAGTACCGGATTCGACAGCGCGCCGAGACCGCCCACGAGGAACTGCGAGAGCAAGATCGCGATCGCCGCGAGCACGACGAACCCGCGCAGCGAGTACACCAGCGCGGCGTAGCAGAGCCACGCGACGCGGTCGAGCCACGACCTGACTTCCCACTCTGAAACGTCGTAGAGGTCCTGTGACCCGTCGTCGCGGACCGAAACCGGATCACGGCGTCTGTTTCCCATGTCTCCGGCAAGGGAATCCCCGTACCTAAGCGTTGGTCCGTCGACGACAACGAGAGCTTTTTCGCCCCCAGTCGCTTACGGGCGAGCATGACGCTGACCGCTGGCGTGATCGCCGTCCAGGGCGACGTGTCCGAGCACGCGACCGCCATCGAGCGGGCCGCACGAGCCCACGGCGAGGACGCCGAGATCCACGAGATCCGCCACTCGGGGACCGTCCCGGAGTGTGACGCGTTGCTGCTGCCGGGCGGGGAGTCGACGACGATCTCCCGCCTGCTCCGCGACGAGGGCATCGCCGCCGAGATCGTCGACCACGTCGACGCCGGCAAGCCGATGCTGGCGACCTGTGCCGGCCTGATCGTCGCCTCGACGGACCCACAGGACGACCGCGTCGACGAACTCGACCTGCTCGACGTGACAGTCGAGCGCAACGCCTTCGGCCGCCAGAAAGACAGCTTCGAGGCCCCACTGGACGTGGCCGGCCTCGACGAGCCCTTCCCGGCGGTGTTCATCCGCGCGCCCGTCATCGACGCCGTGGGCGAGGGCGTCGCGGTGCTGGCCGAGTGGGACGGCCGTCCGGTGGCGGTCAAACAGGGCCCCGTCGTCGGGACCTCTTTCCACCCGGAGCTGACAGAGGACTCCCGGCTCCACGATCTGGCGTTCTTCGAGAGTGTGGAAGCTTGAAGTGGGTTGTGACGAGCGCCGTTCTTTCGACTGCAATCAGTCGGTAGATAAAAGTCTACAGGCCGTAAACGCCGACGACAGATGACCCGCTCACTGACGCTCGGTACCAGTGTCGTCCTCCTGTTCGCGTCGTTGATGGTCTCAGCCGTGCTCTTCGGAGACCTCCTTCCGAATCACTGGATTGCGTTCGTGTTGCTCCCGATTATCGCTGGCCTGCTGTACTACGGCGCACTCACTGCGTACTACTATAGTAACAATTGAAACGATTTACACACCGATCGCACTGCAGTCGTGCGATCGGGTGTGCATTGATTTTCAATGGCTACTATATCTCTCAAACGACCACCCAGGAGCAGCGTAACGGAGCGATGCTCTCAAGACGCGCGCCCACGCTGAGTTGCATATGACCGATGCCGACGCCGACGAGATTCTCGACGAACTGTTCAGCGTCATCGAGCAGCGCAAGGCCGACCTGCCCGAAGACTCTTACACCGCCTCGCTGTTCACTCACGAGAAAGGCGAGAACGCCGTCCTGGAAAAGCTCGGCGAGGAGACGACGGAACTGATTTTGGCGGCAAAAGACGACGACCACGAGGAGATCGCCCACGAGAGCGCCGACATCGTCTACCACCTGCTGGTAATGCTGGCGATGAAAGATCTGGACGTGAGCGATCTGCGGGACGAACTGGCCGAGCGGCGGTAGGAGCGAGCGCGAGCATTGCGAGCGCTCGTTTTTTCGCCCACGTTTTTGCGCGAGTGGTGCGCACAGCGCACCCGAAGCGGAAAAAGGTGGTAGCGATGTGGACGTGAGCGATCTGCGGGACGAACTGGCGGCTCGTCGGTAGGAGCGAGCGTGAGCCCGACGAGCGGTCGGGAATCGGTCCTCAGTCCTCGACCGGCTCGAACCGATGGCGCACCACGTCGCTCTCGGGGTCCCACTCGAATTCGTCGTGGACGCGTTCGAGGCGGCGCTTGTAGGCTTCGAGGTCGTCCGATCCCTCGCGCCGTGCGTCCTCGTCGGTCAGGTCCCCCAGCGTCCGGTGGGTCACGTCGGTCACTTCGAAGCGCTGGCCGTCGATCACGAAGGTGTCGCCTTCGCTGGCGTAGGCGTGACCGCGGTGCATCTGTGTGACCGTCCCGTCGGCGGCCATCTGCTGGACGTGCTCGTTGGGGAGGATCTCTCCGGCGTCGATCTCGGACATACCCGTCGTTGTCCCACGCGATACAAAAGCGGCGTCGAAACGAACGACAATTCCTGACAGCCCACTTTCAGAAATTTTTGTAAACTGGGTTACAACTCCAGCGCAACGATGACGGGGCCCGTCGACGGACGACGGTCGACCGAACGGTGGGACACGATGTTTCGGGTACTCGCGGCCGAGCCGCGCCGACGGCTCGTCGTCGCGCTGGCCGACGCGCGGGCCGACGAGACGCTGGCGCTCCCCGAGGCTGCACACTCGTCGCCGCCACAGCGCGACCGGGACCTGCTACACCGGCAACTCGTACACCTACACCTGCCGACGCTGGCGGAGGCCGATCTGATCGAGTGGGACCGAGAGCCACTGCGTACCAGACGCGGGCCGCGGTTCGCGGAGGCGGCCGCGATCGTCGACCTGCTCCACGATCACGTCGAGGAACTGCCGTCGTCCCTCCGGCGGCACTGTGACTTGCTCACGGAACAGTAGCCCTGGCTTCGGCCCGACGCCGGGATTCGACGGCGCTGGGCACCGACTCTCCGAGACGCGCGCTCGAACGAACGTGCTTTTACGCGCAGGCCGTCTATCCCGCTCCAATGAGCCATCCCTTCGAGGATCTTCCGACGACGCCGACCGCCGAGGAAGTCATCGACAAGGCCTTCTCTCGGGCTGCCCGCGCCGGCAAGGCGAAGACCGGGATCGAGGGCCAGCAGTCGATGCTCCAGACGGCGTCGAACATCGTCTCGGACAACCTCCAGAACGTCGTCACTGCGTGGCCGGACATCGACACGCTCGATCCGTTCTACGTCGAACTCGCCGACGCGATCATCACCAGCAACGTCGAGGGCGAGGGCGGCATCGACGCCCTTCGACAGCACCTCTCGGAGGTTCAGTGGGCCTCTCGCAAGGCCAAGGACATCCACAGCGAGTACCAGGGTCGGATGACCGGCGACGCCGACACCGCCCGCAAGCTCCGCAAGCAGGCGTTCGCCCGGATGGCGGACATCGTCGAGGAGGTCGAAGACGACCTCGCCGGCATCTCCGCCGCCCGCGACGCCCTGAAGACGCTGCCGGATATCCGCCCCGACGAACCGACCATCGTCGTCGCCGGCTACCCCAACGTCGGCAAGTCGTCGTTCGTCAACCTCGTCACGAACGCCCGCAACGAAACTGCGAGCTACCCCTTCACGACGACACAGATCCGCGTCGGCCACGTCGAACGCGACCGCATCCGCTACCAGCTCGTGGACACGCCGGGGCTCCTCGACCGCCCCGAGGCCGAGCGCAACGACATCGAGTCCCAGGCCGTCAGCGCCGTCGAGCACCTCGCCGACGCCGTGCTCGTCTTCCTCGACGCCAGCGGCAACTGCGGCTACCCGATCGAGGTCCAGCTGGAACTGCGCGACGCGCTCGAAGACCGCTTCGACGCGCCCGTCCTGACCATCGCGAACAAGGCAGATCTCACCCGCGACGTCGAGGCCGACCACTACATGAGCGTCACCGAGGGCGACAACGTCGACGGCGTGCTCGACGCCGCTATCGAGGCCGTCGGCTACGAGATCGAGCTCCCCTTCGACGACGAGTAATCGTAAGCCCTTAGCCCTCGCTGCCCTCACACCAAATCGAGGGCCGGTAGCTCAGTTGGCAGAGCGTCTGGCTTTTAACCAGACGGTCGGGGGTTCAAGTCCCTCCCGGCCCGCTTCTGCGACGAACGGACGTGAAGAGCGAAGCGGCCACGTGGGCTTGGACCCTACCAGTCGCGCGCAGCAGCCGAGCACGTCTGGATCCGGTTCAAGTCCCTCCCGGCCCGTCGCAGTTCCCTGTGAGTACCACGCTGATACGGACAGTTGTAGGAATGTAGCGCTGAGCGTCTACCCCGTGGCGACGCTCACCGATAAGCAACTACAACTGTCCGTATGAGGGGTGTCTCCGAGTCGGAGATCCGACGGCGCGTGCCAGAACCACGAGATTTACCACGGTCAGTGCCGAGGTGGCGAGTATGAACGCACTTACGGAGCGATTCGACGACCTCGCGGAACCGCTCGGAATCGGCACGGGCGTGGTGCTCGTGTTGATCGGACTCGGAACTGTCGCGGGCACGCCGTGGACGACCAACGGGAGTCTGGTGGTGTCGGTGCTACAGATTCTGGGCGTCGTGGCCACGATCGCGCTGGGCGCGGCGCTGGCGTCGCTCAGCTGGAGTGGACGGTAACGCGAGCGAGAAGCGGCGTTTCTGGCGGCGACTGTTCACGCTGGGGGCTGTGTGCCAGTGCTCGAGACACGGAGAGTGGCACTCACGAAAGAGTGACGGCCGGACGTGTTAGCCCCGGACGGGCAGGTACGCGGTCGAGAGGGCGGTCAGTGCGGCGAGTCCGCTGATGATCGCGATTCCCCACAGACCGTTGAGCCGCGTCTGGAAGCTATCGCGTTCGTTGTTCGTCTGGACGTACTCGCTGTACTGGCTGGCCGGGACCAGCGAGACCGACTCTTCGCCGTGGTAGTTGGCGAAGTACTGCTGGCCGTCGGCGAGCGTGACGTTCCCGCCCTCGATGAGCTCGACGGTGTTCTCCTCGGAGCTGTCCCATTCGAGGCGGACCTCGCTGGTGGTGACGTTGACGACGGTCGCGTCGTTGCCCTCGTAGGGGAAGGTCTCGCCCTCGGAGACGGTCCGGCGCTCGGGTTCGGGCAGGTACTCCGCGAGTGGCTGGATGGTGTCGTTGTTCCGGTAGACGACGTACTCGGTCCCGTCACGCGTCGCGGTGGTGTTCTCGACCGCGGGGTCGGCCTGCAAGATCGCGCTGACGTTCTGCTGGGCCTCCAGCGTGAACTCGGAGACGCCGGTCTCGTTGGCGACGAGGACCCGGTAGCTCTCGTTTTGATACTCCGTCGTCGAGTTGTGCGAGATCGATCCCGTGCCGACGTAGGAGTCGTTGGTCCAGGTCAGCTCGGAGACGAGCTCGCCCCCGCTCCCGTGCTCACCTTCCGTCCGGTGGATCCCGTTGAGCGTGTACTCGGTCTCGCCGATCGCGACCGTCTCGTTGCTCTCGACCATCGTTCCGTCGAGGTCGTACTGTGGCTGGCTTGTCTGCTCGGCGACGCCGATGTAGGCATACGCCCCCGCACCGACGACGAGGAAGAACACGAAGTAAATCGCCGCGGCTCGTCGTTGCATACTTCGACGGTCGGAAGCCGCGACCTATAACGATTTCTTTTCCACGCGCACCACAGCGGTCGTGAACGGCAGGTGGACCGCGCTCCGCGGTCGTTGGCCGTCACTCGACGGTCAGCTCCACGTCGGGCATCGAGAGGAAGGCGGTCTCGTAGCCCTCGTGGCGAGCGATCTGCGGGACCGAATCGACGGCGATCGTCAGCTCGTCGCCGGAGTCGACGCCGTCGACTGCGGTTCCGTAGTGATATCCCAGGTCTGGGTCGATCGCGGCTGACAGCGAGTCGTCCAGGACCGCCTCGCCCTCGCGGGTGAGCGTCGCGGACAGCGACATGGCCGGCAGGACGTAGCGGTTGTACGGCGTCCGGGGGGCGACGGCGAGGTACGGCTCTCCGCCGCGGTCGGTCACTGCCACGACGAGGGTCGCGTCGCCGGTCTCGCCGGTTCCGACGATCCGTCCCGGAAGGTCCTCGCGAGCGGGCGCGACCGAGAGGGGCATCTTCATCTCCATCGGGTCGAGTGCGCCGGGGTCGCCGGCACCGTCCAGTTGCCGGAAGCTGATCTCGTTTCTCCGACTCCGGCTGAACTCCCACTCGAACTCGGCGGTGACCGGCTCTGCGAAGCGATCTGCGAACGCGCCGAGCCGGTCGATCCCGAGTCCGCCGGCCTCGACCGTGACGGTGTAGGTGCCGTCCCCGTCGAGCGAGACGTTGTCGCCGTAGTGAAAGCCCATGTTCTGTGAGAGCATGGTCCAGGGCGTGCGCTCGTCGATCGTCTGGCCGTCTCGTTCGATCGCGACCGAGAGCCCGCTCCGGACGGGCAACACCTGTCCGGTGTCGGGATCCCAGACGCTCGCCATCAGGTGGGCGTCGGCGTCACCGGCGGAGACGCGTGCGGTGTCGCCCACGTCCATCGTCCAGAACCGGTGGGCGTAGGAGTACATCAGTCCGATCTGACGGTCGCCCGCGTCGGTCATACCGATCATCTCCATCCCCTCGACGTGTGTGGGGTAGTAGACCGCGTTGGGCCGTTCCTCGACGACCGGCGGCTCGCCGACGGCCTGACTTTCGAGGAGCCCCGAACAGCCGGCCGTCGCGGTCGCACCGAGCCCGGCGACGCCACCGAGGAGCGCTCGACGCGTGTACTGCGATCTGTCCATACCGGCGCTTGGCACTGGTCCCTCTATAGCGATGTGGTCTGACCGTCGAAGACGCTACGGGCTGGGCCGTGGCAGCGCACGCGACGAGCGCGGCGGGACGAGGTAGTTGCCCCGCCGCTGGACGGTCATGTACTGGAGGATCCCGTTGTTGAGTCGCGTTCCGACGCTCGACTCCTCGCTCACGTCGCTGCCGTTCATCGCCGCTCGCGTCGCGACGAAGTCTGCGACCGACGACTGCAGCGAGAGGAAGTGGACGCCGGCCGCGCCGTCGTCGGTCGAGTCGAAGTCCCGGCGCAACAGGACCGGCGTATCGTCCTCGTCGCGTGCGCGGGCGTTCTTCTGGGCGTGACCGACGATCCCGTGGCTGCCGGCGTCGGCCTCGATGTCGTCGACGCAGTCGCCGACCTGATTGTCGTCGCCGAGGTTCTCGCCGACGCCCTCGACGCGATCGTCCTCCGCGTGGGCCGGGCAGAACATCTTCGCGACGCGCTGGGAGCGACTGTCCTGATTGTACCACTGGTCGAGGTGGAGCCGAATCTTCGAGAGGTGCTGGGTCGTCCCACCGGCGAAGGGGCCGCTCTCGATCGTGACGCCGTCCTCGCTGGCCTGGTTCTTCTCGAAGCCGGACTCGAAGCCCATGAACAGCGGTGCGTCCTCGTCGACGGGCTCGTCGTCCGGAATCCCGTCCACGTCCTGGTTCTCCGCGGGGAGGCCGTCGCCGACGAACCCGGTTCGCTTGTCCACGCGGTCGAAGACCTCTCCGAAGCCGGACACGTCGACGCCGTTGAGCGTCGACCGTTCGCCCACCAGGGCCTGTTCGGCCCCCAGGACGACGCTCCCGTAGTCGCTGGTGAGGTGTATCACCGCGTCTGGTTCGTCGAGTTCCGGGTCTTCGAACGGGGCCAGTGCCGTGGGCGCTGGCAGCGCGACGCCGTCGGGGCCGGCGTCGTATCGGTCGAAGTACGCGGGGGCATAGCCCGCGGTAAAGAGTAGCCCCTCGTTGCTCCACGGGTAGGCCCGTTCGAGCGAGCGGAACGCCGCTTCGACGGTCTCGCGCGCGTCGTCGTCGGGGACGCCGGTCTCACTGTACTCGACGAGCAGGAGGACGTGGTGACGAGGGATTCGGACGTTTCCGTGGTCGTCTCGTGGCAACGCCTCGTCCCAGGCGTGCTGGCGGTCGGGGACGGACGACGGGTCTCCGGTCGCCAGGTCCGGTGACTCTCGCTCGAGACAGGCCGACAGCGCGGCCGACCCGCCGATGGCCACGGCCGCCTTGACGAACTCGCGCCGTGAGACACCGCGCTGGGTGGGTTGCATCGGCGGTCCTAGGGATGCCGTTGCAAATATCCTTCTGGTCTCTCGTCGCCCGTCGGATGCCGTCCCGACGTGTTAACTGCAACTCGCCATTTCATAACAGACGCTAATTCTCGGCGGCCGGGATATGCGGCTATCGGCCGACGACTGCGATGGGTTCACTCGACGCGACCGACTGACAGCTCGCGCCTCTCTCGATATACTTGAGTTTCCGACAAACCACGATATTGTTGTTTACGAACTGGGGTGTTGAGCAGCGTTAACTACCGCCGACGCAAGTATACTTGCCCCACATACAATTATTACGCAACTAAATAAGATTATTTATGGTTTATGTCTCTGATGCGTGGGACAACGCCACAACCCTTTTTGATGACCACTGTGATGGTGGGGTAGGCTTTCACTGGTGATTCAGACATGTCGAAATTAAATTTGGACGATAATTTGCCCGGTATTTCGCGTCGTAAGGTCCTCCAAAGCGCAGCTGCCCTCAGCGCAATGTCACTTGCGGGCTGTTCGGATCAGCTCGGCGGTGGTGGTGACGGTGGCGACGGCGGCGACGGTGGTGTCGACCCCGTTCAGGATCGTGTCACGGTCGATCCCGCCGACATCGAAGAGGGCGGGACGTTCAGAGCCGCGATCGGTGAGGGACCGGACTCGTTCGACTTCGCGTACAGTAGCTCCGCTTCGGCTTCGATCCTCCACAACCTCATCTTCGAGGGGATGGTGACGACCGACGCGAGCGGCGAGATCTATCCGTGGCTCGCCGAGTCGTACGAACAGGTCGACGTACAGGACGTATCGCCGGCCGACTACGCGGACTACATGACCTCCGTCCCCTACACCGAGACCGAAGACGGCGCGATGGTCATCGACACGGACGCACAGATCGTCCTGGAACACCCGGACAACGATCCCGCGTCCGGCGACGACGCCCGCGTTCTGACCGTCGAAGAGGCCGGCGACGCCGTCGCGGATGGCACCTACGGGATGCACTTCCGGTTCGACCTCCACGAGGGTGTCACGTTCCACAACGGCAACGAGATGACCGCCGACAACGTCGTCGAGTCCTACGAGCGCATCCGGAACTCGACGCTGTCGGGCCAGTACTACGACTCGATGCTGGACATCCAGGCCGACGGCGACTACACCGTCCACCTCTACATTCAGGAACCCGACGCGGCCGCGGTGCTGGAACTCGGCGACGCGCCGATCTACCCCTCCGAGTCGGCGACGCTCCCGCCCGAGGCGATGGACCCCCGACAGGGGAACACGCCGATGGGGACCGGAATGTTCGAACTGGACGAGTTCCAGGAAGGCGAGTACGTCGTGTTCACCGCCTTCGACGACTACTGGTTCGACACCGAGATGAAAGACTGGTTCGAGGGCTCCTCGGAGTTCCCGAACGGCCCGGTCGTCGACGAGGTCGACGTATCGTTCGTCTCGGAGGACGCTTCACGGTCCGCGGCCCTCCAGGAAGGCGAGATCGACATGAGCTACGGGCTGACTGCGAGCACGCTCAACGACTACCAGAACTCCGAAGACTTCCGGACGGCCCCGACCGACGGTGCCGGCTACACGTTCCTCCAGCACCCCGTCACGGTCGAACCCTTCACCGACAAGCGGGTTCGACAGGCGATCAACCACCTCATCCCGCGTGAGAATATCGCCCAGAACATCTTCTCCGGGTGGGAAAATCCGGCTTGGACGCCGCTGCCGCCGGTCGCCGCCGGGGCCGGGACCGACGACTACGAGCAGCTCGTCGAGGACGGCCGCGAGTACAACGAATACGACCAAGAGCGAGCGGCGGAGCTCGTCGAAGAGGCAATCGAGGACAATGGCTGGGAGACCCCGATCGAGGTCCAGCTGGAGACGAACTCCGACAACGACGACCGCGTCCGTACCGTCGAGCTGATCCAGGAAGCGCTCAATCGGTCGGAGTACTTCGAGGCCTCTCTGGAGACCTACGAGTTCCTCGACTTCATCGGCCAGCTCCTCAGCGAGGAGTACTACGACGACGGCAAGTTCGCTTTCATCGGGCTCTCGGGCGGCTTCAACCCACACGGCTACGCGAAGTCCGTCCACTCACAGGACAACTTCGCTCAGTGTTGTAACTTCCAGAACATCAACGACGACGAACTGAGCCAGCTGTTGCGCGACGCACGATACGGCGTCGACGTGGCCCAGGATCCCGAACTCAGACAGGAGCGGTACAACGCGGTCTGGGAACGCGTCCTCGAACTCAGCGCCAACTCCTACGGTACGCACAGCACGCTCGTCGGTGTCGTCGACGACACCGTCGTCAACGGGTTCAACACGTATCCGAGCACGCAGGACATCATCGGATACGGCCTGTTCGCTCCACAGGACGAACAGATTACGTACCTCAGCAGATAACGAGGACAACGTATGGGCCTTCGACGTTTCATCGTCAAACGAGTACTGCTGACGATCCCGATACTGTTCGGTGTCTCGATCGTCACGTTCGGCATGGTACATCTCACGCCGGGCGACCCGATCGACGTGCTGGTGTCGTTCAACCCGGATGTCGGTCCGGCCGAAGAGGCGGCGTTGCGCGAACGATACGGATACGACCTCCCGGTCTGGGAGCAGTATCTCCGCTGGATCGGGAACGTGTTACAGGGAGATCTCGGTCCGGTCATCACCCGCTCGGGTGTCAGCGTCAACGACGTCATCATGAACCGACTGCCCGAAACGATCGTGCTCGGGCTGTTCGGATGGGTGTTCGCACTGGTCATCGCCATCCCGACGGGGATCTACGCGGCCGTCAACAAGGACGACCTGGGCGACCACGTGAGTCGCTTCATCGCCCTCTCGGGCATCTCGGTTCCGAACTTCTGGCTCGGCCTGATGCTGATCCTGTTCGGTGCGCTGGTGTTCAACATCTGGCCGGTCTTGCCCCCGCGGAACGGACTGTTGAGTCTGGATACGCTGTGGTTCCTCGTGATGCCCGGCATCACGATCGGGACCGCCTCTGCCTCGACGCTGATGCGGATCATGCGCTCGTCGATGGCCGAGGAGCTCAACAAAGAGTACGTCACTGCCGCGCGCGCGAAGGGGCTCCCCGAGCAGACGGTGATCCTCAAGCACGTTCTGCGCAACTCCCTGATCTCGGTGACGACGGTCGCGGCGTTCCTGACCGCCAACATCGTCGCTGGCTCGGTCGTCGTCGAGGTCGTCTTCAGCTGGCCCGGACTGGGCCGAGAGTTCGTCCAGGCGATCACCTCCCGTGAGGTCAATCTCATCCTGGCGATCACGCTGTTTACCGGCGTCGCACTCGTGCTCGCGAACCTACTCGCAGACATCGTCTACGCGATGCTGGACCCACGGATCAGATACGACTAACTATGTCTACGCAACGAGGACGGATACAGATCAGCGGTTTCGACACGGAACAGGTGACCGAACGGGAGCCACTGTCCGACTGGACAGCGGGTGGCACCGACAGAGGCACAGAAGGTCGCTGGCAACGCGCCTGGCGGCAGTTCAAGAGCAACCGGACGGCGATGATCGGGCTCTCGGTCGTCGCGATCATGGTGGTGTTGACGACGTTCGCTCGGCCGGTCGAGATCGCCGGCATCACCGTCCAGCCGATCTCGCTCGCACCCTTCGAGCCCCAGAAGAGTCTCTTTCTCGAACCCGGTTCGAACGTCGGGGCGTACGACCCGCCGTCGCTGGCCCATCCGATGGGGACCGACGCCTCGGGGCGAGACATGTTCTCTCGTGTGATGGTCGGCGGCCGCGCGAGCATCTCGATCGGCTTCGTCGTCGTGTTCATCACTGCCGGCTTCGGGCTCGTCTACGGTGCCGTCGCGGGCTACTACGGCGGCTGGGTCGACGAGGTCATGATGCGGATCGTCGACACGGTCTTTGCCTTCCCGGCGCTCGTGTTGGCGCTGGTGATTATCGCCATTCTGGGCGGTGGCTACTGGCAACTGGTCGCGGCCTTCGCCTTCCCCGGCTGGGCCGGCTACGCACGGCTGATACGCGGTGAGATACTCTCGGTCAAGCAAAACCAGTACGTCACGGCCGCCCAGGCGCTCGGTGCTCGTGACCGGTCGGTGATCTTCAGACACATCGTTCCCAACGCCATCGCGCCCCTGATCGTCCAGGCGTCGCTGTCGATCGGGACCGTCGTCATCGGCGTGGCGGCGCTTGGCTTCCTCGGTCTGGGCTTCCCGCCGGGTACCCCCGAGTGGGGGACGATGCTGGACGCGACCCGCGAGACGCTCATCCAGGGGCCGGGCGGTTCGATCCCGTGGTGGGCGACCGTCTTCCCCGGTGGAGCCATCTTCATCTTCGTGATGGCGATGAACATGATCGGTGACGGCGTCAACGACGCGCTGGACGCCCAGAGCAACGTCGACGTCGAACAGGGAGGCGGTAACTGATGGCCCTCGTCGAGATCAACGACCTCACCGTGAACTTCTACACGGAAGAGGGGGTCGTCAGGGCCGTCGACGACCTCTCGTACACGATCGAACGCGGCGAGAAGTTCGGCGTCGTCGGCGAGAGCGGTGCCGGCAAGAGCGTCACCGCGATGTCGCTGATGCGCCTGATCGAGGACCCCGGCCAGATCGAGAGCGGCGAGATCCTGTTCAAGGGCGAGGACCTCCTGGAGATGAGCGAAGAGCGGGTCCGATCGATCCGCGGCAACGAGATCGCCATGATCTTCCAGGACGCCCAGACCGCGCTCAACCCCGTCTACACCGTCGGGGAACAGATCTCCGAGGTGATCCGACACCACCTCGACTACGGCGAACAGGAGGCCAAAGAGCGGACGATCCGTCTCCTCGACGAGGTCGGGATCCCCGAGGCGGAAGCGCGCTACTCGGACTATCCCCACGAGTTCTCCGGCGGGATGCAACAGCGAGCGGTGATCGCGATGGCGCTGTCCTGTGATCCCGACCTGTTGATCGCCGACGAGCCCACGACCGCCCTGGACGTGACCATCGAGGCGAAGATCCTCGACCAGCTCGAGGACCTCGCCGACGAGTTCGACACGTCGATCCAGCTGATCACCCACGACCTCGGCGTGATCGCACAGGTGTGCGATCGCGTGATGGTGATGTACGGCGGTCGCCCGGTCGAGAAGGCACCGGTCGAGGAGCTGTACTACGACCCGAAACACCCATACTCGGTCGGGCTGATGAGCTCGATTCCCCGGATCGGGGACACCCGAGAGCGCCTCCAGACGATCCCCGGCACGATGCCGGACCTCGTCGACGTTCCCACGGGCTGTAGCTTCCACCCCCGCTGTCCGTACGCGGAGGAGGCCTGCACCCGCAAGGACCCGGTGCTCGTCGATCCCGAGACCGGCCACGAGGCCAGCGGCGATCCGGGCGAACACGCCGCCGCCTGCCTGGAGTACACGGACGATCTGACCGGCGGGCTGGACTACACCGTCGAAGTCGACGGCGAGGAACCACAGATCACACCGGGTGATCAGCGTGAGTAGAACGATCCTCCGAACCGAGGGGCTCACGAAGTACTACGAGAGCGACGAGGGCTTCGTCGACCGGCTGCTCGGCGAGCCACAGCTGGTCAGAGCCGTCGACGGAGTCGATATCGAACTCGAAGCCGGCGAGACGCTGGGTGTCGTCGGTGAGAGTGGCTGCGGGAAGACGACGCTGGGCCGCTCGATACTCCAGCTCGTCGAGCCCACCGAGGGGTCGGTGTACTACCACGACGGCCAACAGGAGATCGACCTCACCGAGGTCTCGAACTCGAAGCTGCGATCGCTGCGTACCGACCTCCAGTACATCTTTCAGGACCCGTTTTCGAGCCTGAACCCGCGCCTGACCGTCGGAGACATCATCGGCGAGCCCCTGGACATCCACGACATCGCCAGCGGCGACGCTCGCATGGAGCGGATCTACGAACTCCTCGAGACGGTCGGGCTCAACCCCAGTCACGCCAACCGGTACCCCCACGAGTTCTCGGGGGGTCAGCGCCAGCGGATCGGCATCGCGCGCGCGCTGGCGGTCGATCCGGAGGTCATCATCTGCGACGAGCCCGTCTCGGCGCTGGACGTGTCCGTCCAGGCCCAGATTCTGAACCTGCTCGAAGACCTCCAGGAGGAGTTCGGGCTCTCCTACGTCTTCATCGCCCACGACCTCAGCGTCGTCGAACACATCTCGGATCGGATCGCGGTGATGTACCTCGGCCAGGTCGCCGAGGTCGGGCCGACCGAGTCGGTGTTCAACCCCCCACACCACCCCTACACGGAAGCGCTGCTGTCGGCGATTCCCGAACCGGACCCGCTGTGGGAGGCAGACCAGACGCTGCTGTCTGGCAGCGTCCCGTCGCCGATCGACCCGCCGAGCGGCTGTCGGTTCCACACGCGGTGTCCGCGGGTGATCCAGCCCGACGAGTACGATCTCGACCAGTCCGTGTGGCGTGCCGTCATGGACCTGAAGATCAGGCTCTCCGGGACCGACTCTCTGAAGTCTCTGACGGCGATCCCGGCCGACGAGGACACCGATCCTCACGACGCTGGCCGGGACGAACTGGACCGCCTCGTCCGCGAGGAGTTCGGGCTCCCCGAGCAGGTCGGGGACCCCCAGGTCGAGTCGGTGCTGTCCGATCTGGTCGACGACCTGGCCCAGGCGGATCTGGACGGCGCACGCAGCCGTGCTGCGGAGGCCTTCGAGTCGCCCTGTGAACGACGGGACCCGCCGTTGACTCACACCCGCGGTGGCCAGCAGATCGCCTGTCTGCTGTACGAGGACGACTATCCGGATCCACCGGCCGTCCTCCGTGACGGCGAGCTCGCTGGCGACTGACCTCGCTGGCCGCCCGCGCGGTGACCGTCGAGGTCGGACACGACTGGACGGCGGCCGAGACGCCAAGGTTTTTGCTCGTTCCGACCCGCCGTACAGTCGATGCGCGGACTGCTCGGTGGGGGACCGCCAGACGACGTGGACCCCTTTACTCCGGACGACGATGACGACGAGTACCGACCACAGTCGGCTCGCTCGGTCAACAGCGGCCTGTTGAGCCGGTGGCTCGTCCCCAGGGCGATCCGCCGCTGGGCGATCTCACTGTCGATCGAGACGCCCCAGGCCGAGTACGAACTCGGGAGTGCCATCCCCTTTCGCGTGACGATGAAAAACGCGCTGCCGATCCCGATCACGCTGACGACGCGGTCCCCGGTGCTGTGGGCCTGGACGGTCGAGGGCCTCACTGAAGCGTCCCACGTCGACCAGTACGACCCGCCCGACGAGGAGGGCAAACTCCACTTCGAGCGGGGCGAACGCAAGCAGTTTGCCGGCGAGTGGAGCGGACGATTCCGGGTGACAGAGCGCGAGTGGGAGCCGGCCGATCCCGGCGAGTACGCCCTCGGCGCACACGTCAACGTCGACGGTCACGAGGATTCTCTCGCCGACGAGTGTGTCGTCCGACTCGTGCGGTGAGAGCCCGACCAGTTTTGACGGCTGACCACCAATCCCCTCTATGACAGAGTTCTCCGTGGTCGAGCGCGTCCGCCGGCCGGAGTACACCGGTCCGAACCGCTGTGTCCCCTGTACCGCCGTCAACGTCGTCATCGCCGCCGTGGCGAGCACACTCGTCGGCGTCGTCGTCCCGCTGGCCGGCGTCGCGGTCTTGGCCCTCTCGCTGGTGTCGATCTACCTGCGTGGCTATCTCGTCCCCGGGACCCCGACGCTGACCAAGCGGTACCTCCCCGAGTCGATCCGCGCGCGCTTCGACGACCACGAGGCGGACGACGAGGAGTGGGAGACGATCCAGAAGATCGAGCAGCACCGCGAGAACGCCGTCGACCCCGAACGGTTCCTCGCCGACGAGGGCGTCGTCGCTCGTGACGGCGGGACCGACCGCTTCACCGAGGACTTTGCGGCGCTGCGAGACGAGCACGTCGAGGCCAACCGCGACTCGCTGCGGGAACCGGCGACGCTGGCGACCCTGTTCGACGCCGCTCCCGATTCGGTCGCGACGACGGACCGCGACTACCCGGCCATCGAGATCGACAACCGGATTCGCAAGTGGCCAAGCGAGGCCGCGCTGCTCGCGGACGTGGCGACCGACGCGGCGATGGCAGCGTGGACCGACCGCTGGACCGACGTGCCGGTCGAACAGCGCGCGACCATCCGCGAGGAACTACGGACGCTGGGGGACGACTGTCCCGCGTGTGGCGGCCAGATCACGACGACGGCAGACACCGTCGAGTCCTGCTGTGGGCTCCACGAGGTGATCGCCGCGGAGTGTGGCTCGTGTGGCGACCGACTGCGCGAACTCGACGAGAACCACGAGGCGAAGCTCACACGCTGATACTGCCGGCTGTCACTGTTTCGAGAGGTTCGCGATACGGGGTCGCGAAATTCGTCACAGACTGACAGCCGACAGTGTGTGACGGATCGGGCGGTTTTTTCTCCCGGACGCCTCTCTCCTCGCGTATGGCAGCGTTCCAGACGCTCGACGACCTCGCAGACGGACAGCGCGTCCTCGTCCGCCTCGACCTGAACTCGCCGGTCGAGGACGGCGCGGTGCAGGACAACCGCCGGTTCGAACGCCACGCGAAGACGGTTCGGGAACTCGCCGACCGTGGCTTCGAGACCGTGCTGATGGCCCACCAGGGCCGCCCCGGTCGAGACACGTTCGTCTCGCTCGAACAGCACGCCGACATCCTGAGCGGACACATCGGCACTGACGTGGACTTCGTCGCCGACACCTTCGGCGAGGACGCGCTGGCCGCTATCGACGACCTCGGCGGCGGCGACGTGCTCCTGCTGGAGAACACCCGGATGTGTGACGAGGAACTGCCCGAGGAAGACCCCGAAGTCAAGGCCGAGACGGAGTTCGTCCGGACGCTCGCCCCGGAGTTCGACGCATACGTCAACGACGCCTACTCGGCGGCCCACCGCTCGCACGCCTCGCTGGTGGGCTTCCCGCTCGTGCTCCCGGCGTACGCCGGCCGCGTCATGGAGACCGAGTACGAGGCAAACACCGCCATCGCACAGAAGGAGTTCGACGGACAGGTGACGATGGCCGTCGGCGGGACGAAGGCGACCGACGTGATCGACGTGATGGACCACCTCGGCGACACGGTCGACGACTTCCTGCTGGGCGGGATCGCGGGCGAACTGTTCTTGCGGGCCGACGGCGCGCCCGTGGGCTTCGACCTCGATCCCGACCTCGATCTCTACGACTCCCAGTGGGCGGACAACCACGAGCTGATCGAGCGGATCCTCGAAGAGAACCGCGAGAAGATCACGCTGGCGACGGACATGGCCTACGCCGACGAGGACGGCGACCGCGCCGAGACGAACGTGGCCGACATCGACGAGAAGACGGTCTCGTTCATGGACGTGGGTAGCGACACCGCCGAGGGCTACGCCGACGTGATCCGGGACTCGGAGGCCGTCTTCGTGAAGGGTGCGCTGGGTGTCTTCGAGGAAGAGCGCTTCTCCGTCGGGACCGTGTCGGTGCTGGAAGCGATCGCCGAGACCGACTGCTTCTCGGTGGTCGGTGGCGGCGACACCTCTCGGGCGATCGAGATGTACGGCATGAGCGAGGACGACTTCGGCCACGTCTCGATCGCGGGCGGGGCGTACATCCGCGCGCTCACCGGGGCATCGCTGATCGGCGTCGAGGTCCTCCAGCGCGAGGACTGAGGCGCTCGGTCTGGGGATCGCGTCGCTTTCGATCATCGCTGTTCTCGATAACGCGCGCGACTATCGGTGTCGCGTCACGTGGCAGCGATGATGTCAGACCAGAGCCCAGCGTCGCCAGGAGATCTATCCGACATCTTTTTGACTGTAGTTTTACACTATTTGCCCATGAGAGAACCGTCGTCGCTCCAGGAACGGGACCCGGACCCGTTCTCCGAACAGATGATTGCGCTGATGGTCGCCGCCGCCGGCATCGAGTGTGAGGTGCTGGACGCGGAGCCGTTGCGCACCGGGTCGGCGACGACGTATCGTGTGGACGTCCGAGACCAGGAGGGTGACCGGCGGACCGTCGTGTTCAAGGCCGCTGTGGAGGGCGACGCGACGGGACTCCGTCGGGAGCCCGCACTGCTCCGGTACGTCGCCGACCACACCTCGATCCCGGTCCCCGACGTGTATGGCAGTCACCTGCAACCCGACGACCTGCCGGCTCCGTCGTTCGTGATGGAGCACGTCGAGGGTGGATCCCCGACGCAGGCGAGCGCTCGGGAGAACGGGGATACCGGGTGGCCCGATGGGATACTCGACGACATCGTCCGGCAGGCCGGGCGCCACCTGGCGGCACTGCACGACTGCGGACCGGTGTCCGGGTTCGGTCCGATCACCGTCGACGACGGGACGCTCACCGTGACTGACCCGGCTAGCTCGTGGCAGTCGTGGCTCTGGGAACTCGCCGCGGAAATCGAGGGGGACACGCGACTGGACGGGCTGGCGTCGACGGTCCAGTCAGTCCTCGACAGTGAGATCCCGGAGCTTCCGGACGTTGATCCGGTCCTCGCTCATTACGACTACCAGCCGCGGAACGTCGTGGTCGACGAGGGCGCGGGTCGGGTCCGCGCGGTACTTGACTGGGGCGGTGCACGGAGCGTCCACGACGAGTTCGAACTCGCCGTGACCGAACAGTACTGCTCGGGATGGGCACCGCTGGGGAGTGACAAACGACAGCGTGTGAGAGCGTCGCTCTACGAAGGGTATCGCGATCGACGCTCGCTGGCCACCGACGAGGCCTTCCGGCGGCGACGCCGTCTGTACCTCCTGCTGTCGACCGTCGCGTCGCTCTCGTGGGCGCCGTACTGGTCGGGACCGCGAGCCGAGCGCTTCGTCGCGAGTCAGCGCTCCCTCGTCGAGTCACTCCTCGACCAGGGCCCGTAGCCGTTCGGAGGCGGTGCTGACAACCGGTCCTCGGAGGGGCGTCACCCGCTGGCGTCCTGCCCGATTAATTATTCTTATTGGAATATTAATACCAAATTATATTATCCAGTGGAAAAAGTTGGTATTGTATGTCGTCAGACGACAACAATCAGAACAAGTCTCGACGCGAAGTCCTCCGAGGGATTGCTGTCGCCGGTGCGACCGCAATCGGTGCTTCCACGGCTGGTGCCGCGTCCGACGCGAGTCTCAACGACATCACCGAACGCGGCACACCCTCGCTCGCTGCCAGTGAGGTCACGCGAAGCGTCTCCATCCGTGCGAGCGGTGAGGCCAGTTACACGTTCTCCGTCACCGGACTCGTCTCCGCGACCGACGCTCCGAGCGAATCCCTCGACGCTGGCGCGGCCACCGCCACGATCGAGGGGGAGACACACTCATACGATTTCTCCGGTGAGTTCACCGAACTCGACGTCTCCGGCGGGGCGGAGGTCGTCGTCGACGGCGACTCCGTCGACCCCGACGCGTTCCCCCAGCAGACACTCACCGTCATCGCGCCGGGCCACGTCGACGTCGACATCTCCGCCAGCGGGCGTGTCGAAGCCGACGACGACGAACTCGAGAAGCCGAACGCTCGCACCGTCCGCGGGACCATCAATGGACGAACCGACATCTCGTACGCGGGGGAACTCACGTACTTCGACGCCTCCGACCAGGTCTGGGTCCGCAGGGACGACCAGAAACTCGAACCCGACGACGCACTGCCGGCCTCGCTCCCCGGCGAGATGGAGATCTCCGGAGATGGACGGGGCGTCACCGTCGAGGTGTCGGGCGACGCGGACAGCGACCACGCCCACGCGAGCGTCGAAGACGGCAGCGTCAGTGCCTACTCGACCCAGCGCGGGACGACCGCGCGCTACGACGGGCGCGTCGAGCGTATCGAACACGAGAGCGGCGCGACCGTCGAAATCGTCCCCGAGTCCAAGCGCGTGGTCTGTACGGCCCCCGAGAACCGCTCGGTCGAGTTCAGCACCGAGTCGACGGAGGCGTTCATCTACGAGGAAGAAGTCCACAAGAACCCGACGGTCACCGTCGCTGCCGGCGAGACCGAACGGATTCAGTACTTCGGCGACGTCACGTCGGTCGGCATCGCGCGGATGACCGTGTCGTTCGACTACATGGCCTACGAGAGCGCGCAGTCCTCGGCGAGACTCCAGATGGCCGCCAAATTCGAGCGTCTCGATGCCTACGACCAGCTCGCGTCGGCGGTGGAGGGACGAATCCGACACGACGCCGACGGCCTCTACACGATCACCTCCGACACGGCGACCGACCCGGTCGATTCGGTGACGTTCAAACTCACCGACCTCGAAACGGGTGACGAGGGCACGGTCAGCGTCACGAAGCGCCACGACACCGACGACGTCGTCGCCGGCAAGAACACCTACCAGTGGCGCAACGACGCCGGCAACATCGAACAGTTCCGTCACGACACGCTTGAGGTCGGCTCTCTCTCGACGGCTGCCGCCGGCCTCTCGACGGAGACGTACGAGTTCGACGCGCCCGAGACGACCCAACCCGAGACGCAAGGCGACTGGATCCCCACCATCCCCTGGGGCGACTGGATCGGTGATATCTACGACGGTCTGAAGGACGTCTCTGACGGCATCCAGGACGTTAGTGCCGACTATCTGGCGGAAGCCATCGAGTACGCCGACGTGTCCTCGTCCGAGATCGCGGTGACGGGTGGCAAGATCGTCGCGAACACGATCAACTCCTTCCAGTCGCTCGCGACCAAGTTCATCGACGACTTCAAAATCAAGGCCCTGTGGAAGCTCAGGATCACCGGGTACTCGTCGATGATCTCTCTCGTCGGGAGCGGCGTGTTCGAGGCTATCGGCGACGAGAACTACGACTGTGGCGCCTGTGTCGCGTTCATCCGACTATCGCTGGACGTCGGGCTCTGCGGGTACGGCGTCGCCGCGTTCTGTGGCGCGTTCTCGCTGACGACGCTCGGCCTCGGGACGGTGCCGTGTGCGGTCCTGGGTGGCGCGATCTGTTCGCTCACCATCTCCGCGCTACCGGACGCAAAGGACATCTGTAGCTCGGACACCTACCCGACACAGGCAGGATTCTGCTGACACCTCCGACGCTGTGGGCGAGTAGCCGCCACCGTGGCGACTCCCGCTTCGCTGTCCCGCCGGTTCGTCAGGGCCAGCACCGGATTCGCCGTCCGGCAAGCCGTCACGTCCGGCGCCCGATGCAGTCTTGTCTCGGTAAGTTTATTATATTGAATAAACGAATATTATCGCATGGTGGCGGATAATCCGGCGCACAGGCGTTCGACCGTCGCACTGGCTCTCTTGGTGAACGCCGTGCCGCTCGTCGGCGTCTTCGCGTTCGACTGGGAACTGCTCCCGGTGCTCGTGCTCTACTGGATAGAGGCCGTCGCGTACGTCACCCGTTCGTCAGTCGAGGCACTGTTCGCGACGCGGCCCGTCGACGACGACTTCTACGGCATCCAGGTGCCACTGGAGCGCCTCCGTGAGAAACGCGGCAGCGTGACCCTCGTGGACTGGTTGCCGCCGATCTATCCCCGGAACCTCCCGTTCGCCTTGAACGCCGGCTGGGTCCTGTTCGGACTCGGGGTCGTCGCGATACTGGTGTGGGGGTACGCGAGATCGTCTGGCTCGCTCGCAGGACTCGTGCTCCCCGGCGTCGTTGTCGGCGCGGTGATCGTCGTCGTCCGACACGCGGGGACGCTGTCCGAATTCGTCCGTGCGAAGCGGTACGAGCACCACTCCGCGCTGTCGACGTTCTCGAGGCGCCGGTGGATGGCCGTCGTCATCGCGGGGTTCCTGCTCCCGATCGCCGGTGCCGGCGCCGACTCGGCGGGCGTCGGACTCACGGCGACGCTCGCGGTCGTGGTCGCGGCGAAGCTCGTCGCAGACGTCCTCGACGTGACGTCCACGACCGACGACGGTGCGCAGCCGGAGGTCGAGGCGGACGACCCAATCACGGTCCCCGACGGTGAGCCGATCACGGTGGTGGGGACCGACGATCGCGGCGTCGTCCTGCACGCGCTCGGACTCGGGGTGCTCCTAGCGCTGCTCCCGCCGTACGGGTTCCTCGTCGCGCTCGTCTCTGTCGGCGTCGGCCTCTGGTTCGGTCTCGTCGCCGCCGTCTCGACCGTCGTCGCGCTCGTCGCGGGCCGCGCGGTCCTGGAGATTCCCGTCGCGCGTCTCGCGTACGGGGCGGTCGAGTATCGCGTCTACGGCGACGTGGTTGTCGCGTACGACCGCAGACTGGACGCGCCGCAATGGAGCGTCGCCCGTCACGAAATCGCAGACGTCCGGGTCGGGTCCGGAATCGCGAGTACGTTCTTCTCGAACGACTTTGGGACGGTGCGTCTCGTCCGGGACGACGATACGAAGGTGCTGTCGGTCGTCGACGATCCCGAGGCGCTCGCTCGGGTCGTCACGCGGTGATCCTTCTCGTGAACGGTCGTCTGCGGCGCGTCTTTGGGGACATTCTCACTGTCCGATCGCTCGCGAACTGAAAGAGAGAATGGTGGGGGGTGAGTGGTGGGTGGACTGGTTCGTGCCAACAGCGCTGGACCGCTCAGGTGCGACGCGTGCGGCCGTGACGGGCGGCCCAGTCGCCGTCCTCTCTCTGCGGCACGTCGCCGGCGGTAGTGTCTGACGCTGCGTCGAGACCGTCGGTCCTGTCACGGCCGGTCGAAGGGCGTCTCATACCCGGAAATACGTCGCCGACTATTAAATTTCTTGTACAAAAGAAAGTAAACAATGAGCTCGGAATAGAGTTAGCTGTTCGATCGGTCGGTTCTATGGCCCGGTTCTGTAGCCGGTACGAATATGGGGGTCCGGCGTCGCCTGTCTGTATGCACGTTGGGATCGTCTCGGACACGCACGACGACACGGATCTCGTCGCGGCAGCGATCGAGCAGTTCGACGCCGTCGGCGTCGACGCCGTCGTCCACTGCGGTGACTTCGTCGCCCCGTTCTCGGCTGCCCCCTTCGAGCGAGCGTTCGACTTCTACGCGGTCCGGGGGAACAACGACGGCGAGTGGGCACTCGCCGCCCAGATCGACGAGTTCGGCACCTACCTCGGTGAGATGGGTGAGCTGACTCTGGACGGGGTCGAGGTGGCCGTCTACCACGGCACCAGCCCCGCGATCGTCGACGCGCTGGTGGGGTGTGGCAACTACGACTACGTCCTCCACGGGCACACCCACGAGCGCGTGCTCGAAGAACACGGTGGCACCGTCCGGATCAACCCCGGTGGCATCCCGATCGAGGCCGCACCAGAACCGCTTCACGTCGCCGTCCTCGACACCGAGTCGGGCGAGATCGAGTTCCACCGGCTCTGAGCGTACTGTCGGCTGTTTGCGAACGATCTCGCAACCCCAGTGGCGAGTCTCGAAGTGACTGCCGGCAGTATCAGTCGTCGCTCGCAGCGTCGCGGGCCGGCGCGGTCGTGTCGGGCTCTATCCCCGCGAGCCCGCAGCCGATCCCCAGGGCCTCGTTGGTGCGCTCGACGCTCTCGGGACCGTCGGCGAGGCCGGCGATCGCCCGGATGGCGTCGACGTTTTCGGGGACCACGTCGGCCTCCTGGTGGATTGCCTGGAACAGGTAACAGTCCGCGCGGCCGTCCGACAGGGGTTCGACGGTCAGGGACTCGGCCCAGATGCAGTTCTCCCACACGTCGCCGCGGGGTCGGCCCGCGTCACGGGTGTACTCTTTGAGCTTGCCCGCGCCGTCGATGCCCAGCCGCTCCGGGATCACCAGCAGTCGCCCCTCGGCGGTCAGCAGATCGCGGACGTCCTCGGCGGTGGGCGTCGCCCGGAGCGTGAGGTTGATCGCGTGGGTGTGCATCAGCGTCGCGGGCACCTTCATGCCCATGGTGTCGATCGACAGCTCCGGGAAGACCGTCTTGACGTCCGGCGCGTGGTGGGACGGGATCGAGACGGGGTCCGGCAGCGTGTCGTTGATCGGTCCGCGTCCGGTCTGTGAGGGGTCTCCGCCGCGTCGGACCAGCGTCGCGCGGACTTTCTCGATCCCGTAGCGTTCCTCCAGCGGTGCCAGGACACGTGACAGCCCGGTCGTGTTACACGAGACGACGCGGACGGCGTCGGCACCGACCGCCTCGTCGTAGTTTGCCCTGGCGTTGAAGCTGACCGGCGCGACGCTCGCGTCTTCGCCGCCCTGGTAGATCGCTGGCGTCTCTAACTCCTCGTACAGCGCGCGGTTTCGCTCGCCGACGCCGGCCGGCGTCGCGTCGACGACGACGTCGCTCGCAGCCACGAGCTGGCGGACCTGGCCTGCAACGTCGATTCCGGCCGCAGTAAACGGCGTCGTCTCTGCGGCGGCAAAAAGCGAGTAGCCCCGATCACGAGCGATCTCGGCCTCGTAGTCGGGCGTTCGTTTGGCGACTCCGGCGACCGTCATATCTGGTTGTGCACGAACGGCGTCGGCGACCCGTTTCCCGATGGTGCCAAAGCCGTTGATGCCCACGCGGAGCATACACGGAGGTTCGCCGGTGGCGACTATATTCTTTATGATTGTTAGTGATAGAAATGTACTCGCTTCGGAGTACCCTGTTCGCGGCCGGGTACCTTTAGGTGGGTCGGGCGGCCACTACCGTGCATGAACTCGTCGCTCCGAAAGCCGGCCCGAACCGCGGTCGAGCAGTGTCTGAACCTCCAGTCGACGGAGTCCTGTGCCGTCGTCACCGACGAGAAGCGCACGGCCATCGGCGAGGCGCTGTACCGCGTCGCCAGCGAGATCAGCGACGACACCGTCTTCCTCCGGTACCCGCCGGGCGAGCAACACGGCGAGGAGCCACCCGAACCGGTCGCCGCCGCGATGGCCGGCGCGGATGTCGTACTCGCGCCGACGACCAAGAGCCTGAGCCACACGCAGGCCCGCAGCGAGGCCAACGAGGCCGGTGCCCGGGTCGCGACGCTCCCCGGAATCACCGAAGGCGTGTTCCTGATGGGGCTGGACGCCGACTACGAGGCGATCGCGGGCCACTGTCGAGACGTCCTCGCACAGGTCGAGGATGCCGACGAGATCCGAGTCACTTCTCCCCAGGGGACCGATATCACCTTCGGGCTGGGCGACCGCGAGTGGCAACTCGACACCGGCATCGTCCACGAGCCCGGCGAGATGTCGAACCTCCCGGCCGGCGAGGTGTTCTGTAGCCCGACGACCGCCGACGGAACCTTCGTCGTCGACGGGACCATGATGCCCCACGGCCAACTGGAGGGGGAACTGCTGGAGTTCACCGTCGAGGACGGGCTCGTCACCGAGATCGGCGACGACGCCGTCCGCCAGCAGATCGAGGCGGCCGCCGAAACCGTCGGTGACGCCGCCTACAACCTCGCCGAACTCGGGATCGGGACCAACGTCGCCGTCCGGGATCTCGTCGGCTCGGTGCTGCTGGACGAGAAGGCCGGTGGCACCGTCCACATCGCGATCGGCGACGACCACGCGATCGGCGGGGACACGACCGCGCCGATCCACCTCGACGGCATCTTGCGAGAGCCGACCGTGTTCGCGGACGGTGTGGCAGTGGAACTGCCACAGGCAGAGTGAGCGGGAGCGAAGCGACACGCGAGGACGGCGTGGCAGTGGAACTGCCACAGGCAGAGTGATCGCCCCGGCTACTCCACGAGGTCGAACGCCACGGCCACGGCGGGCTCCCAGAAGACGAAGCGGTAGCGACCGGGTTCGAGGTCGGGACAGACGACCAGCCGGTCGGCGTGGACGTGGTCCGCGACGAGACCCTCCTCGGTGAGTTCCAGCGTCCACTCGAAGCCGTCGCCGGGGGCGTGGCCGATCGCCTCGTCGGTGTAGGACAAGGGGTCGCCGTCGGTCGCGCCGCGAACGTCTTCCCACCCCGATTCTGTCTGGGTCTGGAGGCCGTACTTGTGGCGGTTGCCGGTGCTCAGGACGCCGTCGCCGACGTTGGTCATCGTGACCGTGACCGTCTCACCGACGCCGGCTTCGAGTCGGTCGACCCGGAGCGCGAACGTCGGCGCTCCGTCGTCGTCGGTGGCCAGCCCCCACGGTGGATCGTCGACCCAGCTGCCGTGGCGCTGGAACCCCTCGCGGTCACAGGACAGCGGCTCTCGGACGACGGGGTCGTCGTCCGGGCGGACGTGACCGGCCAGATCGTCGGGGTCCGGGCCGATTCGATCCTCGACTGTCCCCGTCACGTCGGCACTCTCGCCCCAGCCGTCCGTGATCGTGAACGTCGCCCGTTCCGGCGGTCTGCCGTCGAAGGTGACCCGCACGAGCGTCGCGGGGTAAGTCAGCGCCTCGGTGCAGGCCGTTTCGCCGTCGCTCTCGTCTACCGCGCTCGCGTCGCCGACGAGTCGGTCGCCGCTCAGCGCGAGGTTCGAGACCTCGACGGTCCGGTAGCAGCCGTTCGGGCCGACGGTCTCGACCAGCGCCAGCAGCGATCGCTCGAAGTCGGTCTCCCGGAGCAACTCGACCACCGGCTCGCGTCGTGCTTCGGGGAGCTCGAACGGCGCGAGCAGCGCCCGCGCCCGCTCTCGGGAGGCCGCCAGCGCGACGTGCCCGACGGCGTCCGCTCCCGCCCAGTCGGGCTCTGACGGGCCCGACGGATACCGGACCTGCTCGCTCCCGGTCACTTCGGTCGCGGACGTGGGCGTCTCCGTTCGTCCGTCGGTCGTCGTCTCCGTCGGTTCGTCGGTCGGTGTGTCGGTCTGCTCGTCCGTACCGGCGGACGGTGATCCGCCGACGCATCCGGCGACGAGCGCGCTGAGGCTTCCGCCCGCCAGCTGGAGGGCTCGGCGGCGGCGTATCGGTGCCATACGTCCGTCGTCGGTCGCCGTTTGTAAGGCCCTTCTGTACGGTTCGATCTCGTTTTGTGCGTCCCCGGCCGGCAGTCACAGGCGGCCAGACGGCCGGGACGACGCCCCTTTACGTTCGGCCCGAGTACGCTCGTCTATGACAGACGCGACACCGGGCGATCGCCTCGCCCTGCCGTGCCCGGCGTGTTCGCCGGCCTTCGAGACCGTCCACGAGGTGCTCAGCCCCGGCAGCCACGTGACGGTTCGCTGTACGGAATGTGACCACACCCACAAGGAACAGCTCCCGGACGACGACGAGGTACAGCGCCGCGTCGTCGTCTCACAGGACGGCGAGTCGTTCAGCGCACAGGTCGACGTGCCGGCCGAGGAGGAACTGGCCAAGGGCGAAGAGTTCCTGCTGGACGCCGAGGAGGCCCTGATGACCGTTCGAATCACCGCGGTCGAACTCGACGAGGGCGGCCGCGTCGACGAGGGGACCGCCGAGGACGTCGAGACGATCTGGACCCGCGCGGTCGGGAACGTCGCCGTCGACGTGACGATGCACCCCAAAGACGGCCGCCACGACAGCACCGAGAGCTTCAAGCTCAACGTCCCCGGCGACTACGAGTTCACCGTCGGCGCGACCGACGAGTTCGGCGACAACGAGTTCACCGTCGAGGGGTTCCACGTCCGGGACGACGCCCACGGCTACGACCGCGAACAGTACGACCAGGACCGCGACAGCGCCCTCGCGAAAGACATCAAGCGACTGTACGTCCGCGACGAGTCGACCACCGCCTGGTCGGCGTGGTAGCATGGACTGGGCGGCCCGGCGACGAGCGCTCGTCGAGGCCCTCGCCGAGAGCGACCGCATCGACGACGAACGAGTGCTGACGGCGATCGAATCGGTCCCCCGCCACGAGTTCGTCCCCGAGCAGCACCGCGAACGGGCCTACGACGACCGCCCCCTCCCGATCGGGGACGGGCAGACGATCAGCGCACCGCACATGGTCGCGATCATGGCCGACCTGCTGGAGCTGGCCCCCGACGACCGGGTTCTGGAGATCGGCACCGGCTGTGGGTATCACGCGGCCGTGACCGCCGAACTCGCGGACACAGTGTACAGCGTCGAGTACCACGCCACCCTCGCCGAGACGGCCCGCGAGCGCCTGGCAAATCTCGGCTACGACACCGTCGCGATCAGGGCGGGCGACGGCCGCGGAGGCTGGCCCGAACATGCGCCGTACGACCGGGCGTACCTCACCTGTGGTCCAGTGCGGTTTCCCCGAGCCGTCGTCGAACAGCTCCGACCCGGCGGCGTGGTGCTCGGCCCGCTCGGTCGACGGCCCCAGACGCTCGTCCGTGCTCGAAAGCGGGCCGACGGCGAGCTAGAGCGCGAACACCACGGCAGCGTCCGGTTCGTCACGATGCAGTGACCGTGGTTCCCTGCCGTCGGACGATCCCCTCACAGACGCCGAGGACGCAGGTGACGCCCACCGCCGCCGGCCCGAAAAAGAGCGCGTAGAGTGTCATCGGATCGCTCTCGCCGCCGATCCGCAGGAACGACCACGCCAGCACCAGCGTCGCCGACGCCGTCGCGCCAAGCGGGACGACGTAGCCGTACTCGCTGTAGGTGTACAGCGCCACGGCCCCCTGTCCGGCGAGGACGACGACGCCGATCAGTGCGAACGGCCCACACGTTCCCACGTCTCCGGGCAGCGAACACCCTAGCCCGGCGACGCCGATCCGCGGGACTGCCCAGAGGCCCCCGACGGCGAGCGCGTACACGCCGCCGCCGACCGCGGCGTATCGCCGGGGCGACGGCCGCCGGCCGACGACCAGCGGAACCACGGCGACGAGTGTCCCGACTGCGACCGCGAGCCCCAGGGTCACGACTGCGCTCCCGACGACCGGCTCGGGTGTGCCCGGCATCGTGATCGCCTTCGACCGATGGACTGGTGAATCTTTCCACGGACGAACGGGGCGAGTGCCTCGGGATTGGCCCCCGGCGGTTCACCGGATTTCGCTCTGCCGTCGATCCTCGCGCCGCTCCGGGGCGGGCCATTCATATACTTCCGGCGGGAACCTCGGGTATGGAACAGGCGGTGCTGCGGGAGGACATGGTCGACAGCCTGACCCACGAGAGCAAGGGCTGTCTGCAGACACCGCGTCTCGCGGACGCGATGCGAACGGTCTCGCGGGAAGCGTTCGTCGAGGACGACCGAGCGGCCTACTCCGACCGGTCGTTCGAGCGGTTCGGGACCCGCGTCCTCGCACCGAGCACCGCGGCACGACTCCTCGAAGCGCTGGCCCCCGAGGCGGACGACGACGTGCTGATCGTCGGCGTCGGCGTCGGCTACACGGCCGCGCTCGTCGCCGAGATCGTCGGCCCCGAGCGTGTCCACGCCATCGACATCACGCGCCGGCTGGTGTACGACGCCCGTTCGAACCTCGCGACGGCCGGCTACGAGGCGGTCCTCGTGGACCGTCGCGACGGGGCCGAGGGACTCCCCGAGTACGCGCCCTACGACAAGATCCTGCTGGAGGCGGCGGCCGTCGAACCGCCGCGAGCGCTCCGGGAGCAACTGGCCGACGACGGTCGCCTGGTCATGCCACTCGGTGCGGCCGAGCAGACGCTGACGGTCGTCGCGGCCGACGGCAGTCAGCGCCGCCTCGGTGGCGTCGCCTTCCAGCCGATGCTCGTCGAGGGCGAGCAGGCAGACACCGTCGAACGCAACCGCACCCACCGCGAGGACCGCGAACGCGCCCAGCAGGCCGCCCAGTCGCGGGCGGGCTGGGAGCAAGAGTGGATCGACTGGGACGACTACTAGAGGGGGTCGAGCTCGTTCTCCTCGTCGGTGAGCAACTCGTCGATCTCCGCTCTGCGCTCGGCGGCTTGCTGCCGGCTGTTTTCCTGTGCCGTGACGGCCCGCTCCTGTAGCTCGTCGACGCGTGGCACCTCGGTGACGTTCGACAGCAACACGGCCACCGAGAGCGCGTCGGCGTCGGTCCGGGGGTCGTCGCCGGCCAGCACCTCGACGCTGTCGGTCTCGCGTTCGAGCCACTGGCGGGCCCGCTGGAGCCCCTTCTGTGAGACCTCGCGTGGCGGGCCGGAGACGACGACCAGGGCGCGCTCGGCGGAGGCGACGTCTGCCGGACAGGTGAGCCGAGACTGGACGGCCTTCCGGACGAGCCCGTGGATCTTCTTCGCCAGGTCCCCCTCGTCGGTGTGGCTCTCGCCGTTGGATCGCAGTCGGCCCAACAGTCCTTGCTTCGATTTCGTCTCGGCCTCGACGTCTGCCTGGCTGAACGCGATCGTGCTGAGTCCTCCGGTCGCCAGCGTCCGGCGGATGTCGCTGGCGTCCATCGCGGACTCGGACACCTGCGAGCCGTCGAGTTCGCCGGCTGCCAGGAGCGTGACGAACCGCCGCGCGATCTCTCGGTTGGTCCGGTCGTACCCTGCCGCGACCGACCCCTGGGTCTGTCGCCAGGCGTCGTTGTCGAACACCATGAGGTTGTCCGTCGCGTCGGCGAAGGCCTGGAGCGAGCGGGCGGCGTTGAGCGAGGGACGACCGCCCTCGTCGGCGCTTGGCAACACCCCCAGCCCGTAGATCGGTTCCTCGTAGATCCGACCGAGCCGCTCGGCCAGCTCCGGCGCGCCACCGCTCCCGGTTCCCCCGCCGAGCCCGGCGACCACGAGAAAGCCGTCGGTCTCGTGGATCGGAACGGTGTCTAGCTGGCGCTCGATCTCGGTGAGGTCCTGGCGAGCGATCTCCGAGCCCAGCTCCGGATCGGCACCGACGCCCCGTCCCTTCACCCGCTCGTCGGTCTGGCCGATGATGAGCCGACGGTCCGGCGGGAGCACCTCCAACTTCGCCAGATCGATCTCCGCGGAGTTGATCGCGAGCGCCTCTGTCGTGAGCGACCGCCCAGACCGCTCCTCGAAGGCGAGGAATCTGTCGACGATCTTGCCACCCGCGTTACCGAACCCGATTGCGGCGAGGTTCATGCGGTGGTCGTTGGCCCACGACCGGATAATTATAGAGTCGTTTCTCTCCGTCGGCGCGCGTAACGCTCGCTTACCGGCCGACACAGCGGGGTCGCCCCACGAGAGTGGGTCGACCAGTCGCTGTGGCGACTCGCGGATGGTGGCCTAGCCACCGTCGTCGACGACGAGGATTCGGGTGTTGCGCCGCCGGTCGCTGTACCCGCCGCTGGCAGGGGGTTTCACGTCGATCGTCACTGTCCCCTCCTGCTGGTTGGGCCCCAACTGCGGCGTGATCGTGACGGTGGCGTTGCCCCTGGAGTCCGTCGTCGCGGTCACCGCACCGTCCATCGTCGCGGTGCCACCGGTGACGACGACCGTCGCGTCCGAGACCGGCTGGCCGTCCGGATCGACGACCGTGAGCGTCACGTCCGTCTCGCCCTCTCCGACCACCTCCTTCGAGGGGTCGACGTCGATCTCGCTGACGGTCATCGTGTCCAGTCCCGAGATGGTGTTCATCATGACGCTCAGGCTCGCGACGCCGACGACGAGGGCGATGACGAGTCTGATCGGCAACCCTTCGATCGCCCGGTCGTCGCGCCACAGTTCCACGAACATGGCGAGTCGTGGTCCCGTCCCGGTACATAAACCCGTGGCCGCCCGTCCTCACACCGAGAGGACGAGCCACGCGAGGCCGACGGCCGCGAGCGCGCCCACGAGGTTGGCGACGGCGTTGCCGACCGCGACGAGTGGACGGCCCGATTCCCACAGCTGGACCGTCTCGACCGCGAACGAGGAGAACGTCGTGAACGCACCGCAGGCACCGACGCCGACGAACAGTGCGACGCCTTCGCTCGGCGTGGCGAAGGTGACGAGCCCGAGGACGAAACTCCCCGCGACGTTGACGGTCAGCGTTCCCAGCGGGACCGCTTCCCTGTCGACGGCCGTTGCGAGCCAGTGGCGACAGAGTGCGCCGAGCGCCCCGCCGATCCCGACGAGTGTCGCGGTCTCGATGCCGACCATCAGCCACCCCTCCGTCCGACTCTCTGGACGAGCGTGCGCCCGGCGAGCACGCCGGCAAGACCCAGCGCGTAGCTCCCGACGACGTTCGCGAGCGCCCACGCCGGAGCCAGGCCGGCCGTCTCGACGGCGAAGGTGCTGTAGGTGGTAAACGACGAGAGGAAGCCGGTCATCGCGGCCAGCCGCGCCGCACTGGAGAGCCGTCCCAGGTGGACTGCCTCGTAGACGAGGACGCCGAGCGCGAAACTCCCGACGGTGTTGACGAGCATGGTCCCCGCGGGGCCGGCGACGAACTGCCCGGCCACGTATCGAGCGATCGCACCGCCGAACCCGCCGACGCCGACGAGCGCGAGCGTTTCGATCGTGTGGTGTGAGGTGCTCTCTGACATCTGGGTGCCGTCGTGGTCGATGGGTCTGCTCTCGCGAGGGAGTATATCGCTGTCGAAGCGTCCAGCCGGTGTTACTCCGCGTCGAAAATCGTCTTCAGCGTCTCGGTCCGGTCGCGCAGTCGCTCTAGCCCCTGGTTCATCGTCGCGATCCGCGCGGCGATGTCGTCGGCGGGAACCGCGCCCTCTGGCGTCGGCTGGACGAGCTCGTCGTTTTCGAGCATCCGAAGCGAGTACCGCACCTTGTGTTCGGGGACCTCGGCCTCCTCGGCGAGGTGGACGATCCCGATCGGACCGTGTTCGATGACGGCTTCGAGAATCTGGAGGTCGCGCCGTTCTTTCTCGACCTGCTCGGCCAGTCGGTCCAGTCCCATGTGCTCGCTCCGTGCTTCTGTCCGTGGACACATAAACGCATCCGGTGTGGCCTCGCTACTCGCCGTCGATCGGCGTCCGCCGGAGCTCGTCGAGATCGTCACGCAGGCGCGACAGCTCCGTCTCCAGTCGCTCTCGGCGGTCGATCAGCTCGCTCAGCTCCTCCGTGTTGACCGAGTGATCGCTCTCCAGGGCCACGTCGAGCGCGTCGGTCGTCGCCGCCACGAGGTCTGCGGCCGTGCCCAGCACTTCCGACGGCGTCGCTCGCGACTCGTAGAGTTCTCGCCCGCCCGACAGCGGGCGGTAGGTGACGATCGGCGACTCGATCCCACGGTGGTAGGCGACGCTGTAGCTGACGTTCGTCACCGGGTTCTTGCGGTCTTCGGACAGCTCCGTTCGAACGACGGCGAACGGTTCTGCCAGCGTCGGGTACGTCTCGGCCAGATCCCGGAGCCGATCGGCCGCGGTCACGTCGAGCTGGGCCTCCACGTCGCCGAAGAACTGCACCGAGTCCGCGAGGCTGAACGCGACGGTGTAGAAGACCGCCTCGTCGTTCTCGGCGAGGTTCTCGATCCGATCGTGCAACTCCTCGGTCCGGCCCTCGATCGCCAACTTCTCGAGGTCGTCCAGCAGCGCGCGCGTCCCGCGTTCGCGTGCCAGAAACTCCTCGACGATCGCCCGCGGCATCGCTTCGCGGTCCACGTCCTCCATACGGGCGAGATTCGTGCGCCGACACTAAACAGTTCCCCACCCCCGCAAAGCATTTATCGCCGTCGTCCGATCACAGCCGTGTCCGCCTCCCGAGGTGGGACGGACCTATGACAGGGTGAGGGGACTTTTCCCCTCCACGCCACCGACTTCGCGAGCGATAGCTGGATGTTGCTCGACGGCAGGGACTTCGCTAGAAGAGCGACGACGAGAGGCTTCGCTGGCGGAGTGAACTGTCGTAGAACGCCCGGAGCGGGATTTGAACCCGCGTCACGACCGTGACAGGGTCGTATGATGGGCCACTACACCATCCGGGCACGACGTATTTTCAGTTGTTCGGCAGTCTGTTCACAGCAGAAGCGCCCGGAGCGGGATTTGAACCCGCGTCACGACCGTGACAGGGTCGTATGATGGGCCACTACACCATCCGGGCACGACGCATCTCATCGTATCCTGGTGATAGTATTAAGGCTTTCCAAACGCGCCGTCATTGGGTTGTGGTGTCGTGGTGGGGTCAGCGCCCGGCGTCGCGCCAGCCCGACCGGTCGTCTGTCGGCGTCTGCGGTCCGGAGAGAGCCAGATCTGCCCGGACCCAAACGACTATGAAGGTCGTTCGCATAGTTTCTGGTGACGCGACGACCGGCCCGGCGTTCGATAGCTACTGCAGACGGACTTGGCAAGGGTTAAATGCGTTCCGCTAATAACGACCTGTAGTATCTCGTGACAGCCACCTTCTCCACTCGCCGGCAACAACACACATGGTAGACGTAAGCCAACACGAACTCGTTCCAGACCACAGCATCGTCGACGAGGACGTTCTCGACGACGTGCTCGAGGAGTACAACATCAAAAAGACGGACCTGCCGAAGATCAAACGCACCGACCCGGCCACCCCCGACGAGGCCGAGGTCGGCGACGTGATCAAGATCGTCCGTAATTCGCGAACGACCGATCAGGCAGTCGTGTATCGACTGGTGGTGTCCTGATGGACGTCAACGACCGACGTGCGATCTCTCGGGAGTACTTCTCGCGGGAGCGCCTGGCGGAGCATCACTTCCGATCGTTCAACTCCTTCCTCGACCGGGGCATGCAGCAGGTCGTCGACGAGAAGGAGACGATCGAGACCGACATCGGCGACAAGGAGGGCCAAGAGCCAGTCTTCGTCGAACTTGGCGACGTGCGCGTCGTCACGCCTCGGGTCCGCGAGGCCGACGGCAGCGAGGAACTGCTCTACCCACAGGAGGGCCGACTGCGAAACATCACCTACTCCGCGCCGGTCTTCATGGAGATGGCGATCGTTCGGGGCGGCGACGAGGAAGAGGAGGTCGTCGTCGACCAGACCGAGACCAAGATCGGCCGCATGCCGATCATGGTCGGCTCGAACAAGTGCAACATCGACGGCTTCACCGACGAGGAGCTGATCGACATCGGCGAGGACCCGGCCGACCCCGGCGGTTACTTCGTCGTCAACGGCTCGGAACGAGTCCTGATGACCAGCGAGGACCTCGCGCCCAACAAGATCCTCGCGGAACACGACACCAAGTACGGCGACGACGTGCAGGTCGCCAAGACTTTCTCCCAGCGCCGTGGCTACCGCGCGCTGGTCCTCTGTGAACGAACGCGAGACGGCATCCTCGAAGTCTCCTTCCCGAGCGTCTCGGGTTCGATCAACTTCGTGACCCTCGTGCGTGCGCTGGGCCTGGAGTCCGACGAGGAGATCGTCCACCGCGTCAGCGACGACCCGGAGATCGTGAAGTTCATGCTGGAGAACCTGGAGGCCGCCGACGTGCAGACCACCGAGGGCGCGATCGAGACGCTGGGCGAGCGAGTCGCCTCCGGCCAGGGCAAGAACTACCAGCTCAAGCGAGCCAACTACGTCATCGACCGCTATCTCCTCCCGCACCTCCACGAGGAGGGCGTCGACGAGGAGGACGTACGCATCAACAAGGCCTTCTACCTCTGCCGGATGGCGGAAGCCTGCTTCGAACTCGCGCTCGGTCGGCGCGACGCGGACGACAAGGACCACTACTCCAACAAGCGCCTGAAGGTCAGCGGCGACCTGATGAAAGACCTGTTCCGGACCGCGCTGAACAAGCTGGCACGCGACGTGAAGTACCAGCTCGAACGGGCGAACATGCGCAACCGTCAGCTCTCGGTGTCGACGGTCGTCCGGTCGGACGTGCTGACCGAACGGCTCGAACACCCGATCGCGACGGGCAACTGGGTCGGCGGCCGCTCCGGCGTGAGCCAGCTGGTCGACCGGACCGACTACATGGGTGTGCTCTCTCACCTGCGACGCCTCCGTTCGCCGCTCTCTCGGAGCCAGCCACACTTCGAGGCGCGTGACCTGCACGCGACCCAGTGGGGCCGGATCTGTCCGTCAGAGACCCCCGAAGGACCCAACTGTGGTCTGGTGAAGAACTTCGCGCAGGCGATGGAACTCTCTCAGAACGTCGAAGACGAACAGGATCTCAAACAGGAACTCGCCGACATGGGGGTCCAGGGGATCCCCGGAATCGAGCGAATCGAGCAGCCAGCGGACGATTAAATCATGAGTCAGGGACGCGACGCCAAAGTGTACGTCAACGGCAGTCTGGTCGGGACACATCCCGACCCCGAACAGCTCGCAGATCAGATCCGACAGGCCCGCCGACGCGGGGACGTCTCGGAGATGGTCAACGTCTCCGTCAAGGATCGGACGGACGAAGTCATCGTCAACGCCGACGCCGGCCGGGCCCGTCGCCCGCTGCTGGTCGTCGAGGACGGCGAACCACTGATCACGGAATCGGAGGTCCAGCAGGTCAAAGACGGCGAACTGGGCTTCGAGGAACTGGTCGAACGCGGCGTCGTCGAGTTCATCGACGCCGAAGAGGAGGAGGACATCCTCGTCGCAGTCAGCGAGGAGGACGTGACCGACGACCACACCCACCTCGAAGTGGACCCACAGCTGATGTTCGGGATCGGTGCCGGGATGATCCCGTATCCGGAACACAACGCCTCGCCCCGGATTACGATGGGGTCGGGGATGATCAAGCAGTCGCTGGGGCTGCCAAGCGCGAACTACCGGATTCGTCCGGACACGCGCCAGCACCTCCTGCACTACCCGCAGCTGTCGATGGTCAAGACCCAGACCACGGAACAGATCGGCTACGACGACCGCCCGGCGGCCCAGAACTTCACGGTCGCCGTGATGAGCTACGAGGGGTTCAACATCGAGGACGCCCTGGTCATGAACGAGGGCTCGGTCGAGCGTGCGCTCGCTCGCTCGCACTTCTTCCGGACCTACGAGGGCGAGGAACGGCGCTACCCCGGCGGTCAGGAGGACCGCTTCGAGATCCCCGACGACGAGGTGCGGGGCGCACGCGGCGAGGAAGCGTACACCCACCTCGACGAGGACGGACTGGTCAACCCCGAGACCAACGTCAAGGAAAACGAGGTCCTGCTGGGCAAGACCTCGCCGCCGCGGTTCCTCGAAGAGCCAGACGACATGGGCGGTCTCAGCCCCCAGAAGCGCCGCGAGACGAGCGTCACGATGCGCTCTGGCGAGAGCGGGGTCGTCGACACGGTCACGCTGATGGAAGGCGAGGACGGCTCGAAGCTCTCGAAGGTCTCCGTGCGTGACGAGCGGATCCCCGAACTCGGGGACAAGTTCGCCTCCCGGCACGGACAGAAGGGCGTCGTCGGTCACCTGGCCCCCCAGGAAGACATGCCCTTCACCGAGGCCGGCGTCGTGCCCGACCTCATCCTCAACCCACACGCCCTGCCGTCGCGGATGACGGTCGGCCACGTACTGGAGATGCTGGGCGGGAAGGTCGGCGCACTCGAAGGCCGGCGCGTCGACGGCACCGCCTTCACGGGCGAAGACGAGGCGGAACTTCGCGGCGCACTGGAGGACCGCGGGTTCAAGTCCTCGGGCAAGGAGGTCATGTACTCCGGCGTCACCGGCGAGAAGGTCGAAGCCGAGATCTTCGTCGGGACGATCTTCTACCAGAAGCTGTACCACATGGTCTCGAACAAGCTCCACGCCCGTTCACGCGGGCCGGTGCAGGTGCTGACCCGTCAGCCGACGGAAGGGCGTGCCCGCGAGGGCGGCCTGCGCGTGGGACACATGGAACGGGACGTGCTGATCGGCCACGGAGCGGCGATGGTCCTCAAGGAACGGCTCCTCGACGAGTCCGACCGCGAGTGGATCAAGATCTGTGGCGAGTGTGGCATGACCGCCGTCGAGAACGTCGAGCAACGCCGCATCTACTGCCCCAACTGTGAGGAAGAGACCGACATCCACGAGGTCGAGATGCCGTACGCGTTCAAGCTCCTGCTCGACGAGATGAAGGCGCTCGGAATCGCACCGCGCATCGAACTGGAAGACGCAGTCTAACGATGAGTGCACAACAGACACCCAAATCGATCAGTTCCATTAGCTTCGGGCTGATGGATCCCGAGGAGTACCGCGACATGAGCGCCACGAAGGTCATCACGGCCGACACCTACGACGACGACGGGTTCCCGATCGACATGGGACTGATGGACCCGCGTCTGGGCGTGATCGACCCCGGCCTGGAGTGTAAGACCTGTGGCAAGCACAGTGGGTCGTGTAACGGCCACTTCGGCCACATCGAACTCGCAGCGCCCGTCATCCACGTCGGGTTCAACAAGCTCATCCGACGCCTGCTGCGCGGGACCTGTCGGGAGTGCTCGCGGCTCTGTCTCGACGAACGCGAACGCGAGGAGTTCGAGGACCGCCTCGAACGATCCGAGGAGCTGGGCAAGGACGTCAACGACGTGACCAAGGCCGCGATCCGGCAGGCCCGCAAGAAGGACCGCTGTCCGTTCTGTGGCGAGCCCCAGTACGACATCAAACACGAGAAGCCGACGACCTACTACGAGGTCCAGGACGTGCTCTCCTCGGAGTACTCCCAGCGGATCGTCGCCGCGATGGAGCCCGACGAGGAGGCCGGCCGCGAACGGACCACGCCCTCGGAACTGGCCGACGAGACGGGTATCGATCCCTCTCGCGTCCAGGAGATCATCTCCGGAGAGTTCCGACCCCGACAGGACGACCGTCGGGCCATCGAGTCGGCGCTGGACGTGGACCTCACCGAGGAAGACGAGAACAAGCTGATGCCCAGCGACATCCGGGACTGGTTCGAGGACATCCCGGACGAGGACGTCGAGGTGCTGGGCATGAAGCCCGCCCGTTCTCGCCCCGAGTGGATGATTCTCACCGTCCTGCCCGTGCCGCCGGTCACCGCGCGACCGTCGATCACGCTGGACAACGGCCAGCGCTCGGAGGACGACCTGACCCACAAGCTGGTCGACATCATCCGGATCAACCAGCGGTTCATGGAGAACCGCGAGGCAGGCGCGCCCCAGCTGATCATCGAGGACCTCTGGGAACTGCTGCAGTACCACGTCACCACGTTCATGGACAACGAGATCAGCGGCACGCCGCCGGCCCGACACCGCTCTGGCCGGCCGCTGAAGACCCTCTCTCAGCGCCTGAAAGGCAAGGAAGGTCGCTTCCGTGGCTCGCTGTCCGGGAAGCGCGTGAACTTCTCGGCCCGGACGGTCATCTCCCCGGACCCGACCCTGTCGCTCAACGAGGTCGGCGTCCCCGACCGCGTGGCCAAGGAGATGACCCAGACGATGAACGTCAACGAGCGCAACCTCGACAACGCTCGTCGCTACGTCGCCAACGGGCCCGAGGCCCACCCCGGTGCCAACTACGTCAAGCGGCCCGACGGTCGCCGACTGAAGGTCACCGAGAAGAACTGCGAGGAGTTGGCCGAGAAGGTCGAACCGGGCTGGGAAGTGTCCCGTCACATGATCGACGGCGACATCATCATCTTCAACCGCCAGCCGTCGCTGCACCGGATGTCCATCATGGCCCACGAGGTCGTGGTGATGCCCTACAAGACGTTCCGGCTCAACACGACGGTCTGTCCGCCGTACAACGCGGACTTCGACGGCGACGAGATGAACATGCACGCCCTCCAGAACGAGGAGGCCCGTGCCGAGGCTCGCGTGCTGATGCGCGTCCAGGAGCAGATCCTCAGCCCGCGCTTCGGTGAGAACATCATCGGCGCGATTCAGGACCACATCAGTGGGACCTATCTGCTGACTCACACTAATCCGGAGTTCAACGAGACCCAGGCACTGGACCTGCTGCGTGCGACCCGGATCGACGAGCTCCCGCCCGAATCCGGCGTCGACGACGACGGCACGCCCTACTGGACGGGTCGCGACATCTTCTCGGAGCTGTTGCCCGACGACCTCGATCTGACGTTCACCAGCGAGGCCGGCGACGACGTGATCATCGAGGACGGGCAGCTCGTCGAGGGGACCATCGACGACAGCGCGGTCGGTGGGTTCGGCGGCGAGATCGTCGACACTATCACCAAGGAGTACTCCAACACCCGAGCGCGCATCTTCATCAACGAGATCGCCGCGCTGGCGATGCGTTCGATCATGCACTTCGGGTTCTCGATCGGGATCGACGACGAGTCCGTTCCCGAGGCCGCGGAGGCCCAGATCACCGAGGCCATCGACAACGCCTACGACCGCGTCGAGGAACTCATCGAGACCTACGATCGGGGCGAACTGGAGTCGCTGCCCGGTCGGACGGTCGACGAGACCCTCGAAATGAAGATCATGCAGACGCTCGGCAAGGCCCGTGACTCCGCCGGTGACATCGCCGGAGACCACTTCGACGACGACAACCCGGCTGTCGTGATGGCCGAGTCCGGCGCGCGTGGGTCGATGCTCAACCTGACCCAGATGGCCGGCTGTGTCGGCCAGCAGGCGGTCCGTGGCGAGCGGATCAACCGCGGCTACGAGGACCGCACCCTGTCACACTTCAAGCAGAACGACCTCTCCTCGGACGCCCACGGCTTCGTGGAGGCGTCGTACCGCTCCGGACTCAACCCCAAGGAGTTCTTCTTCCACGCGATGGGTGGCCGCGAGGGGCTGGTCGACACGGCGGTCCGGACCTCCAAGTCCGGTTACCTCCAGCGCCGTCTGATCAACGCGCTCTCGGAACTGGAGGCCCAGTACGACGGCACCGTCCGGGACACCTCGGACAACATCGTCCAGTTCGAGTTCGGCGAAGACGGCACCTCGCCGGTACAGGTCTCCTCGAACGAGGAGACGCCGGTCGACGTCGAGGAGATCGCGGACAGCGTTCTCGACGCCGAGTTCGAGTCCGAGAGCATCAAAAGCGAGTTCCTCGGTGAACGCACCGAGCCGACCAATCTGTCGGAACACACCGACGACTGGTGGATGGCGGAGGGTGACGACTGATGACACGAGCAAACGTAACCGACGACATCGAAGCGATCGTGGAGGATACGGACCTCCCGCGACGGCTCAAAGACGACGTGTACAGTACGATCGAAGAGCGCGACGTGACCGTCGAGGAGGCGGACCAGATCGCCAAGGCCGTCCAGTCGCGCTACCAGGAGACCCGCGTCGATCCGCTGGACCCGGTCGGGACCGTCTCGGCGCAGTCGATCGGCGAGCCCGGCACCCAGATGACGATGAACACGTTCCACTACGCGGGGGTCGCAGAGATCGACGTGACCCAGGGACTGCCGCGGCTCATCGAGCTGGTCGACGCCCGGAAAACGCCCGACACGCCGATGATGACGGTCCATCTCGAAGACGAGTACGCGACCGATCGGGAGAAGGCCCACGAGGTCGTCTGGAAGATCGAGGCCACGCGCATCCTCGCGCTGGGTGACATCTCGACCAACGTCGCGGACATGCTCGTCCAGATCGACCTCAACGAGGAGACGCTGATGGAGCGGTGGCCCACCGTCGACCAGGTCGAGGACGTGGCCGAGGAGATCGCCGAGACCATCGAGTCGAAGCTGGCCGTCCAGACCCGCCAGGCCGGCACGATGATCGAGTTCGGCCCCGAAGAGCCGTCGTATCGCGACCTCCTCCAGCTCGTCGAGGAGCTTCGCGAGGTCGTCTTCAAGGGGATCGAGGACATCTCCCGCGTGGTCATCCGGAAAGAAGAGACCGACGAGGGCGAGGAGTTCGTCCTCTACACCGAGGGGTCGGCCTTCGGCGACGTGCTCGGGATCGAGGGGATCGACGCCTCCCGGACGACGTGTAACAACATCCACGAGATCTACCGCAACCTCGGCATCGAGGCGGCCCGCGAGACGCTGATCAACGAGACGATGCACACGCTCGAAGAGCAGGGGCTCGACGACGTGAACATCCGGCACCTGATGCTGGTCGCCGACATCATGACCAACCGCGGCGAGATCGAGTCGATCGGTCGCCACGGCATCTCGGGCAACAAAGAGAGCGTCCTCGCGCGTGCGGCCTACGAGGTGACGGTCAATCACCTGTTAGACGCCGCGATCCACGGCGAGGTCGACGTGCTCGAAGGCGTCATCGAGAACGTGATCGTCGGGAAGCCGGTCCAGCTCGGCACCGGCGACGTGGACCTCCGGATGGGTGCGAGCCAGGACTGATGCCCGTCGAACTCTCGGACGAAGCGCGCCGGCTGATCGCGCTGTTCGAGACCGAGGCAGACGTGACTGTCCGGGACTGCCTGATCGACGACGACAACGACCGCGTAATCTACGTCGTCAAGGCCGGCGAGATGGCCGACGCGATCGGTCCCGGCGGCGTCGTCGTCGACCGCATCGAGTCGAAACTCGACCGCGCGGTCAAGCTGATCGAGGACGCCGACACGGCTGCGAACTTCGTCGCGAACACGCTCGCACCGGCCGCGGTGTACAACGTGACGATCTCGGAGAACGACGACACCATCGCCTACGTCGAGGTCGCACAGGAGGACCGCGGCGTCGCGATCGGTGCCGACGGGAAGAACATCGATGCCGCCCGCCGGCTCGCGAAACGCCACTTCGACGTGGACGGTATCGAGCTGACGTAGACCCAATCCGCCTCGGCCGGTGACGACGCGCGTCTCACGGGCGTGGACGTTTTCTGGCGACGCTGTCGGCTGGCACCGTCAGACACCTAGAGAAGCCGCGACAGCCGACCGCTCGCGTCGTCTCTTTCACCGCCCGCGTGCGAGTCGCTACCACCCGTTCTCCGTCCGTTTCGCGCCGACGAAAGAGGAGTCTTAAGTAGCTCCGAGGGATACGCAAGCCTATATGGCGAACGGCAAATACGCCGCACGCAAACTCAAGAAGGACCGCCAGAACCACCGGTGGTCCGACTCTGACTACGCGCGCCGCGAGCGCGGGCTGGGCCAGAAGTCCGACCCGCTCGAAGGTGCGCCCCAGGGTCGAGGGATCGTGCTCGAGAAGATCGGTATCGAAGCGAAACAGCCCAACTCCGCGATCCGGAAGTGTGTCCGGGTCCAGCTGATCAAGAACGGCAAGCAGGTCTCGGCGTTCTGTCCCGGCGACGGTGCGATCTCCTTCATCGACGAACACGACGAAGTGACGATCGCCGGCATCGGTGGCGCGAAGGGTCGTGCCATGGGTGACATCTCCGGAGTCAACTACAAGGTCGAGAAGGTCAACGGCGTCTCGCTCATCGAACTGGTTCGCGGTAACGCGGAGAAGCCGGTGCGATAACATGTCGGCAGACGACGCTCCCGAGCCGGACGCACCTGCCGGCACCGACGACGAGGCCGCCCCCGCACAGCTGTTCGGCGAGTGGGACGTGACCGAGATCGAGTTCTCGGACCCCTCGACCGAGCGCTACGTGACGGTGACGCCGATCGCCCACACGATGGGCCGCCACTCCGAAAAGCAGTTCAAGAAGTCGGAGATCAGCATCGTCGAGCGGCTCATCAACCGCCTGATGCAGACCGACGAGAACACGGGCAAAAAGCAGCTGGCGACCACCATCGTCAAGGACGCCTTCGAGACGATCCACGAGCGCACCGAGGAGAACCCGGTGCAGGTGCTCGTCGAGGCCGTCGAGAACAGCGCTCCGCGCGAGGAGACCGTCCGCCTGAAGTACGGTGGCATCTCCGTCCCGAAGGCCGTCGACGTCGCGCCCCAGCGCCGCGTCGACCAGGCACTGAAGTTCCTCGCCGAAGGCGTCTACGGCGACTCGTTCAAGACGACGACGGACGCCGAGGACGCGCTGGCCCAGCAGCTCATCGGCGCGGCCAACAACGACGTCCAGACGTACGCGGTCAACCAGAAAGAAGAGAAGGAACGCGTCGCGGCCGCAGCCCGGTAATCCTCTCTGCGCGCAGTTTTCTCTGACACGCCCCGTTACACTGCCAGCCGTGGCTGTGTACGTTGCAGGGGCCGGGACGCTCGTCACGGACGGCTGCCAGCACTGGCGATCACCGTCGCGACGGCGTCGTAAACCACGGAGTATATCTCCGTTGACGTAGCAGGGCACGATATGGCACAGCAACACGATTCTGTCGCCCTCGTCGGCGACGAGACGGTCGAGCACTTCGCGACGGCGGTACTGTTGGCGGCACTGACGGCGGCGTTAGCACAGGTGTCGATCCCGCTGCCGGGATCGTTGCCGCCCTTCTCGCTCCAGCCCTTCGGGGCCTTCTTCGCCGGGCTCTTGCTGGGACCGCTGTGGGGCGGGCTGGCACTCGCGCTGTACACCCTCGTCGGTATCGCGGGCGCTCCCGTCTTCTCGAACGCGAACGCGGGACTTGGCTACGTCCTCGTCGGGCAGGGGACCGGTGGCTTCCTCGTGGGGTTCCTGCTCGGGGCCGTCGTCGCCGGTGGGATCGCTCACCGGCAGATCACGCCCCGGTCCCTGGAGACGATCGGCGTGGCGACACAGGTCCTCGCGTTGGTGGCCGCGGTCGTCGTCATCTACGCCGTCGGCGTCCCCTGGATGTCCTGGGCGCTCGGACTGTCGGTGCAACGAGCCGCCGCGACCATGGCACCGTACGCTCCCTTCGACCTCCTGAAGGTCGCCGTCGCGATCGCGATCGTGCGCGGTGGCTACCTCGTCCGTGAATGATCGCCGTCAGGGGCCTGACCGCTCGTCGGGGTGACGTGGTCGTCCTCGACGGCGTCGACCTGACGATCGCCGACGGCGAGAGCGTCTTGCTCGTGGGTCCCAACGGCTCCGGCAAGACGACGCTCGTCCGGCAGTTCAACGCCCTGTTAACGCCCGACGAGGGGACCGTCGAGGTCGACGGCCGCGACGCACACGACGATCCAGTCACAGCCCGGACGAGCGTCGGCATGGTGTTCCAGCACCCCCGCGACCAGTTCGTCGCCGCCACCGTCGGCGCGGACGTGGCCTTCGGACCGGAGAACCTCGGCCTCGAACGGTCGGAGATCGACGACCGCGTCGATCGCGCGCTCGCCGCGGTGGGACTCACCGGCGAGCGCCAGCGGCGGATCGCCGACCTCTCCGGCGGGCAGCAGGCCCGAGTGGCCATCGCCGGGGCGCTCGCGATGGAACCCGCTCACCTCGTGCTCGACGAGCCGCTGACGGGCCTCGATCTGGCGGCGCGTCGCTCGGTCCTCGAACATCTCGAAACGCTTTCCGACAGCGGGACCAGCGTCGTCGTCGTCACGCACGATCTGCGGGACCTGACCGACATAGCGGACCGCATCGTGGCCCTGGTCGACGGCGAGATCGCACTCGACGGGCCGCCCTCGGCGGTGCTCGACGAACTGGATGGACTCGGCGTCCGTGATCCGCGATGCTGAGCTACCGACCCGGCGAGACGTTCGCCCACCGGCTCGATCCGCGGTCGAAGCTGTGTTTTCAGGCCGGGTTCGCCATCGCCGCCTTCGCGGACACGGCTCTCTCCTGGCTGGCTGGCGTCTACGCGCTGGCCGCGCTCGCACTGCTCGCCGGTCGACTCGATCCCCGGCGGGTCGTCCGGGCCTACTGGGTCGTCTTCCTCGTGCTCGCGCTGGGGCCGGTGATCGCCGGCATCGCGGTCGGACCGCCGTGGTTTCGGGTCGAACCGGCCCTGACCTCGCTTCGGGCCGTCGCCAGAGTCCCGCCAGTGCTGGCCGTCAGTGCCGTCTACGTTCACACGACGCCCGTGCGCGGAACGCGGGCGGCGATCGAGCGTCTCGTCCCGGGACGAGCGGGCCAGTTGCTCGGCGTCGGCACGGGGCTGGTCGTCAGGTTCTTCCCGCTCGTCGTGTCCGATCTCCGGCGGATCCGGACGGCGATGGTGGCCCGCGGCGGGGCAAACCGGCCGGTGACGGACCGGGCACGACGACTCGCGGTCCAGGGGATCGATCGGGCGATGGCTCGCTCCGACCGGCTGGCAGTCGCGTTGCGGGCCCGCTGTTTCGCCTGGAACCCGACGCTACCGGCGCTGACGTTCGGTCGGATGGACTATCCGGTCGCCGGGATCGGTGTCGTGTTGGCGCTGTCGCCGCTCGCTCAGTCGGCGGCGCTGTCGCCGTTGCTCGCGACCGCGTAGGCTCGGGTCACGTCGACCAGCGCCTTGCGGTACTCGCTCTCGTCGGTGTCGCGAGCCAGCGTGCGGAACCGCCGTTTGAACCCCTCGAAACTGACGTGTGGGGCGTCCTCGGCGGCGGCGTGAGCGAGATCGTAGATCGGATGGTCCGGGCCGACGAGGTCGTGGCGCTCGACCAGCGCCAGCGCGAAGGCGGCGTTGACGGCGTTGATGTCGGGGTCGGTCGCGGGGGTCAGTCGGTCCCAGGCTCCCCGATCTCGCGGGGTGTCCGCGACGGCGGCCGCGAGACTCGATTCGAGGAAGGCGACGAGCTTGTCCGCCGGCACCACGTCGAGCCACACGTCGTCGGCGTAGATGTCTTTCATGTGGTTGGCGATCTGGTAGCAGTGCGAGAGTGTGCGTCGCTCGACGCTCTGGCCCGCCAGTGCCAGGTAAATCGCCTCTCGCGTCGATTGGGTGTGTGAGGGGTGGGCTTCTTCGTAGCGGTGCATGTGCGCGAATTCGTGCAGCGCCAGCTCGCGTGCCATCGCGCTCGTCGCCGCCTGCCGTGAGATCGTCAGACAGTGGCTCTCCTCGTCGTGGCTCACGCGGGTCCGTTCGTCCGGATCCTCGCAGACGCGGACCGTCACGTCGCCGTCGATCTCGTACTCGGTGGCGAACAGGTCGGCGGCACTGAGAAACGGCGCGGCTGGACCACCCCGAACGTGCACGTCCATGTGTACTCCTAACACGGACTCTCGGCGTATGAGGCTGTCGGCCGTCCGAACTCGTCGATCGCCGCCAGCGCGGGTCGACGCCCGGCGCATGTCGGTTCTCGACCGCAGCTCTTCGACGGCGGAACACACCGTCTCGGTCTCGTCGTCGCAGTCTCGCTGGTGGGCTTCGATCTTCGTGCTCCGAATTGACGCACTCAGACCGAAACAGCACTCTTTTGACGGTGCTGTTGATACTATGCCGTATAATGGGCCGACGTAAGAAAATTGTACAGGAGTGCGAGACACTGATGAACACGCCGGAGCAGATCCGGAACATCGCTATCGCGGCACACGTCGACCACGGGAAGACGACGTTGACGGACAATCTGCTGGCCGGTGCCGGGATGATCTCGGACGACACCGCGGGCGAGCAGCTCGCGATGGACACCGAAGAGGACGAGCAAGAGCGTGGGATCACCATCGACGCGGCGAACGTCTCGATGACCCACGAGTACGAGGACACCAACCACCTCATCAACCTCATCGACACGCCGGGCCACGTCGACTTCGGTGGCGACGTGACCCGAGCGATGCGCGCCGTCGACGGCGCGCTCGTGGTGGTCGACGCGGTCGAGGGCGCGATGCCCCAGACCGAGACCGTCCTCCGACAGGCGCTCCGAGAGGGGGTCAAGCCGACGCTGTTCATCAACAAGGTCGACCGACTCATCTCCGAGCTGCAGGAGGGACCCGAGGAGATGCAAAAGCGCCTGATGAGTGTCATCGCCGACGTGAACGAGCTCATCCGGGGCATGACCGAGGAGATGGACGACATCGACGAGGACTGGACGGTCTCCGTCGAGGAGGGGACCGTCGGGTTCGGCTCGGCGCTGTACAAGTGGGGCGTCTCGATGCCCTCGATGCAGCGCACCGGCATGGACTTCGGGGACATCATGGACCTGGAGCGGTCGGACAAGCGCCAGGAACTCCACGAGCGGACGCCGCTTGCCGACGTGGTCCTGGACATGGTCTGTGAGCACTTCCCGAACCCCATCGACGCCCAGCCCCGTCGTATCCCGCGCATCTGGCGTGGCGACGACGAAAGCGAGGTCGCAGAGAGCATGCAGTTCGTCGACGAGGACGGCGAGGTCGTCCTGATGGTCACCGACATCGGCGTCGACCCCCACGCGGGCGAGATCGCTGCCGGTCGTGTCTTCTCCGGCACCCTGGAGAAGGGCCAGGAGCTGTACGTCTCCGGGACCGCGGGCAAGAACCGCGTCCAGAGCGTCGGGATCTACATGGGCGGCGAGCGCGAGGAAGTCGAAGAAGTCCCCGCGGGCAACATCGCCGCCGTCACCGGCCTCAAGGACGCCATCGCCGGTTCGACCGTCTCCAGCGTCGAGATGACTCCCTTCGAGTCCATCGACCACATCTCCGAGCCGGTCATCACGAAGTCCATCGAGGCCAAGAACATGGACGACCTGCCCAAGCTCATCGAGACGCTCCGACAGGTCTCCAAGGAGGACCCGACGATCCAGATCGAGATCAACGAGGACACCGGCGAGCACCTCATCTCGGGACAGGGCGAACTCCACCTCGAAGTCCAGACCCAGCGGATCGAGCGCAACCAGGGCATCCCGGTCAACACCGGCGAACCGATCGTCGTCTACCGCGAGGCACCCCAGCAGCCCTCCCGCGAGGTCGAGGGCATCTCGCCGAACCGCCACAACCGCTTCTACATCAGCGTCGAACCCCTCGAACAGGACATCGTCGACGCCATCAAGCTCGGCGACGCCTCCATGGACATGCCCGAACTGGAGCGCCGTGAAGCGCTGCAGGAAGCCGGCATGGAGAAAGAGACGTCACAGAACGTCGAGCACATCCACGGGACGAACGTCTTCATCGACGACACGAAGGGGATTCAGCACCTCAACGAGACGATGGAGCTGCTGATCGAGGGCCTCGAAGAGGCGCTCAACGACGGGCCGCTGGCCGCCGAGCCGGTCCAGGGGTCGCTCATCCGCCTCCACGACGCTCGCCTCCACGAGGACGCCATCCACCGCGGTCCCGCACAGGTCATCCCGGCCATGCGCGAGGCCGTCCACAACTCGCTGATCGACGCCGAGATCCGTCTGCTGGAGCCGATCCAGAACGTCCGCATCGACGTGCCCAACGCGCACATGGGCGCGGCCTCCGGCGAGATTCAGGGCCGTCGTGGCCGCGTCGACGACATGTACCAGGAAGGCGACCTGATGGTCGTCGAGGGCGTCGCGCCAGTCGACGAGATGATCGGCTTCTCGTCGGACATCCGCTCGGCCACCGAGGGCCGCGCCTCCTGGAACACCGAGAACGCCGGCTTCCAGGTCATGGCCGACAACCTCCAGCCGGACAAGATCGACGAGATCCGCACGCGGAAGGGCATGAAGCTCGAACTGCCCGAGACGATCGACTACTTCTAAGCTACCACCTTTTTCCCGCTCGGGTTCGCGCTCTGCGCGAACCGCTCGCGGCAAAAACGTGGTCTTGCCGAGCGTGGCGAGGTGGTTCGAGAGACGCTGTAGCGTCTCTCGTCATCACGAAAATCGGAGACTTTCGAGCGACAAGGCTCGGGAGAGCTTGCTCTCCCGGTGGCGAAAAAAGCGCGAATCGCCGCAGCGATTCGCGTGAAACCGCGGCCTTCGGCCGCGGTATGCTTGCTGCTTGCTGACTCTTTGATCAGTACTCGGACACGCAGAAGGCGTTGCCTTCGGGATCTTCCAGCACCGTCCACTCGGCGGTCGTCCCGTCGTGGTGTTCCGTCTTCGTCTCGCGGACGGTCGCCCCGAGTTCGCGGAGTCGCTCGACGCTCTGGGCTCTGTCTTCGACCGACAGATCGAGGTGGATCGCCATCCGCCACTTCGTGCCGGCCTGCAGTCGCTTGAAGAGGAGATCCGGGCCGTCGCCGGGGCGGTCGACGAGTGCCGTCTCGGGGACCTCGGTGTCGCGGCGTTCACCGTCGAGCGCGGCTTCCCAGAACGTCGCCAGTCGCTCCGGCGCGTCACAAGCGAAGGTAATAAACTGCAGCTCTGTCATGCACAGCAATCATTGCGCCGGGGAAAAAAGGCTGTCGACACCGGTATCGATCACCGCTCTCGTCGGGAACGGTGTCGCCGCTCGGGCTCGGTCGACTCCGTCGTCTGTGCCGGACGGCGTGTCGTCGCACAGCCCTCGACGACGAACGCCGCGCCGTCGGCGTCGGGATCGAGCGAGACCGTCCAGCCGTGGGCCTCGGCGAGTTGCTGGACGATCGACAGGCCCAGCCCGGTCCCCCCGTCGCCGGTCGTGTAGCCGTGTTCGAAGATCCGCTCGCGTTCGTCCTCGGGGATGCCGGGGCCGTCGTCGGCCACGTAGAACCCCTCGCCGGTCAGCCCCACCTCGATGGTCACGTTGTCGCCGACGTGGTCGATGGCGTTGCGAAACAGGTTCTCCAGCAGGCGCTGGAGTCGCGTCTCGTCGGCATCGACAGTGCCCTCGCCGGTCAGTTCGAGCGTCGCCGACCGGGTGTCGACGGTCGACCAGGCGGCCGAGACGACCGACTCGAAGTCGACGGCCTCGGTGTCGGTCACCGGGTCGGTGTTGTCGATCAGCGCCAGAATGTCGTCGATGATCGTCGCCATCCGGTCGAGAGACACCTCGACCTTGTCGAGGTAGGTCAGCGCCGCCGCGACGTCGAAGGCCGCGTCGTCGTCGGGATCGACGCCCTCGGTCGCCATCTGGAGGTACCCCGTCGCGACGTTCAGTGGGTTCCGAAGGTCGTGAGAGACGGTGCTGGCGAACTGGTCGAGCTGGTCGTTCTTGCGTTCGAGCTCCCGCGAGCGGCGTTCGAGTTCCGTCGTCTCGACGAACCGGACGACGTGGCCGATGACCCGCGTCGTCCGCGTGGTGACGTACTCGGTGTAGACGAGGAAGTGCCGTGGTCCCCGCTGTGCGGTCTCGGTCGTGTTCCGGAGCGTGTCCCACTCGGTCGTCTGGGGATCGATCGTGATCGCGGTCCGTTCTCGGTCGCCGTCCAGCTGTTCGCTCCCGAGTTCGTCGAACCGATCCAGGAACCCCTCCGCTCCGTCGAGCGTCCCGAACAGTCCCTCGGCGGCGGCGTTCGTCGTGACGACGGTGCCGTCGGTGTCCAGCAGGACGACGGCGTCGTCGATGTCGTCGAGGATCTCCTCGCGTGCGACGACCTCGATGCGGCGCAGGCCGTGCTCGACCAGCGCCAGCGTCGTCAGGAAGAAGAACCCGGCGTACCCGATCGCCGTGTAGTCGTACTGGGGGACCACTCCGCCGACGCGAAGCTGGAGGGCGATCACCACGAGCGCGACCGAGACCGCGATCGAGAGGACGATCGCCGGCCACCACGCCGGCCGGAACCCCGTCGTCACCGCGTGCGCGAGCAGGCCGGCGGCGGCGAGCAACAGGACGACGTTCACCCCCAGCAGGCCGAATCCGAGGACGCCGCGCTCGACGACGACGTGGGTGAACGGGATCGACACCCGCCGGACGGCGTCGAACACCAGTCCGTGGACCGGGTTGGTCGCGATCGCGATCGCCGCCACGACGACGAGGCCGCCCATCGCACGACGCGCCCGGTCGGACCCCACTCGCTCGACACCGGCGTAGCGGCCGGCAAAGCGCACGAACAGCACCAGCACCCCCAGTTCGAGGAGCGGGTTCAGCGCGACCAGCACCTCCAGGAGCGGCCAGAGCTCGCCGACGAGCCCGTGGACGACGTCCGAGGCCAGCCGGGCCCCGAGCACGACGAGGGTGAGCCCGAATAGCTTGGCCCCCCTCGTCTGTCGGGTTCGCGTGATCCAGTAGGCCAGACCGACGGTGACGAGGGCCATCGTGGCAAACAGCAGGAGGTGCTGGGTCTGCAGCGACGGGGCGTAGTCGAACCGCAGCTCCGACAGCGCCGTCGCGACCGCTCTGGACAGCCCGCCGTCGGTCATTCGTCGGGTCCCTCCGTTTCACAACCGCTGACGACGACACGCGTTCCGGTCGCGCCGTCGTCGAGTGCGATCTCCCACCCGTGGGCGGCGGCCCGCTGTCGCGCCATCGTGAGCCCGAGACCGGCCGCAGCGTCGCGGGTCGTCACGCCCGCTTCGAACGCGCGGTCTCGGACCGACGGATCGATGCCCGGGCCGTCGTCGGCCACGTAGAACCCGTCGTCGTCGAGGCCGACGCGGACGGTGACTCCCTCCCCGCCGTGCTGGATCGCGTTCCGGACCAGCACGGCGAGGAGCCGATCGAGGTGCTCGCGGTCGGCGCTGATCTCGCCGGTCGCCTCGACCGAGAGGGTGGCTTCCTTCGGATCGAAGCGGTCCCAGACCGACTCGACGATCGCGTCGAACGGGATCGGTTCCGGATCGGTCTGTAAGTCTCGGTCGCGAGCCAGTCCGAGGATGTCTTCGACGAGCCGGGCCATCCGGTTCAGCGCGGCGTCGATCGAACCGAGCGCGGTCGTGAGCGCCCGCCGGTCGACCGCCTCCGGCTCGTCGGCGTCCTCCAGCACTGCTCGCACGCGCTCCGTCTCCTCGCGTGCCTCGCCCAGCGGGCCGCGGAGGTCCTGCGTGACAGCGCCCGCGAACTGATCGAGCTGCTCGTTGCGACGCTCGAGCTGGGACATGTGGCGCTTCAGTGCCGTCACGTCGGCGAACCGGACCGTGTAGCCGATCACGTCGCTGGTCTCGGTGGTCACTGCCCGCGCGTTGACGATGAAGTGGCGTCGCTCGGTGTCGAGGGGCTCGCCGTGGCCTTCGGCGGCCCCGTCCAGCTCTGTCCCGTTCGTTCCGGGTTCTGTCGTCTCGCTGCGTTCACTCGATCCCGCCGCCTGACCGTCCGTCCCGTTCGAGTCTCCGTCCGTCCGGTCGTCACTGTCGGTCGGCGGCTCGGCGTCGGTTCCGCTGTCGGTCACCCATCGATCGACCTCCAGGCTCATCTCGCGGGTGACCGTCTGGTCGACGGTCGGGCGTGCCAGCGGCTCGGAGAAGACGGCGTCGAACGAGCGGCCGGTCGACAGCTCCGGGACGATCTCTTCGGCGGCCCCGTTCCACTCGACGACTCGCCAGGCGTCGTCGAGGATGACGATCGCGTCGTCGAGGTCGGCGACGATCGAGCGCTGCCCGCTGGGCTTGAGCCGCTGGAAGCCGTAGCCGAGCAGCGAGACGGTCGTCGCGAGGAGGAAGTAGTTGACGCCGGTCGCGCTGTAGTCGTAGCCGGTCACCGGCCCCAGCTCCAGCACGTCGAGAGCCGCGATGCCGATCGCGACGGCGAGTCCGGTCCCGATGACGGCAACCGGTCGCCAGGCTCCCCGCGGCGAGCCGACGACGAAGGTTCGAGCGACGAGCACGCCCCCGGCAGCGACCAGCCCGGTCGCGAGCGCGAACAGGAGCCAGCCGACCGGACCGACGCTGGCCGTCACGTAGGTGAAGGGGCCGGCCGCGACGGCCGCGTCGGTAAAGACCTGTCCGTGGATGGGGTTCGTCAGGACGGCGGTGGCTCCGACTGCCCCGAGCACACCGAGGGCCCGTTTCGCGTGTCGGGTCCTGCGCTCGCCGATGTCGGCGTACTGGACGGCGAAGCCGGCAAACAGCACCGCCGTCGCGAACTCCAGCAGGAGGTTGAGCGTCGCTAGCGGGGCTTCGACGCCCACGAAGCCGTCGAGCACGATCTGTGTCAGATCGCTCGTCGCTCGCACGGAGGCGACGACGAGGACGAGCGCGAGCAAGCGCGTCTCGGGGCCCCGACGGGCGACCACGAGCCACAGGGCGAGTCCCCACAGCGACACCGTCAACGGGAGCAGGCCGCCGACGTGCTGGGTCTGTGGCGTCGGCTCGTAGGCCACCAGCTCGCCGGTCCACTCCGGGACGGTGAACTCCGTGGCGTTCGCGGGCGTCGCGGTCGGAGTCGCAGTCTGGGTTCTGTCCGGCGTCGGAGTCGGCGTCGCAGTGTCGTCGCCAGCCGACGAACCGCCCGTGGCCGAGTCGCTGTCCGGTGGCGTCTCCCGCGCGGTCGGTGTCGCGGTCTCCGTCGCTGTCTGTGTCCGTGTCGTGGCGTTCGTCGCGGTCTGTGTCGCAGTGTCCGTCGCGGTCGGTGTCGCGGTGTCCGTCGCTGTCGCCGCGGCCGGCTGGACGGTCGACGTGGCCGTCGCCGTCTGTGTCGACGCGTACCGCAGATCCACGTTCCGGTGTCCCGCCGGCAACTGGAGGTCGACCGTGTCGTCGGCACTGACGGTTCCGGTCGTCAGTTGCGTCCCGCTGTCGGCGTCGACGGCCTCGACGGTGCGTCCGGCCGAGAGATCGCCGTCCTCGACCGTGATCGCGGCGGGCGCGCTGGCGTTGTAGGCCAGATCGACGCCGCCGGCCGAGCGTGCGTACCGAAACGAGCCGTAGCTCAGGTTCACCAGCGAATCGCGAACGACGACGGTCTCACCGGCGTCCGGCGTCACCCGGACCGGTGCACTGGTGGGTTCGATAGAGCGCAGGCAGACGCCGTCGTCGGTCGCCGCGACGATGCGAAGCGACGCGGTGTCGGTCGCACTGACCGTGACGTTCGGGAACGCGAGCGTGGTGTCGTCGACGAACGGATTGCCGTCCAGCGTCTCGCCGTCGTACACCGCTTCGAGGCCGCTGTCGGCCGCGAAGACGGCTCCCTCGCTCCCCGGCTGACAGTCGAGGCCTGAGACGCCGGCTGCACCGGCCGATAGCGGGACGAGTCCGCTCCAGACGAGGACCACCGCGACGACCGTTCCGGCGACGACTGCCCGACGAGTGAATGGTTTCATGAAGTTCGGTCATCTCGACTGTCGCTGCGGTCGGCGTGGTTCGCCGCCGCGGTCCCGCGTTTTCTTTGGTCGGCCGTGACGGCCCTGCCGGCTTTCTCGGCCAGCACCCCGAGACCACGCCGCAACGGCGTCGATAGCTCTCTCAGTCGCTACCAGTCCGTTCGGAGTTATAAGCATTGGCTGCTGTTATCAATCGAGATACCACTCTGCAACCGCCCTGCAACGATCGGACAGCTGTCGGGCAGTCTCACTCACCCTGTTGTACGAGCGTTTCGAGGTCGTCCAGTCGCGACTCCAGTTCGTCGATGCGTTCGTCTTTCCGTTCGAGTTCGGCCGCCAGCTCGTCGACTCGCTCGTCTCGTTCCGCGAGCCGGTCTTCGAGCTCGCCGACGCGTTCGTCTTTCCGTTCGAGTTCGGCCGCCAGCTCGTCGGCCCGGTCCGCGAGTCCCTGGATCGCCGCCAGGGCGACGCCGTCGGCGTTGATGGAGTTGATGTGGCGTTGGCTCTCTCCGAGACCGAAGGCGTCGTCGAACGCTTCGGCCGTCGGACCCATGTGCTCGACTCCAGCGGCCTCGCCGTCTCTGGTCTTGTACTCCCAGGTAGCCACGTCCAGCGAGCGGACGCCGTCGAGGACGCTGTCGGGATCGATCGGCTGGAAGTTCGTCTTCGCCGCTCTGGTCGACGTCGCCGTCCACCCGGTCGACCCGCTCGGAATGTAGGTCGTTCCGGCCCCGTTGACGATGCGAGCACCGTTTTGCGCCCTGACGTGGAACGTGTCGTTACCGGTCACGCCGGAGCCGTTGTAGTCGGCGTCGGACGCGAAGTCGGCGTCCTGACTGTCCGCCCAGACGAACGCCCCGGCGTCGTTGGCCGCCGCGCGACGGCCGGCCGCCAGCGAGTGGCTCCCAGCGGCCGTGTTGCTCTGGCCGCCGGGAACCGCCGCGTCCGGTCCCGTGGCGCTGTTGTTCTGCCCGCCGCCGACGGTCGACTGGTCGCCGCCGGCCGTGTTGCTGTTCCCGCCGCCGACCGTCGCGTGCTGGCCCGACGCGGTGTTCGTCGACCCGCCACCGATCGTCCCGTACCGGCTGCGCGCACTGTTGGAGTAGCCACCCGCGACGGCCGCGTAGTTGCCCGAACTGGTGTTGCCGTTACCGCCACCGACGGCCACGGATTTGGCAGACGCGGTGTTTGCCGTTCCTCCGGCGATCGTCGCGTACACGCTCGAAGCGGTGTTGCTGTAGCCCCCGCCGATCGTCGCGTGGGCCGCCGTCACCGGATCGCCGTCGTCGCTCCCGACCGTGTTGTTCTGGCCGCCGCTGATCGTCCCGTAGTTGTCGTAGGCGACGTTCTCGTGACTGTTGGTCGGACTACCGCCGCCGCCGACCGCGACGCCGGTCGCCCCGTCACCGATCTGTGCGTACTGGCCCAGCAGGACGTTTCCCGCGGCCGTCTCGGCGTTTCCGTCGGTTCCGGTCGGTGTGAACCGGGCGACGCGGGTGGTGCCGACGAAGGCCTCGAAGGCCGTCGCCGTCGTGGTGCCGATCCAGGGCGTCACGACCCGCGGATTGCTGACGCCACTCAGATCGATCCCTCTGTACGAGCTGGTCGGTTCGAGGAGGTCGTCCGCGTCCGGATCGCTCCACACCGACGAGCCGGCCGTCGCGTCGATCGTGACCGCTCCGCTGGCACTCGACAGCGAGACGTTCGTGCCTCCGACGAGCGATCGGAACTGCAGGTCGCCGTCGGTCGTCCCGGTGTAGATGTCGGTGCCGGAACCCGTACTCGTCGCGCCGCTCACGTCGGCCGACAGCGAGCCGCTGTCGATCCCCAGTCCCGGCCCCAGCAGCGAACTCACCGCCGTGTTGCCCGTCAGACCGCCGTGGAGCTGCTGGGCGTAGACGGTCGCGACCGGATCCGTGTCGGTCCCGAGCTGTCCCTGTGGATCTGCTCGTGCCTTCCCCACGGCGTAGCTGCCGACGCCGGCCAGTCCCAGCCCCTTCAGTACCGTCCGGCGCGTCAGTCCGTCCTCACCCTCCGGCCCGTCGTCCGCCGCCGCGACCATCGCCTCCAGTCGCTCGACCCGCCGCCGGAGGTCGTCCGTCGTCATCGCACTGTCTCCCGTAGCCGCCGGCCGCGTGGTGTCGATTCGTCTCCGTTCCCTCCCCGCCCGTGACTTCGGATCCGTCTCTCCGTGGTCGTCGTTCGCGCCATCCCTGTGAAGGGTTTCCAAGAAGCATGATGAATGTTCTGCCAAAAGCCTCAAGTGTTCGGTCCGGAATCGGCGGATTCTGGCAGCACTGTCCGTCAGATCGATATCGCGGTCGTCTGTCTCACCGTCGGCACGACTCTCCCTGGCCGGGTGGGACGCTGGCTGTCGACGGCGAACGGACGGTTTCTTATAGCACGCAGTTCGTGTGCTTGCACAATGAGCGGTAGCATCCAGAAGGAGGTGAGCGGTCGATGAGCGACTCGCAGGACGAGGTTCGAGCCTACACAGTCCGGCTCGAACTGGTCGACGAACCCGGCGAACTGCTCCGGGCGCTCCACCCGATCGCCGACAACGGCGGCAACCTCCTCTCTATCTTCCACGAGCGTGGGAACATGACGCCACGGGGTCACATCCCCGTGGAGGTCGACCTGGAGGCCACGCCCGAGCGGTTCGAGGACATCGTCGAGGCCCTCCAGGCGGAGAACTTCAACATCATCCAGGCCGGCGCAGAGCGCTACAGCGAGGCGCTGACGATCGTCCTCTCGGGCCACCTGGTGAACACGGACCTCTCTCACACGCTCTCGCACATCCAGGAAGCCACCGAGGCGACGGTCACCGACCTGTCGCTGTCGGCCCCGGAAGGCACCGAGGACGTATCGAGCGCACGTCTCCGTCTCGCCACCGAGGCGGGCAACGCCGACAACGCCCTGGCGGCGGTCCGTGAGATCGCCGCCGAGAAGGAGTTGACTGTCGTCGAGCCGCTGACGGCGGGTGGTGACGCGTGAAACTCGCAGTCCTGGGTGCCGGTGCAGTGGGGCGATCGGTCGCGGAACTGGCGGGCGATTACGGTCACACCGTGACCGCGCTGGCCGACTCCAGTGGGGCGGTCGTCGACGCCGACGGGATCGACGTCGACGCGGTCCTCGCTGCCAAAGAGGCCGACGGGACGGTCGGATCGGCCCGGCCCGAGACCGCCCTCGAAGCGGAGTACGACGCCCTCATCGAGGCGACGCCGACGACGCTCGGCGACGCCGAGCCCGGCTTCGGCCACGTCGAGGCCGCACTGGAGCGGGACCGTCACGTCGTCCTCGCGAACAAGGGTCCCGTCGCAGAACGCTACGCCGACGTGCGCGCGCTCGAACGCGAGAGCGCGGGCGAGGTGCTCTTCGAGGCGACCGTCGGCGGTGCGATGCCGGTGCTGTCGACGATCGACGACTTCGACCCCGAACACATCACCGCGGCGCGGGGCGTCCTCAACGGGACGGCGAACTTCATCCTCTCGCGGATGGCCGCCGAGGGGCTGGGCTACGAACACGTCCTCGCCGAGGCCCAGGATCTCGGCGTCGCCGAGGCCGATCCCACGTTCGACGTCGAGGGCACCGACGCCGCCCTGAAGTGTGTCATCGTCGCGAACGTCCTCGCGGGCGAGCGACGCGAGTACACGCTCGACGACGCCACGGTCGAGGGGATCAGTTCGATCCCCGGCAGCGCCCTCGAACTCGCACAGGAAGACGGCCGCACGATCCGTCTCATCGGCGAGGTCGCCGACGGCGACGTTCGCGTCGGCCCGCGGCTGGTTCCGGAAAACGCCGCGCTCTCCGTCTCGGGGACGCGCAACATCGTCCAGCTCGAAACGGAACACGCCGGGCGACTCAACATCTCGGGCCGCGGTGCCGGCGGCCCCGAGACGGCGAGTGCGGTCCTGGCCGACGTCGGTCGACTCCCCGAGGCGTAGCCGATCTCCCGTTCTCGCGGCCCGGCTGGTCGTGTCGCGCGCGCTCTCTGGGCACCTCAGGGACCCCTCTGTCCCCCGATCGGCACCGATTCTGGTGGTGTGAGCGGGCCGCGAACGCGGTTCGGCCCGTGTCACCGCGTGCCAAATCGCAGGACGGCGTCGGGACGCCCTACGGACGCTTTCGAAATCGTTTTATGAACTACCGCGTAAAGACTCCGATATAGCGCCTCTGCGCGTGAGATACAACAATGAGCGACCGACACCAGAACCTGGCCATCATCGGCCACGTCGACCACGGAAAGAGTACGCTCGTCGGACGACTCCTCTACGAGACAGGATCCGTCCCCGAGCACGTCATCGAACAGCACAAGGAAGAAGCCGAGGAGAAGGGCAAGGGCGGCTTCGAGTTCGCCTACGTCATGGACAACCTCGCCGAAGAGCGCGAACGCGGTGTCACCATCGACATCGCTCACCAGGAGTTCAGCACCGACGCCTACGACTTCACCATCGTCGACTGTCCTGGTCACCGCGACTTCGTCAAGAACATGATCACCGGCGCGAGCCAGGCCGACAACGCAGTCCTCGTCGTCGCCGCTGACGACGGTGTCGCGCCCCAGACTCGCGAGCACGTCTTCCTGGCACGCACGCTGGGCATCGGCGAGCTCATCGTCGGCGTCAACAAGATGGACCTCGTCGACTACAACGAGTCCGACTACGAACAGGTCGTCTCCGAGGTCGAGGACCTGCTCAAGCAGGTCCGCTTCGGCACCGAGGACGCCAGCTTCATCCCGATCTCCGCGTTCGAAGGCGACAACATCGCCGAGCGCTCGGACAACACCGACTGGTACGACGGCGACATCCTGCTCGAAGCACTCAACGACCTGCCCGAGCCGGAGCCGCCGACGGACGCACCGCTGCGCCTCCCGATCCAGGACGTCTACACGATCGACGGCATCGGCACGGTGCCGGTCGGCCGTGTCGAGACCGGTATCCTGAACGTCGGCGACAACGTCTCCTTCCAGCCCAGCGACGTGGGCGGCGAGGTCAAGACCGTCGAGATGCACCACGAAGAGGTGCCCAAGGCAGAGCCCGGCGACAACGTCGGGTTCAACGTCCGTGGCATCGGCAAGGACGACATCCGCCGCGGTGACGTCTGTGGCCCGGCCGACGACCCGCCGACGGTCGCCGAGACCTTCCAGGCCCAGATCGTCGTCATGCAGCACCCGTCCGTGATCACGGCCGGTTACACCCCGGTCTTCCACGCACACACCGCACAGGTCGCCTGTACGATCGAGTCCATCGACCAGAAGATCGACCCGTCCTCCGGCGAGGTCGCCGAGGAGAACCCGGACTTCATCCAGAACGGCGACGCCGCGGTCGTCACCATCCGACCCCAGAAGCCCCTCAGCATCGAGCCGTCGGGCGAGATTCCGGAGCTCGGGAGCTTCGCCATCCGCGACATGGGTCAGACCATCGCAGCCGGCAAAGTCCTCGACGTCAACGAGCGATAACGCATGTCCCAACAGGCACGCGTCCGGCTGGCAGGGACCAGTCCCGAGGACCTCGACGACATCTGCGGTGACGTTCGCGAGATCGCGAACAAGACCGGCGTCGAGCTCTCGGGCCCCGTCCCGCTACCGACCAAGACGCTGGAAGTCCCCACCCGCAAGTCCCCCGACGGCGAAGGGACCGCGACGTGGGAACACTGGGAGATGCGCGTCCACAAGCGGCTCATCGACATCGACGCCGACGAGCGAGCACTGCGCCAGCTCATGCGGATCCAGGTCCCGAACGACGTCTCCATCGAGATCGTCCTCGAGGACTGAGGACTCGCTCAGCGAGTCCGAAGGTCGGAGGGCGCTACGCGTCCTCCGGAACTGAGCAAACCGACGGTTTGCGAGGATCGAAAGACGGCATCGTCGTCTTTCGGGACTGAACGCGGCTACGACACCGCGTCCGCTTCGAACCAGCGTTCGGCGTCCGACAGTGACCCACTGTGTGACGGCTTCCCGAACGCCACTCTCACGCGCAGGGTTTAAACCGTTCCGCGCGCGAGTGGCCAACGCGGGCTCGTAGATCAGTGGCAGATCGCTTCCTTCGCAAGGAAGAGGCCCCGGGTTCAAATCCCGGCGAGTCCATCGCTATATCGGATCATCTCGAAGGTCCGTTTTTCGCCGGATTCACACACCTCAAACAGCCTTTTCGCTCTCGACTGTTCGGAAAGAACAGCCCTCTCTGAGCGAATTACTTACACCGCGGGATTCACCCCGCCGCTGTCCGGCACTCTCGCGAAGGAAAACGGGGGTGGTCTGGCGTGAGTCGTGCCAGCCCCGGCTGGCAACCCAGCGACGACCTGCCCGACGAGATCGGCGGGCCGTCGAGCTTCTCCATGCCGGAGCAACTGACCAGCTCGACGCCGTGGGAACGCGCACAGACCGAGGTGGACCAGGGCGGCCCCATCAACGACGCCGAGCGCATGGTTCGTCTCAGCGGCGGTGAAGGCTCTCACAGAGTGACGTGGGCACTCCAAGGCCAGACGCTACTGGCCGACTGCGACTGTCGAGGACACCGCTTCAACGACGGCTGGTGCGCTCACGTCGCCTCTCTCTGGTGGCAGTGGGTACGCGGTCGGATCGTCGTCTCGCACCTTCACACCGGGAGAGACTACCCAGAGCCACCAGCATGGCTCCGCTTCGACCCACCATCACGACCACTTGACGACCTTTCTCCTGCCGAACTTGACGCGTTCCTGCACTGTGACGTAGCCGACGCGGGCGTTCGCCCCTTCGCCCGCCGAACCGACCGATCGCCCGGCACGATCGGGAACCTGCTGGCTTCTGCCCGCGAAAAACTCGGGGGTGACCTGTAGATGTCGACCCACGAGCAGACACCAGCACCCTCTGACCGCCGAATCTGGTTCGAGGGACGCTGTACCTGCGGCAACGTCGGCGAGTGTACCTACGTCGACGGCGAGGAAACGTGTACGGACTGCTTCTGGGAGGTCCGCCGATGACGCGGCGCACGGGCACGCACACCGGCGCGACTCTCCCAGCGACCCCTACATGGGGGATCATTAAGCATTGCTCACCACTCCGCCGTGTTGCGATTAATCACCCCTCGATATCTATTAATCGAGGTGGTCGGTCGTGGTGATGCAGACGGCTGGCGGGGCGTCAGTCAGCTTCAGCGCCGACGACGATCTCGTGGACGCCTTCGATAGCTGGGTTGAGGAGTCCCAGTATGGCAGCCGGAGCGAGGCACTTCGGACCCTCATGGCCCAGACCTGCGACACCGAGCACGACAACACTACGCCGCTCGCCCCACCGCAGGACGACCGACTGGGCACCGCCTACAAGCGGCTGTGTGAGCACGCCAGTCCCGAGGGCTACGTCCGGGGCAGTGTCGCTCTGACGCTGCTGGCGTCGGTCCTGAACATCCCAAAGAGCGAAATCCGGACGCAGGTGCTCCGGAAGCTCCACAAGCGCGGGTACCTCCGACGCCAGAACAACGTCTACGGAGACACGTCGTACCAACTCATGGGGTGGGAGTCATGAACCGCGACGACCTGCTCGACGAGATCGAGGACGACGACACTCGCCGCCGGGTCGGCGCGATCACTGACCTCTGCCAGACGCACCTCACCCGACGAGACGCCCGCGACTGGGGTGGTTCCCGTGAGTGAGAGTACCGAACAACTGGAGTTCGATGAGGCGTACGCCGGTGAGATATTGGGTGGGGAGAAGACAGCGACCGTTCGATACGACATGGAGTTACCTGCTGTTGGAAGCTATGTGCCTGCGACGACACAGGACGGGTTAGAGTTCGCCATCCTCAAAATCAAGCGAACAGCGAGTGTGCTGGCAGTCGAAGTCCCTGATCTACTCGACCTGTTCGGTGCAAACTACGGTTCAAGTACTGTCCACGAGGTGGTCGATGGTGTCAACAGCCACTATCAAAAAACGATTCTCCCCGCGACAAACGTCGAAGTCATCGTTTTCGAGGTGGTCAGTACATGAGCAGTACTGACCGGATCGGGCAAGCGCCACAACACCCGTCCGATGAGTCGCCGCAGCTCCGCTACTGCCACCGTTGCGTCAGTGACACTCTCCACGGTTGGGATGGCGATTGCTGGGTCTGCGAAACCTGCGGTCGGAGGTGGTCCGCGTGACGGTCGAGCGAATCAAGATCGGCGGGAAGACCGAGGACGGCGAGCCGGTCCACCTCTCGCCGTGGACATTCGAGGTTCCACAGATTCGGGCGATCGTCGAAAAGTGGCTCGCTGGGGAGGTTTTGAACGCCTGCGCCGGAAAGACGAGCCTCGACCACGACGGCCCGATCACCCGGAACGACATCGACGAGGATCGGGATGTTGACACCCACTTCGACGTTCGTGAGATTGACGACCACTTCGATCGCGACCACTTCGACACCGTCGTCTACGACCCGCCGTACACCGCTGAGATGGCTGAACGACACTACGACGGGAACCACGTCGGCCGGAAGTGGGAGGCCAGAGGTGCGATTGCGAACGTTACCGCGCCCGGCGGCCACGTCCTGACGTTCGGCTACAACTCCGACGGACTCGACGGCTGGGACGGCTGGGAACGGGTCGCTACCTACTACTTCCGCACCCCGAACTGGTCCGGGTACGATATCGCGCTCTCCGTCGATCGAAAAGGTGGCGGAGCACCAGTAGCGGGGGAAGTGCCCGATGTGACCGAACAGACGACCTTAGTTGCGGCTACGGACGGCGGAAACGACTGTGCTGTAGACACGGCTACTGACCGGTAGACGACCCTCATCGTCTCAGTCAATCACTCATTCATCCATTCGTTGACAGATTTTATACTAGACAGGTCGGTAGTGTTGGGTATGGTGGTGACATCTCCCCCGTGACGACACGTATCGAGTACGGGAGTAAAGACGCGGCAGACGCCGCGAGAGACCGACACGAGGAGTATCTGTGTACCGACGACGACCGTCGGCTGAAGACCGTCGCCTACTCCGACGCCGACACGCCCGACCATGTGCTCGACGCCGAACGACTCGAAGCCGAGGACAGTCGGGGCGAAGGGAGCGACGGTCCCGGTCAGGTGCCGCTCAGTGACGGCGAGCGCGACCGGATCGACTTCGGGAAGGCACGCGCCTCGGTACCCCACGCGAAGGCGGTCAAGGGGATCGCTCGGTCCGAGGGCGTCGAGGACTGGGTGAGCTACTACGACGGCACTCTGACTGTCGACGAACACCGCGAGGTGATGGCCGACGCCAGCCGCGAGAGCGGCAAGCGCACCGACGAGCAGGAGAGTGCCGACGAGAAGGCCGCTGACGCTGCCCAGACGGCAAAGGGCGAGCGATGCGACCACGCACGGGGCCACTGCGAGGCGGGTGATCCCGAAGCCTGCGAGTTCCTCACCGAGACCTGCGGCTACGACGAGGAGGAAGTGCAGCAGTTCCTCGACGAGGATCACGCCGACGACGGCGAGCAGACGGAACTCGTCACGGTCGGCGGCGACGAGTACCCGGAGATGGAGCTACGGCCCGAGGTGGCCGGTGCGCTCCGGCGTTCCTGGGGCGGCTACAAGAACGCCGTGGGCGACCTCGAAACGGCGATAGCGGACGCCCGACAGGCAGTGATCGACGCCCGGCAGTCGTGGCGGGCCATCAACCGGATCAGGGAGGCCAACGGCCAGCCGGAGCTACACCCGAACCGGCTCCATACCCTGCTCGACTCGCTCGACTCGATGCCCGGCTCGGTCCCGATCGTCAAGACGCTGGATCACTTCGCCCAGGAACCCGGCGGCGATCGGGACGAACTCGCCGACTCCGAGCTCGCAGAGCGAGAGCCGACCCGGCCCGATCCGGCTGACCGGCGGCCCGACGACCTGCGCGGCGACGATCGGGACGACGAGCCGGCCGAGGTGATCGAGACGGCCGACACGTTCGCCAGCGAAGGCCAGGCCCAACTCTCGGCAGGCGTGTCGCCCGAGGAGACCCCCGGAGAGGATCGGCAGGTGACGCTCACCGGGGAGAACGAGGACGACGCGGTCGGGCCACTCCCGTCGGCCTGGACTCGGGAGGGGACGACGTGGACAGCGGGGCCGTACAAGGTCGCTATCGACCGAGCGGCCCGCAACGACTGGGTGGTGAGGCTCCACGGCCCGCCGGGGACGATCGACGTAGCGAGCGGACTCCCCGACGCTCCCGAAGCGGAGGCCGTCGCGATGGAGTACGTCGACCTGATCGACCCCGACGAGATCGGTTTCAAATCGACAAACGAGACGGTACAGGTAGCGGCCGCAGAGGCGAAGAAGGCCGCGTTAGACGATGAGGGCGGCATTCTCAACTACACATGAGCAACTACACTTGCCCGATCGACGGGTGCGACTACAGCGGCGACAGTCTGGCCGGTCTCCGGTCTCACAGCAACTCGATGGGGTCCGACGGAAAGCACGACTGGCCCAAGATCCGGGCCGCCGTCGAGGGCCAGCAGGACGACGAGACCAACGAGGACAGCAGCGACGACGACCCGCCCGGAACGGGTGGAGCGGCTGCTACCGAGGGAGACGAGGACGAAGGCCAGCAAGATCCGGCCAGAGAGCAACCAGAGACCGAGGAAACCAGCGAGAAAGACCAGCCAGAAATGGACCAGACCGAGGAGTACGAGCAACAGATCGAGCAACAGACCAGCGAGGAGGGCAGCGAGAACACCGAGGAGAACCAGTCAGACGGCCAGAATCAGCAATCGGGAGGCCAGCCAGATACCGGCCAATCTGGCCCGTCAGGGCTGGTAATCCTCGGTGCTACGCTGGCCCTCGGGCTGGCTATCCTGCTGGCGACCGGCACCGACAGCGACGACGACCAGGAGCCGATGGAAGTCGAGAGCGAGGTATCGGACGCCGACCCGGTCGAGGAGGGCGAGGGGTGGGTATGACTGTGAGCGAGACCGAGGAGCCGGTCGAGGAGGAGCCGGCCGACGAGCAGGGAGAGGAGACCGAGGAGGAGCCGGCCGACGAGCAGGGAGAGGAGACCGAGGAGGACCTGCCGGACATCGAGCCGGACGAGCAGGCCGACCTCGACGGTCTCGAACTCGACACGGAGGCGATTGAGGAGCAGGCCGCTCCCGACGACGAGGGCGGCGACGACAGCGGCGACGAGACGACAGGCACCGACGACCCCGACAGCGAAGAAACCGACGAGACGGCCACACAGCCGGCGCTACCAGACGGCGAATCATGGGGCGAGCAGTACGTCACCATGCTGGCGCTCCTCCTCGGGGAGATCGCCGAGGCGAGCGACGGCGAGACCGGCAAGGACGCCGAGGCCATCGAGGATCTGGCCCGATCACCGCCGGTCGAGATGGACGACGCGGTGGATGAGTGGCTACAAGATGCCGGTATTGGGGCCGACACCTCGCCCGGCACGAAGGTGGCCGTCGGAACGGCCGGGCTGGCGCTCGTCGTGATCCTCACGGAGACCGACATGGCACAGGACGCTATCAGTGACATCGCGGAAGACATGGACCTCAGCCTATGATGCAGAAGCTCAACGAGATGCGCGAGATGAAGAAGCAGCTAGACAACCCTCACGACTCCGAGAAGATCCGGGCAGCCGCTCGGGTACTGGCAGAGATGGAGAACCGGCCGAGAGAGTCGTACATCGACGTGATGGAGACGGCCGGCATGGAACCGGAGACCGACCCGCTCGACATCGAGAGCCGCGTCGATGAACTCTGCGACGTGATCGCGGCGAAGGTCCCCGGCGGCCCGTCGATGATCGAAGTGTGGCTGTCCAACTGCCTGCCCGACGACATCGAGACCGACGACCCGCAGACTCTCCTCACCTACGCGGAGATGGACCGGGGCGAGTGGGAGGGGCAGGTCGCTCGGTGGGCCGACACAGTGCGCCACCAGCAGGACGGACTCGACGGGTACGACGACCGGCTGCTGGCCGACAAGCACGTCCAGGGACACTGGGGCGTCTCGCTCGCTCGGTTCGAGCAGGCCGTCGTTGAGTTAGACGACCAGCGAGCGATGGAGGACCTGCTCGGAGAGCCGACCGACGAGACCGTCGACGCGATCGAGTCGCTGACCGAGGTGGTCGCATGACGGTATCCGCCTACGACATGCAGAAGTGGGCCGAAGCGGGCTTCTGGCTGCTGGCCCTGGTGTGGATCGCGTGGCTCATTGCCGAGATGCTACGCGACCGATCGAGCCAGACCGAGATGAACGTCGACCGTCCCGACTCCGCCTACCTGACCGACCTGGACCTCGACGCGATCGGGGACGGCGAGCAGCGACGTATCAGGACGACCGGCGGCGACACACTCCGGCTCGAAGGCGAACCCGTCGAGGAGGGCGACGGCGAGGAGGGCGAGCAGTGACACAAGCTTGGTCCTGCCAGAACTGTCATGTGGTGGTGGCTCCGCCCGACTGTCTATCACCCAGCAGTTGCCCGAACTGTGGACACGACGACTTCACGAACCTCGGGAGGACTCGGCGGTGAATCTGGCGTTCATCGCCCAGAGCGGCTGGGGCAAGAGCTACCACGCTCAGGCGTGGATGGAGAGCAACGCGATGGCGTACGAGGCGGTGGTCGTGCTGGACTACTGCGCCGAGTACCGGGGACTCGTCAAGGAGGGGCTGGCCCGGCACCTGATCGTCGGGCGGGTCGAGGAGCAGTGGGGCGTCCAGCAGTGGCAGACGTTCCTCCGTCAGAACCCCTATATCGTGCTGGAACGGCACAAACAGCACCTCGGCACCGACCGCTGGCGGGACGTGTGTACGACCATCTCGAAGGCACTCCGTCGCCTCGATCGGGACCAGCTCATCGCGGCCGACGAGGCGCACTTCATCGCGCCGCAGAAGCAGAAGCTCCCCCAGGCCATCAAGGAACTGGCGACCACCGGACGCGGTGCTGGCACGTCGACTATCTGGATCACACAGCGGCCCGCAGAGATCGACAAAACGATCCTGACCCAGTGCCAGGCGTGGATGGTCGGGGCGCTCGATGGCAGCGACCTCGACGCTGTCAAGCCCTATATCGAGTATCCCGAGAACCTGCACAACAAGGGCACCAGTCCGCCGGCCAGCACGGTCCCAGACGAGTTACTGCCGCCGGATCGAGAGCGGCCCACGTCGGTCCGCAAGCACGAGGACGACGAGGGCAACACGATCGGTAGTGAGTGGATCTATAGCGACGACGACGGCGAGAAGAAGCGCGTCAACACTCAGAACGTCACGATGGCATCAACGCACCACGGTAGCGAAGGCAACGACCTGAACCCGCCCAGCTACTCATGACACGGACCCAAATCACCCTGTACGGCGACGACAGCGACCGATTCGATGCGATGCAGGAGGCAATGGCGGAGAACCAGCCGGGCAGCAAGCCGGGCAACGCGGAGGCGGTGCGCCGGCTCATGGACATGGCCAGTTTCTGACTGTCTGAGGCTGTTTCAGGCTTTCTCGGACGTTCTCAATTCGTCGGTTCTTGATACTCCTGGGGCCTGTACTGGTCGATTGCATGGAATTTAGTAATGCAATCGACACGCTCGCCTCGGAGGACTACGTGATGGACGTGGCCCTCATCGGCGGCGGGTACATGGCACCGGAACTCGTGCAGTACGCAGTCGAGGACAAGATGGGACGGGACCTCCCGAACGAAGCCTACGGGGCGACAGTCGCCGCTGGCGGCGCGCTCTACGGCGGCGCTGGCCGGAAGGTCGCCATCGGCGGCGGCATCAACGTTCTGGAGGAACTCCGCGCTCGGGTCTCGGAGGGTAACTGATGTCGGAGAGCCTGACCAATCTCGGCAGCGCGAAGGTCGACGCGACGGAAGAGACGAACATCCCAGACACCGACAGCACGATCCTCACGTGGTCGCCCGTCGACGGGCTCGTCATCGAGATCGACAATCACGTGTACGGCGGTTCTGGCGTCCCGATCTACGCCGAGCTGAAGGACGCCGACGGGAACGACCTTCCCCGCGACACCGAGGTGATCCTGCGGTGGGACACCCCGAGCCGGGATCAGCCGATGATCGTGAGCGAACGACTGAGCAACATCCGACAGTACCGGACGCTCTCGCTCAAGGAACAGCAGAACGAGGAGTACCGAGAACAGACCCGGACCGAACTGAAGAGTGACGGCCTGATCGTGCTCGACTTCGAGGAGGTGCAGGTTGCTATCAACTCTTCAACCCAGATCGACTGGGACAACTCGCGTCTGGAGATCGACCGCAAGGCCGTGACCGTCCGAGCGGAGGACTGACAGCATGAACGAGCAGATCATGCAGCGTCTTCGGGAGGCCAACACCAGCCGCGACAACATCACGAACGGTGACTTCAGCTTCTCGACGGGATCGCCCGGACAGCCCACGACCGTCGCGGAGTACCAGCCCAAGCGGGCGCTGTCCGTCGACGCAACCCGTCCGTTCGACCTGTCGCTGGTGGCTCGCGAGACGTTCACGACCGATGGAAACGCCGGAGACGGCGAGACGTTCTCCGTGTCTCACGAACTGATCGATTCGAGCGTAGTCACCAACTCGCTCGTCCTGTACGAGGGCGACAAGCGGGTTCAGCCCGACTCGATCGACTACGCCGGAGACTCGTTCAACTACACGGACGACGGGACGGACAACACGCTCACGGCCTACTACACGAGCGGAGCGCAGGCGCTCGTGGAGTTGCAAAAGGTCGCACCCAACGGGACGCCGGACGTTCTCTTTTCGGCGGATATGGGCATGATCCACCGGCGGGACCAGGGCAAAGAGCCCATCACCGTCGACGCCGATCAGTCCCCGCTCCATCCGTTCGTTCCGGCGGACTTCACGCTCGCACTCACCATCACGGCCCCGTACACGGTCGCGTTCGCTACGGAGACCGGATCGGGGACTGAGGTGGTCGCAACGAACGCGCTCACTGACCTGCCCGTCCGCGGAGCCGAAGGTCCTATCGACGGGCTGAAGCAGGCAGTGGCGACTGACGCGGCACGGAGGTAGAGCCGTGCCGTCCGGCGGACTTGTTACACGAGATGCAACCGGACGAGAGGCATCTGGCACCGGTCGCAATCAACCCGGAGAGCCACGCACCGCAGCAGCGACGACGAGCACTGGTCAGGGAAACGGCCAACAGTACGGACCGGACGACTCGGCGCTGGACGAGATCCTCCGGGGGCGTCCGATCAACCGAGACGACCTGCTGCTGGCCAGCACCCTGTGCATGCTCGTACTGCTGCTGTACACGGCGATGGAGGACGGTACGATATGATTCACGACGAACCCGCCACAGAACGGCGGCACAACAGCAACGACGTGGTGATGAGCCAATGAGCACTGTCGGCCCTGACAGCGTCATCGAGCGGGTGCTGTCCGAATACAGTCTCGGTGCCGACTCCTGGCACGAGGATCTGCTGGAGAGCGACACGGACCGGCTCCTGCTCGCGCTGTTGCTCGACCAGCGTGGCGACCAGTATCTCGGCGAGACCAGCACCAGCGACGAGCCGACGTATTTCGTGACTGAGGTGCCGGTCGCCGTCGACGGCGTCGGCCAGCAGAGTCTCGACTGGGGGTTCCCCGCCGATACGGTCACCGTGTGGGGCTTCGATGGGCCGGTGCTGGTCTCGTTCCAGCAGACCGGGACCAACCGCGAGATCCCGCTGACGGCCTCGGAAGCGCCGTTTTCGCTCAGCCCACCCGGTGGACTCAACGCCTCAAAGCTGTGGTACCGAAAGATGACCGAGAGTGACGCCGACACCACTCTGAAAGTGTTGGCACTGAAGTAACAATGACTTTCGATGGACCAATCGCGACGACGTGGGGCAAAGCACTGGCGGCACTCAGAGATAAGGTCACGAGCATGACCGGATACAGCGTGGTGGACACTTCGAGCGGCGGCGGAGACGCCTCAGTTCCCACGAACGACTGGTTCGTGATCGCCACTCCGTTCAACGAGTACATCCGGTTCAGACCGAACACGGACCAAGATAACCGCGGGCTCACGCCCGAGTACGGCGTGGACTGGGACACCGGTTCGAGCTCGTGGAACGATCGCTACCCGAACGATCCCGGCAATCGTTTGAAGGAGATCGGCCGGAACGACGGGACCACGGGTAAGATCACGGCTCACCAGTCGGACGGCGGCGGGATCCAAGAGGGAGACGCCGTGACGTACTGGTTGGAATACGTAGACTCCGGGTTCGCTCTCTACTTCCAGAGAGAGGAGGCGGACGGCAACGACGGCGACGGCATGATCTTCTTCGAGGAGGTGACGCAACTGTGGGACTACGACGACGCCGCCACTCACGAGGCGAACATGATCTTCGGAGTCGCCGGGCACGTGGCGGACTCCATAGACTACAACCCCATCAAACAGGTGGCTCTCGATTGCCGCATGGCACAGTCGGGATCCAGCCCGCACCACTACGCACAGGGAGTCGCGAACCCAGACGCGAACTACAACAACTACCCGTACACGGACGGCGTGGCTCGATCGAGCTCCTACCGCAACGCCTCTGGCGCGGACGCCGTGATCGGGCGGTATGAGATGGTCCTCCAAGAGCGGAGCGGCGGAGACGCCGCTCACCGGGACACGATCCAAGACGCCGACGGGAACGACCTGTACACAATCCTGAACAGGGACGCCGCGAGCGTGGCGCTCCGCATGGACTGACCGATCATGGCGAGCTACACACGAGCGGCTCAGTCGGCAACGCTCACGGACGGCGGGCACGACCGCCGAGCGCTCGCCCTCTCGGGGACCGCTAACGGTATCGAGGATACGGACGGCGGGCACGACCGCCGACTGTTCGGGCTCGGAGCTTCGGCTCACAGAGTCGGGTCCGGTCGTGGTATCGTGATCCCGACGGGTAACTTCCGACGGGTACACGTGACGCTCAAAGATACGGACGGACAGCCCCTCAGCGACGCCGTCTGGGTGCAGTCTGCAGGAGTGTTCCCGACGGCGGCGCGGGTCGACGACAACGGAGAAGCGGATCTGTGGCTGCTAAACGTACTCTACGAGACGTTCGTGGTGATCGCGTCCAGCGACCGGTCTGGGGTTGACTACGTCTGGTATCAGCTCGCGGACGACGACGACGTGGACGGGACTCAGACCATCGGGACACAGGATCGAGAGGCGACACTGTATTTCGATCCGGTGAAGCTCAAAGGGCTCAGCGTCGGCCGTGGCGGGAACCTCGGAGGGCCACTCGCGTGACCGACTTCCTGGTCCGGTCGACTACCGGCAGCGCATCTATGACACAATCATGATCGACAGCAACAACACTCAGACCAGAGGTATCGAGCGATGAGCGACCACGACACCGCGATGACGCGGTATCTCGATCGTCACGATACGATCGACTCGGCGGGAGACGGCAGCTACACGGCTGGCGACAACGACGACGACAGCAGTTCGTCGTCGAGTCGCGGATCGGAGCAGACACAGGACCTCATCGACCGGCAGACTGACGACTCGCGCGACGACGGTTATTCGCCCCCGGACCCAGATGCGGGCTCAGGAACGAACGGCTCGGATCACACGATCATCTCCGGCCGCAACGAGGGCAGCAGCGACACGACTGTTGGCCCGTCTGAGGGCGTCGAGGACACCGACGGCGACGGATCTGCTGACGCGGTGGTGACCACACCGGATAGCAGGACCGACGGCACTCCGAACTCCAGTCAGGCGGATCGAGGGACCACCGCTCCGGACGGCTCGACCGACTGGCCTGGCGACGGGACGCCCGGTACCGACACGTCGGATTCCCCAGGATCGGACGACAGATCACCGACCGGTCCGGCCGGCGTGCCGATCGAGGCAGTCGGTACAGTTGGGGCGATCGCGCTGCTGGTCGCGATCTGGGGGTGGTCGCGGTGAGTCCGGCTCCAGCGGCAGCAGCGGCCGGCGGCGCGCTCGCCGATAACGCCGACGAGGTGGCCGATGTTGCCAAGCAGGGCAGCGCCGATGCCCGTCAGGTCGCGGAGTCTCGCGGCGGGCAGATCCTCATGGTGGTTATCGGTCTCGGGCTACTGTACTACGTGTACACTGCCGTCACCGTCGGCAGCGACGTGGCTGACGGCGCACAGGATGCCGCGGATGACGTGGGCGGCGCTGCTGGCGATAGCTGGGACGGTGCGACGGACGTGGCCGACGGCACCGGCGACGTTGTCAGCGACGGGATGGACTGGTGGCTTGGCGGCGCTGCCGACACGGTCGAGGGTGCTGGTGACGCGGCCGGTAACGGCTTTAGCTGGGCGACCGGCGGCGCGGCCGACACGGTCGAGGACGCCGGGGACGCCATCGGAGGGTTGCTCTAATGGGTGTCCAGATCGGTCTCGGGGCGGTCGCGGCACTGCTGTCCGTGCTGGTCGCTATCGAGCTCGCACAGTTGGAGGTACTGCGTCGGACGGCCCAGCGGTCGCGGTCGAACCGCAAGCGGCTCAGGGCGCTCCTGCGGGCCTTCGGCGTTCACGACGAGGGGCCGACCTACGACGTGGACGCCGACGCGATCGGGGGTGAAGGGTCGTGATCCCGTTGCAGTCGACACTGCCCGCGCTCCCGATGCCCGACGCGCAGACGGTGGCGCTGGCGGTCCTGATGCTGGTGGCCGGCATGGCGGTCCCGACTCGCTACGGGATGGAGCGCGTCGAGGGCTTCGGGCGAGCGGTCGCCTCGAAGCTGCCCTACCGACCGCCGCCGGGGACCGACGAGCAGGAGGCGATGGCCGACGCCGTCGACGATGGCGGTGGTGAGTCGTGAGCGTCGACAACGAGATCCTGGTGCGGTGCGACCCATCGCTGGTCACCGAACCGGCGCGATAGCGTGTCCGCCTCTCGGCACATAGAGCCGTTCAGGACCTTCGTCAGATCGTTTTTGCTTCGAACCAGAGGTAGAGGAACGCCAGCGACGCGACTCCAACCAGACCCAGCGACGTACCGATGAGAGCCTGCGGTATCATTTGGTCGTCGTTCCAGCGGCTACCCGCTTCAAAATACTGTCTTCGGAACGCCCGAGAATCCCCCATTCTGGTGCATTTTCACCGCTCATCGGAGCTTCAGACGACCTGGACGACCGAAAAAACTAGATGTTTTGCAATAGAAGTGCGAAACGAGTGCATGAGACTCAAGGACTACGACGACGACGACGGAAAGCGAGTGTGGCTATCGGACGACGAATTGGCTCGGTTGATCGACGAAGCTGAGACACCTCACCAGCGGCTCGCCTTCTTGCTCGCTGGTCGGGTTGGTCTCCGACGGTCGGAGATCACCGGAGTGTGTCCCGAGGACCTCGTGGAGGGACCGACAGGAGATCACATCCGAATCTGGGAGGACTACGCGAAGCGTGACAAGTACAGAGAGCCGCCAGTCCCGTCCGAAGTCGTCACCATCGCGGAGACACTCGCGTACCAGCAGGACGACGACGAGCCTCTGATAGGCGTTGCTGGATCGACTGTTTACCGCTGGGTGCGCCGAGCTGCCGAGCGCCTCGAAGACGAGACCGACGATAGGGGTTGGTCGTATCTCGATGTACACGATCTGCGACGGACCTGGGGCACGTACCTACTGGAACAGGGCGTGATCCCGTCCGTCGTCATGTCGTGGGGCGGTTGGGAGGACTGGGAGACGTTTCGCCAGCACTACCTCGGGGAGTTCTCCCCAGAGGCGATCAAGCGAGAGCGTGGCCGTGTGGAATATCTCGAAGGTGGCGACGAAAATACGGAGATCGTCCATCCCGGCACGATGCCGTCAGAGAGCGGGCAGCACACCGCAGATTAGCCGCTATGAGTCTTGGACGTTGTCAGGGCCGTCATCCGACTGCTCCATATCACTTATTAAATCCATATCGTCTTTACCTGCCTTCATTAACCGACGTATTGCCTCACTTCGTGACACATCCATTTTCACTTTTCCTTCTATTTGAGCCTTTTTTAATTCACGGTCGAATTCTTCCAAGAATTCATCATCTATTTTGACCGAAACGCTGCTCCTTGACGATCCGCCATCTCGTCGGGTAGTACTCATACTGTACGGTACTCATTGAGTGATTGAATAGCTTGGGAAGCGGCTATTAGATTAAAGTAGTACTATAATCTCGTAGGCAAAGACTTACGTAGTAAGGTAGTCATTGACTGAGTGCATGCCTGTTGCAAACACCACGATCGGGTTCCCACCCGAGATGTTGGTCGAGATAGACGACCACGCCGACGAGAACAACATGAGCCGGGCCGAGTACGTCCGGCACTGCGTCCGGCAGGCTCACGACACTCCTTTCGACGAGCCTCGCGGGACGCTCACGAAGGACGAACACGAGAACATCGAGGATCGACGAAGCGAGGGGGCCGCCTAAACATGTCCAGTGCCAGCGCAGCCCCCAAGTCCGGTGACGACAGCAACGACGAAAAGCGTGACGACAGCGAGGAGAGCGGCCCATGACGGTGACCCAGAAGATCTGGGACGGCGACGACTGCCCTCGCGTGCTGTGTGACGGGACTCTCCAGCAGGACGAGGCCGCCGTCGAGTGCTCCGAGTGCGGCGAGACGTGGAGCCAGCAGACGGCCGACAGCGAACACCTGCTGATCTCGCGGGCCGGCAAGATCGTCAAGCGCAAGCAGCGGGTGCTACCCGACGGCGGAGAGATCGAGCCCGAGAGCGACCGCGTCGACCCCGAGCGGCTGCCGGACACCTACACGCCGGCCTACGTCGACGTGCGCGGTCAGGGACCGGTCTACGTCGCCAACTACGAGACGCTGTCGAGCGGGTGGCTCTCCCTGACGGAGTGGCGGGGGACGCGCACGAAGCTCCCGCCCCACCGCGTCGGCGGTGTCCGTGAGGTGCGGACGGAGACCTACGACCCTGCGCCCGAGACCGACCGCTACACGCGGACGAAGCGTGTGGCCGACGAGCAGCGACGAGAACAGGCCCGACCGGACGACGCGGGCGGGAAGACCGTCGTCGACGGGCACTCTATCGAGATCGACGCATGAGGGGACGCCAGAAGTCGCTCGCCCACTTCGAGAGCCATCAGCCCTGCTCGGACCTGTCGGACCTCACCGACGCCGAGCGGGACGTTTTCGAGGCGATCGAGCAGGGCGAGTACGGACCCCGTGAGTACGCCGACGAGACCAGCCGCTCGCCGGGGACGATCGGCAACCTGCTGGCCCGAGCGAGGGTGAAGGTCGACGGCGGTGATGCGTCGTGAGCGATCTCCAACCGCTGACTCCCGAGGACGGCGTCGAGCGGTTCCTACGGCACCGTGAGCCGTCCGTGCGGGAGTCGACGCTACAGAACGCCAACACCCGGCTCAACTACTTCCTCGACTGGTGCGAGGAGCGCGAGATCGAGGACCTGAACACGCTGTCTGGTCGGGACATGGCCGACTTCGTGGCGTGGCGACGGGGCGACATCGCTCCCATCACGCTCCAGAAGCAGCTATCCACGATCCGGCAAGCGTGCCGGTGGTGGGCCGACATCGACGCCGTCGAGGAGGGACTGGCCGAGAAGATCCACGCGCCGGAGCTGCCCGACGGTGCCGAGAGTCGAGACGTGCATCTCGATCCCGAGCGGGCCGAGGCCGCGCTGGAGTACTTCGAGCAGTACCAGTACGCGAGCCGGGATCACGCCCTCATCGCCCTCATCTGGCGGACGGGGATGCGACGCGGTGCCGTCCGCTCGCTCGACGTGGAGGACCTCCAACCGGACGATAACGCCGTCCGAGTGGAGCACCGGATCGACGAGGGTACGAAGCTCAAGAACGGCGAAGCCGGCGAGCGGTGGGTCTATCTCGGCCCGAAGTGGTTCCAGGTTCTCGACGACTACGTGAGCAACCCCGGCCGCCCGCAGGGGACCGACGAGTACGGCAGACGGCCGCTGTTCACCAAAGAAGACGGTGGCCGACCGTCGGCCCAGACGATCTACAAGTGGCTCATGCGGGCGCTGCACCCCTGCACCTACGGCGAGTGTCCGCACGATCGGACGCCGGAGACCTGCGATGCTCGGGGTAGGACGGCCAACGTCGCAGACTGCCCGTCGTCGCGATCTCCCCACGCCGTTCGTCGAGGCGCGATCACCCACCACCTGACCGAAGACACCCCGCCGGAGACGGTGAGCGAGCGCATGGACGTGTCGCTCGATGTGCTGTACCAGCACTACGACGCCCGAACCGAGCGCGAGAAAATGGACGTGCGAACCGACCACCTACCGGAATGAATTCGATGCTCAAAATCACCCAAAATCGCATGACTGCACCGCGGAAAACCTGCCCGGCGAGTCCATACCGGTTCTTCGTCCTGGCGAACTATCCCGAAAAGCGGCTTCTGTAGCCCGCTATCGGAATATTTCTCAGCGGTAGACGACCGTACAAAGTCGATCTCAAATCGAATTGAAGAGAAAGTCGAATCATTTGGGATGCCGTCCGGCGGTTTTGCGAAGGATTTGTCTACCTCCTTAGAGGGGGTGATTCACCTTGGCTGATCGACCTGTCTGTTTCTCGACCACCGATCAGTCGGAGTGCCAGCACTGTGGCGCTCACGTCTCGCGAGACTTCCGACGGACCTTCGGCGACGAGGAGAACGTCGCCCATCGCTGCCCAGCGTGTGACTCGATGGGGCGGATCTGTCGCGGGACAGCCGCCGGGAAAGAGCTCGACTATCCAGACCCTGAGGACCAGCCCCAGCGGAATCAGGGCGGTCGTGTGGACGCACGTCCCGACGGGGGTGAGTCCCTGTGAGTCTGTCGGCATTTCCGTATCCCGGCGGGAAGACGTACCATGTCGACGAGATTCTGGGGTACTTCCCGGATCACGAACTGTACGTCGAACCGTTTGGAGGGTCGGCGTCAATTCTGCTGAACAAGGCACCGAGTCACATCGAGGTGCTAAACGATCTCGACCGTGACGTCGTCCATTTCTACCAAGTACTACGCCAGCAGCGCGAGGAACTCCAGAAGTGGCTTCGGACCGTTCCCTTTTCGCGGGAACTGCATGGGCGATGGGCCAGGAAATTCTACGACGGCCATCGTCCAGATGACGATATAGTCCGGGCTGGTCGCTGGTTCTACCTGCGCTATACACAGTACAGCGGAAAGCTCGACGGCATCTCTGGATTCAAAGCCAGTACGATCCGTAACGAGGCACGGCGCCTGCAGAATGCGACTGATGCACTGGATCAGGTTGCCGATCGGCTCCAGCATGTCACGCTAGAATGCCTCGATTATAACCGTCTCTGTGAGAAGTACGACCGATCTGAGGCACTGCTGTACTTTGATCCACCGTACGTCGGACCTGGTGACGATCTATACACGCACGACGGTGAGTTCGATCACGACAAGTTAGTCGCGACGCTCACCGAACTCGAGGGGAAGTGGATTTGTTCCTACGGTGATCTTCCCGATGAACTCGAATCGGCCATCAAGGAGTTCGGCTGGTCAAAACGGCAATACCAGATCCACTACAGCATCAACGGCGACCAGCGCGAGCCGGCCACCGAACGGCTGGTGATGAACTTCGATCCTGACGAGGCGATTCCCTTCCGATCGACACAGCAGACTGGTCTTGAATCGTTCGGGGGTGAGTGGCGGTGACCTACCAGTCCAACCTCTTCGAGTACGAAAAGGACCTGTCGCCACTCTCTGACGCCGAGCGAGAGGTGTATGAAGCCGTCGAGCAGGACGGCTATGGGGTTCGCGAGTACGCGCGGAAGACGGGACGATCGCCTGGTACTGTAGGCAATTTGCTCCGACGGGCTCGTCGACGGTTGGGGGGTGGCGCAGCATGAGCGAGTTCGTCCGAGCGTCACGTCTCTACGACGTTGAGGCGAGTGAACCCCTGCGTTTCGACTGGGCGAAGATGCAGCCGCTCAGAGAGAGTCAGCAGGAAGTCGAGCGGGCTGTAGGGAACCTGCCCGGTAGAGATACAGTGGCGAGGTAAGCATGTCGCGGTACCTCAAGTGCGCCCCGCACGAGGGCGACGTGCGCTTTACCGTCGGCGTGCATCCCGATCCAGCCGTTCAGGACCACGGGCTGGCACCCTACTATGCGATGCACTCCCTGATGAAAGAGTGGGGCGACCGCTGGCAAACCCAGGGGAAACCGACCCGTGACATCGGATTCAACGGCCAGCAGTGGGCGACGGCCTTCGACTATTCGAAGAGCGGGCTGGACCCGTGGGACAACCCCAGCTTCGAGATCGAGGAAGTTCGCGAGTTCCAGTTCTACTTCGTCGCCAAGGACTCGCCCCACTACTCCGGCGAGCCCGCCGACCAGGACCCACGGATCAAAGGCGGGACGATCACCGTCCGCCCCCGCTGGCCGAACCTTACGTCCGACGGCAAACCCGTCTCGGTCCCCGACTACGGTGAGCCCTACATCGACGTGCAGGTTCAGGCTTCGAACATTCCTCACGAGAAGTACCTCACACTGGTCCAGCGCGTGATAGATGCCTACGGCATCTCATCGCGCTACTTCGACCAGCCCCACCCGGACAGCCACGTGAGCGACCTGGCCTACTACGTCCGACTGTACCGCGACGCCAGCGGCCCGCTGTACGCCCCGGATGGCCCGATCGCTCGGTGCCACACACTCATTCAGGGTGATCGAAGCGGGTACCGGAAACACGTCGAAGACAACACGAAGCTTCCCGGCTACTACGTCACTGCCACCGTCGAAGACGAGAAGGCCGACGAGCTGGTCCGTGGACATGGGCTCGGCAAGGAGTTGAAACACTACTACCCGAACCACCCCGACGAGTACGAACCCGGTGACGCGCCGTACCATCCGAAATTCGAGGTGTCCTACCAGACGAGTCGTACCGACGACACCGTTCGGTGGAGCGACCTCGACGACGCTCGGCGTGAGCTGGAAGAGACGATCCTCAACTGTCTGGAGTGGACCGGCATCGCCACCACTGCCGACAGCGGTGCATTCGTCGAGTTTGATCCGTACTGGTCGGTCGAAGACACCACAGAAGCCCGGAAGCTCGTCAAGTGCCCGCTGCCGGAGATCGAAGACGAGCAGGAGCATCGCGTGATGCACCTGTGGGGCGACATGAGCCGGGCCGACCGGGACGTGACCGAGCTGCTACTCACCGACGGTGGGAAGGTCTCGCCACAGGAAGCGGCCGAGCAGACGGGCTACACCTACCGGACGATTCGCACGGTGATCGACCGCCTGGAAGGGTTGATCCACCACACCTACGGTGAGATGGAACTGGAGTCGAAGAAGATCCAGCAGGAGCTACTCAAGCGCGTCAGGGCAGCCGGTGAGCGCTTCGAGCAGTCTGTCGGCAGCGCTGTGATGGATCTGGCCGACGCCGCAGAGGAGCAGGAGAAGACCCGCTGGAGTCGACTCCGGCGCGAGTACGCGATCACCGTCCGCGAGGGCGACGACTGCCGAAAGCTCCTCCAGATGGGCTACCAGCCAGAGGATCGAGCAGAAGCCCGCGAGATCATGCGCGAAGTGAAGACGGCGTACACGCAGTTTGTCGAGAACAACGTCTACGGTGTCCACGTCGTCGTCACCTACGCCGACGGTGCGCGTGATCGCTTCCGAGACCTACGGAACGTGTTCCAGGGCCAACGGAGCGGCGAGTACATCACCAGAGAGCAGCAGGAACGCCGGAACGAGGGTTTCAACTTCGAAGCCTGGAAGGCTGCCGGGTGTCCGCCCGCCGATGAGTGGTCCGGGGGGTAGCGCGCCCCCTGGATAGAGGCATCACTGTTCAACACACCATTTTAGCGGCAATATCGTCCTTCACACCCCACCCCGGCGCGTCGCGCGGCTGGGTTCGTTCCCTCTCGGTCACGTCACCCAGCCGCGCGACCAGGGGGAACCCGGAAAGCGAGCTTCCGGGTTCCCCTTAGTCGTGTGGCTAAGGCCACCTACCCAAAATACACCGCACAGCTGCAACACGATCCATCGATCCCGGAGCCTTCCGTCGTGATGACCACGGGAGGGATCATAGGATAGCAACAGCAGACCTTACGGACAGGACTGGACGGCCCACAGATCCAGTACGGCACCCACCGAGGCAGACACCGACGGCGACGGACTGACCGACGGTGAGGAGGTCGACTTCGAGTTGACGACCGTCGACGGCGAAAAGCGGTGGACCCCTGTTGTCCGCTCGAACCCGACCCGCGTCGACACTGACGGGGACGGTCTGAGCGACGATATTGAAGTCCGTGGCTGGGATATACCCGTAATCAACAGCTCCAGTGTTTCCAAACCGGTACAGTTCAACACTGACTGTGAGTGGGTATCAACCGAGGATAGAGATATTCTCTGGACTGGATCTGGCTGTGATCTAAGTGAGAATATCAACGTTTCGTCTGACCCGCTCCGTGAAGACACAGACGGTGACGGTCTCGAGGACAACGTCGAGCGAAACGTGACCTACACCGACCCGGCTTCACCAGTGACCTACGCTGTCACCGAACGACATCAGCAGTATCTCACAGGTCTCGAGGGTGAGTCAAGTTTCCTACAGCTGATGCATGTCACCGGTGGCAATGAACCGCAGCAGGATCTCGAACTCACTGACAAAACGGATGACTTTGACATCGTACTCAATGATTCTGTAAAAGGCCCGCGTGAGCGGAGTGTGTTCACAGCACTCGACGGAACACCCCGGTCAGACACCTGGCTATCGAACGGAGAGGAGGTTAACTCGGGCACCGACCCCTGGGACCCTGACACTGACGACGATGGTCTCACCGACGGTCAAGAGATTCACGGTTTGACCGAAGCAACGCGACTCGTCTCACATTCAGTTGTAGGTGGCAATTCCGAGTGGATACTCCACGAAGGTGAGAGACTCGGAACAAACGCGACGAATCCCGACCACGACGGTGACGGCTACTGGGACGGTTGGATCGGTGTCTACGGCGTCGGCCGGACTGAAAACGTCATCTTGTACCGAGAACACCTGCGGGATGACGATGGGGACGGCGCACCGAGTGGCATTCAAGAGGACGAGATAGTCGACGAGCAGGTTGGCGTCCACGAGGTGACCAGCGATCCCATGACTTCGTCGGCAACGAGCACCACACTCCCCGATCGCAGTGGACAGTTCCACTCGAACTTGCATATCGGTGAACTGCACTGGGGGGCTGACCCAAAAGAAACCGCAGATCAGCCAGACACGAGTTTGACGGTTGAGGTTGACTATCTCTCCGGACGGAATCCGTTCCAGATGAATATCTCTAACAACAATTCTGTAATCGATGCGACCAGACGGAACTATCTACTGTACGATATCAACCTCACATTTGTGGAAAGCGACGAATTGTCACGATCACAGTTAGAGTCAGTCTGTAGTGCTGCATCCACAGGTAACGGTGGTCTGTATGCCCCGTCGGTAGATACATACTGTATTGAACCCGACTCATTCAACGTCTGGGAGACAGATCTCGTTGAAGATCGATTCCATAACGATACAGCAACGCTCCATTTGTTCTGGACGAACAAATATGGGAGCGACAAACCTATGTACAAACCCCATGACTCGTTTATACCGAGTAGTGTCAGGGGGATGGAGGGTCATACGGGATCAGAAGCACAAGTTGCGTTCGTTGAAAATGGATTCGGAACGCCACACGGCACAATCATGTTTGACGAAGAGTTTAGTACGAATGCAAGTCGTCATAAAGTTCTGATGGAAGAAATTGGGCACAGTCTGGGTGCTGGCACGGCCGATGACGAACAGCTCAGGATCGGCGAATGCTATAGTGGGCTCCAGTGTCCGTATGGAATCGACGGAAATGGAATTATTCAAGATGGTGACCCTGAACCGACACCCGAATATATAAATTATTACGAAAACCCAGCGTGGCCGATTATGGGCTTCGCCTATTATATCGACGGTAATAGGACGGCCTTTAGCATCGAAGAAATTTCAACGGTAGATTTCGACGAGATCCCGAGTGTTGATGACTAAAATAAGCCGGAGGCGGTTGTTGAGCGTATCAGCCGCCGTAAGCGCCACTGCAGGCTGCTTCGGTAGCTCGTATTATCGAACTCTCACTATACGTGATACAGCGGTCAACGGGAATCAAATATCGTTTACTGCCGAGGCAACTGCGCGAAGTGGGACTGAAGAATGGAAGCGGTTTGAGAACGTCTCCTTCGTCGGGTATGATAGTGACGGAGTGATCTGTGAGGCACAAGTCGGGTCGATCGATCCGTTGTCCCAATCGAAAGTCGAGGTCGTGCTTGAGTGCCCCCGACTGCCCACCTACATCACGGCACGTGTCGACAATCCCTGCTCTGGGGGACAGACAGATATCTCGATATACAAACGAACTGACGAAGAAGACAATTTACCTTACATTGAAGTCGGGAGTAGAGAGTGTCCCCATAAAGAATTGCCAACACCCTGAAATCGAGATTCCCTTTGCCAGTCATCTGCACTATTTTGAGATTTGGAATTATAGTGGGGCCGGACAACCAAGATATCTGAACCACTCAAAGAACTCAGCAACACCAGTATCTTGATCGTCTCGAAGCATCCGTTTTCCGACGACGAAATCAAGAACGTCGCAGATCATATCGGGATTCATTCCTGGGGAGAAGATCGAGAATTTGTGCCGTGACCAGCACCCCCCATGCGAACCGATGTGTGTACGGCGTAGCCCTCTACTACTGGTTTTGCGTGAGAAGACTGATCCCAATCTTCGCCTGATGAGCTTCGCGGTGATCGCCCCCGCCATGCCATTCAAGCTGCGGCAGCCGAGACGAGTGACGCATCTCCCACTGTAGTACCTCAACCCCGGAGCCACGGATTCGATACACACCGAAGATATACCAGCCGTTCGCAGCCCGTAACTGCTCGTGGTACTGATCGTAGAGCTTGAACGTACCAGGCTGGCCATCGCTGTGCCGATGCATCGCGGCCTTGATTTCGACCGGCGTGCCGTCCGATCGTTTGGCGTCGTGCCAGCTACACCGATCCAGTTCCAGATTGTACCGCTTGACCGCTTGTCGCTCGACGAGGGTGCCGTAGTGATTCGCTCGATGGGAGCGATTCATCTCGATCGCGCCTCGCGTGCGTCATATATAGATACTCCTCCGGGTTGTTGTCGGCCGTTGCCCATGGCTCGCGTGCGCTCGCAGGCAGCGAGCGCGCCATGGGCCACGCGTAGGAGTACGCCGGGGGGTTGGTTGTTGTTGGTTTGCCCGAATACCGCCGCTGTCATGCGGTTAGTCCCTCCACGTCGCCAACCACGTTGCGATGGTCGCCGTCGTGCTGGTACTCGTTCCAGCGTTGTCGGACCCATTCGGCGCTGTAGGGAACGAAATCGGCAATTTCGTGGTTTGGTTTCTCCGGGTTTGCCTCCTTGGCAGTGATGACGGTGTAGACGGCGAGCTTCCGTGAGAGGTCGGCGGGATCGACTTCGTCGCCGTCTTCCTCACCGCCTGACCACGACCACGTCGTCGGCTCCTTGTCGTCGTATCGCCAGTCCGTTTCGGGGATTCCCGACACGGAGAAGATCTCGTTCACGCCCGAGCGACCCTTCACGTCTTCGTAGAAGGTCGCCTCCTTCAGCCCCTCCTTGTGGACGCACACGGCAAGCTCACGAACGAGCGGGTGTACGTCGCGGCCGTCGTGACCGATGACGATCAACGACCCGCCATACTTGCGGATCTTGTAGGTGAGCGGCCCCAGCTTCGTCTTCGTGTCGTAGCCGTCCTTCCCGCCACCGCCAGCGTTGCTCGATGCCTCGTCGAAGATGAACAGCTTCGGCGACTGCGTGTTGTGCATCGGGTCACCGTCCTGTTTCAGCCACTCGTTCAGGTCTCCGTAGTTCGCAAGCCAGCCGTCCCGTCGGTCGCCGTCGTCGCCGGTCCACTCGTCGGTTTCCTCCAGTGTTCGGATGTTCGAGGCGACGAGCCCGTCGGGGTGCTGCTCCTTCCAGAGTTGGCCGAGTAGACAGGCGAAGTTCGACTTCCCCGTACCGGGTTCGGCCCACTCGTAGAACATCGGTGCCGGGCCGGTCATCTGTGCGCGGAGCTGGTCGATCGCCTTGATTCCGGAGATGTCCGCACGCTGTCCGGCGTCGCCGGTGAAGTGCTTGAGCGACTGCATGTCGCCGTTTTCCAGGGCACGACGAGCCGTCTCGGTGCCTTCGATCCGGACGATATCTCGGACGTGCTGGAGATCCTTTGCCTGACCGGGCATCTTCGCCGGCCGGTCGCAGCGCTGTGGATCGTAGTGTGTTTCGAGGATCGAGAGATAGCGCGATAGCTTCTCGTCGCGAACGATCCCGGCGTGCGCGTGGGTCTCGTCGGGCTCGCGCTGGCCGTAGCCGTCCTGGTACTCGCGGAACTGTGCCGGGGTGTAGAGGTCGCCACTATCGTCAGTCATCGTTCATTTGGGGGTTCTGGTTCTGTTGGTCGGGAACTGACACGTCGGCGGGCCCATCACCCACGACGGCGTCGGCGGTGGGGTCGTGGTCGTCGAGATCGTGGATCGTCGGCGCTTCGTCGAAGTCTTCGCCGTCGTCGACGAGGTCGCCGAAGGTGTCCTTGGCGGCGGTCTTCTGGATCATCTGGCCGCGTTCGTTCGCTTCGCTCTCGGCGGTGACGAGCTTCTTCTGGAGTTCCACGGCACCACGGGACCACCGCCCGCGGATGGCAGCGAGTTCCTCGGCGCGATCGATGAGCCAGCCGTGGATGTCCTCCATCTGCTTCTTGCTGGTCATGAGCTGGGTGTCCTGGCAGCCTTCGAGCCAGACACCCTGAACCCGAACCTGTTCGATGTCGTCGAGGTACTCGTACTCCCGAACGGCCCAGGCGCTGCCGCCGTTGATCGGGTACGGATCTGGCCCTTCGATCTCCTTCTCGCGCCAGAGTTGCGGCGGGACGTAGTGCTTCTGGACGGTGTCTTCGGCTGCGTTGACGTGGTGAACCTCGATCCAGTTGCGGTTCCGGAGCCACCGAGCGATCTTCGCGCCCACGAGGTAGCACGGCACTCCGAGTAGGAGCCAGCCGACGAGGACGCCAGCGATCCAGGCCGGCGGCGTCGGGAGCTGTGGCTGGTAGTAGATCACCAGCCCGACCGCGCCGAGGATCATGCCCGTGACGAGCAGCTTGTACTCGCCGAGGAGCCACGTCAGTCGGTCCCGGTTCGTCTGGAATGTCGGGGCGGGCATTCAGGCCACCTCCGGCCGGCCGTTCTCGCGGCGGATCACGTTGTAGCCGGCGATGGCCATCCAGACGAAGGCGATCGCCGCGCCAGCGAGCCACGCCTGGAGTGACGAGAGTGCGCGGAGGATATCGAGGCCGCCGCCAGAGCCGCTTTCAATGATTTCGGAGTAGAGCGTATAGCGCGTCGAGATACCGACGCCGACACGCCCGCTCACCTCGGTAACAGGGATCTCGATGTGCGTCGTCTCGCCGGCCTCGATTTCGACTGTGCGCTCTGGCACCGTGCCGCCCTGGGAAAACGCTCCCGCGTCGGTGAGGGTCACGGTCTGATTGATCTCGGACCGGAGCGTGATGAGCGCGACACTCTGGGCCTCTCTCCACTCCGAATTGACCAGCACGGTCGCGCCGTCGATCCGCTCGCCGTCTGGGCTGGCCGTCGACGCGTTGCCCGAGTCGGTCGGGGTCGCCCCGATCGGCACGGTAAGGAGCGCGAGCGATACGACTGCTGCCGTGATGAATACGAAAAATCTCATAGTCAGATCACCTACTAAGGAGACCGAGGCCAACCAACCCGGCCGCGACGAGGCCGGCAACTGTTGGATCGATTGAGCCACCGCCGAGGAAGCCGGCCCCGCCGCCTCCACCGCCAGGGCTGTCGTTGTTACGCACCGTCTTGCGATAGTCGAGGATCATTTGCAGTTGTTCCTCGGTCAGATCCACCTCAGCCGTCTGATGATTGCGTGATTCGGTCCCGACCACGTCCACGTCCTCACCGGTCTCAGTATCCTGTGCCGAGAGGATAGTGAACGGCTGTTGCAGTTCGCCGTACCCGGTTTGGATCTTCTCGCCGTCGAGGGCGGTCCATCCGTCGGCGCTGGTAATATTGGTGTCCTGCGTCCAGTTGTCGGAGTCGTCTTTCACGAACACATCGGAGCCCTGAATCCAGCCTTCGCCCTGGAACTCGTAGCTCATCAACACCAGTTTGTTCGTGTTGCTGGGGTCGTAGGTAGTGCCGACTTCGAAGGCCGAGTTCGCCGGCTCGGTCTCGGTCGTGGTCGCGGTCTCGGTCGCAGTCTCGGTTGCGGTCTCGGTCGTGGTGGCCGTCGACGATCCGTCGTAGGGACGCCACTCGGTCCAGACCGATCCGCGCACCTCAATGCCAGAGTCTTCGAGACGGATCTGCATGGATTGGTCCATGCTGCCCGGAATCCCTGCGACTGCGGCCTCAGCGGCCGCGTAGGCGCGGTATCCGGTATTCTCGTAGTCGGTTGCAAACTCGCTAGCGAGGGTGGTCGCGTCGATGTATTCGCTCACGTCGATGTCGCCGGGGCTGTGGTTCTCGAACAGCGTTTCGACGAACGTCTGGATATTGCTCACCATCTGGCTGTGGTCGTCGACGATGGCCGACCAGGCGGAGTCCCAGGCACCGAGGTTCAGCCAGGTGGCCGTCGAGCCAGTCTCGACCGGATCGACGGTAGCCGAGGCGACACCAGCCCAGGACGAGGAACCGTCGGTGATGCGACCGGTGATACCGGTCGGGTCGAGGTCGACTTCGTGTTGGAAATTCGGTGTGCTGTTGTCGGACTCGTTAGCCCGGATGATTTTGTGCGTGAACGACTGGCCGTCGACGAGGGTTGTCGTCGTCTCCAGCATCGAAAACTCGTGTGGCGACAGGGTGACTTGTCGGGACGAGCCATCGTAGTTGTGTTCTGACGTGATGCGGAACGCCGGGGTGCCGCCGTCGGGCTGAGACAGCCCGGAGTCGGACTCGTGCAGGTCAGTGATGTACTGGATAGTGTTAGCCCACTCGGTCCCGCGGTTCAGGATGTTCTGCTGGATGGTGACATAGTGCGCGTCGACAGGGTCTTTGCCGGCGGTCTTGACTGCGCTCTTGTCGTCCCCATTGTTGAACGCCTTGATGGCCTCCTTCTTCGCCTCGGGCCAGGCGACGTTTCGGGCGTCTTTGATGCGGTTCTGCACGCCCGTGAGAACGCTGTTGTTGGCGGCCTTAAGGGCTGTGAGTCGGCTGCGAAGATTGGCGTGCAGGTCGGCAGTCTCCTCGCTCCCGCTGAGTTCGTCCTGACGCTTTTGTCCGAGATGATGCGCGGCAACCGCACCAGTGACCATGCCGACGGCGGCCGCTCCTGCAATGCCGACCGCGACGAGACAAGCACCGCCACACGCGATGGCGTCAGCCTCTCCGACGGGATCGATGGCCGTGCCGTTGGTGGCACTGAGCCCGGCCCCGACGGCGGCCGTCCCGCCGACGGTCTTTATCAGCCCGCGCCGGGTGATCGTCTGTCGGTCTCTCATTGCCGGCCCCCATCAGTAGCGACGGCTGGAGCGTCGCCGGTCGCGTCGTCGAGCTGGTCGTCGGATGGATCGGAGTCCTTCGTGCGGACGTGGTGGGCGGCGACGACGGCGGCGGCGAAGATCGTCGGGACGACGACGGGGAAGGGCTGGCCGACGACAGCGGCGGCGATCGTCGAGGCGGAGACGCCGATAGTGCCGAGCAGGCCGTAGCCGAGGAGTGTATCGAGCCTCACGAGGATCACCCCATGTAGCTGATGACGTAGTAGCCCGAGGCCTCGACGGCGACGACGACCAGGCCGAACGCGGCGGTGCCGGCGATGACTTCCTGCGCGCCGAGGATGTTCAGCCCGGTCACGAGGACGAGCAGGGCCGTTCCGACGGCGAGGTACGTCTCGATCGGTGCCTCACCGCGGGCGATGTTCGCCAGGTCAGTGTCGATCTCGTAGGACTTCCCGCTGGAGCGGTTCACGCGATTCGTCGCGTAGGCTCCGAACAGCGACACCAGCGTCAGCAGGAACGCGAAGGTGATCTCCGTTCCCTGTCCGGTCCACACCGCCGCGCCCAGGTCGTTCCCGAGGATGTTGATCGTCGCGATTCCGTTCGTCACGAACGCACTGGCGGCGAAGATGGTGCCGAACAGCGCGTCTTCGATGTCGATCTTTCCGTACATGGTGGAACCCGGCCGCCGATTGCGACCGTGTTCGGCGGGTGCAGTCGACCTCCTAGAAAGCACCGAATCACGGGATTAGCGGGACTCACCCGAGGATTAAAGTAACGAGACTGCAGGGCCGGCAGCATGGAGATGCGCAAACTCTCTCCGGCGGGCGGCTGTGTAACCGTCTCGATTCCGATCGAAGATCTTCGCGAACGCGGGATCGTCGACGAGGATGGCGAGCTGAATGGCGACCACTGGGCGAAGGTCCAGTCCCTCGACGAGAACAACGAGGGCGACTACAGATTAGAGCTGGTCAGCCCATGATGCGACCCCGACCCCACGGGGTTCGAGCCAGATGTATCGCCGATCCTCGATGTATGCACCTGTGGGCTGTGGGCCGTGGGCTACGGTGCATAGATTCGAGCCGGTCGGGCCGACGGTTCGGACCGATCACGCCGGACCCCCGACCCCCGTTTATCAAGAACCACCCAGTCGCTCACTCGCGAGCGATGCGATTCGACCCCCCGTACATACACCAGTTTAAACCATGACTCGACGCACCAGCCTGAAGATCACCGACGAACGGCAGCGACTCCTCGACAAAGCCAGCGCGATCGTCGCCAGCGCCCCTCACGACGACCCACCGATGTCCGACGTGTTGGATGCGGCGCTGACCCACCTCGTCGAGAGCAAGGAGAACATCGACAGCGCGCGTGGGGAGCTGGACCCCGAGACGATCCAGCGGTTCAACACGAGCGTGATCGGGTTACGCTATCGGACGAGCGTGGAAAGTCGTTGGCGCTAATACTTACAGATAGCTACAGATTATTTTCGCGGGACGAGAGTGGGGAGATGTGTGTATATTATGCTTAAGATGTAATCTATTTTCTTCAGATTATCTCACCTCGCCGATGATAGATGGCAGATTATTCCGGAGATCCCTCCGAGTTCAAGGTGTACTGGTTTGCGCGAGATCTCATCGCCTCCAGTTACGGGAGTTACGCCAAAAAAGAGAAGCCAACACTCAAGCAGCTTTCAACACGGCTGGGTGAGGAACTCGAAGACGAACGGTTCAGTGGCGATTCATCTCTCGACCGGCAAAAGCGCATAATACGGGATACGATCACGGATTCTGTCAATAAGACGTATGCCGGTGACGTCTCAAAACGATACAGACAAACCGAAGATCTCGTTGAGCGGATCCTTCGACGGATCGACACAGAGGATGACATCCGCGAATTTCGAATTGCGATAGATGCAGTGGTCCGAACCAGTGAGATTCTGGAAACTACGCCGAGCTTCGGCAAGTCAGAGATCATCAAAATAGTCGATGAAACCCTCCAGACAGAATCTGGGACCCTAGATCCGGCCAGAACCTACGATGCCCTGTTCAACGTTGACTTCGAGGGAGAGGCCTACCAGCTCGGTGCCCAGCGGGAGCCGCTCATTGATTACATCTATGAGAAGATGGCAGATCTCCGGTCGGACCCACAGATCGAGGAAAAAGAAGTAGCGAGGATTGTCTCTGGCATTGTTCAGGAATACGAACGTCGTGCGGGACAGAGTCGAGCATCTACGGCAGGGAACGTGCTTGAGACCGGTCTGCAGTACATCTTCGATCAGTTTGGAATTCCCGCCACAGGCGATCCTGCTCATTTCGGAGATCTCGAAATAGACAACATGGTCGAAGGACCAGAGGGCAGCATTGGATTCTCCTGCAAACGAACTCTCCGAGAGCGATTTCGCCAGAGTCTCTCACGGGAAGCCGAGATAGGGGTTGACGAGGTCTGGTTCGTTTCGCTACTCATGGCAGACGTTTCCAGAGAGAAAGTACAGGACATCAGCAATGACGGCAGCAGAATCTATGTACCGCGAGACTCTTTCGTCTGGAATCGCTATAAAGACGACTCAGATCTCTCGTATACACTCCGTCCAGCAGACGAGTTTATCGAGGACATTGTAGAATTCACGGGACTCACCGACAATACCTGAATTATCAAAATGAACAGCTCTAATGGTCGCTCGTTCGAGAATTCTATCCAACTTGTCATAGATATTCCAAAAGAAAAGGACATTCAGGATAATAGTCTGATCGAAAACCACACAGATTGTCTCAAGACACAGGTGATAAGTAGAGTAAGTGAATGTTTAGATGAAGTTGATAGATGGGACATAGACCTAACTGCTAAGAATTATAGTATCACAACATACGACAGAAAAGATAAGGTCCGACTTTATGATGCGTCTATATCTGGACAGATAAACACAGATATTAGTAGTGCAATAGAAAAATTACTTGTTGATATAGCCCAAGCAACAAACTCTGTAGATCTTGTCCAACATTCTAAAATTAAGTTTCAAAATCTTCTCTATCTCTGGAGTGGCTACTCATTCGAAGCATATGACGTTGAATTTGTAGGGAAGTCAGATGGTAGCGAATTTGAGCTGATGAGGAGTAGAGAGAATTTCCGGTTCAAGGGAAGGATCTCAAAAAAGAAAATAGAGGAGATTGCTGAAATAGATCCATTTGATTCAGACGAAACAGAAGTATTTATTCAGCAAATGAAAGGCGGCTCGAAACGAGAAGAAGTTGTCCAACAGATACCAGATGAGGTTGAGCAGGCAACATTCCTGTTTATTCGATCATTACAAGATTATGGAAATACCGCTCCATCTGAAGTATTCATTTCTGAGTTACTGGACCTTCAGTCTAAGTATCCATTTCTCTTCCAACCCGATTCAGAGGAGTGGGACACTTTGTTAGAAATGAGTGATGGTGAAAGAGAAAAGATTCTAAAAATCATATTAAATCGGATCTCTGGGCTGTTGCGTCGTTCTTTTGAAGGAGTAATCGGAGACTGGATAGCTATGATTCGGTATCTACGGGATCGATGTAATGGTGACCCAAGAACCTTCTTTGAACAGATTGCAAACGAATTGGGTGTCAATACCTCAGATCCAGATGCCTTAGAGAAGGTTCAATCAAAAATTGAAAAATTTGACAAAGAAGATGCAAGAGATCGTATAGGGATACAGTTTTCATTTTCAAAGAAAATTGGCCGTTTACTATTCACGTTAATGACAAAAAATGAGCGTGGATATGATCTTCTCAACGGCGTGAGTCGGGACCAAGTTGAAAATTTTAATTTGCCAGTAGATGCACAAATAATCCGTGTCACTCTGAATCTCGGACTACTAAAGATAGAAACAACTGCCAAAGAAGACGTTACATTCGAAGCTAGTAAAGATGGGAAGAAAGAAGAGGTCACTAAAGAGGGAATAGAACTTCAGCGCAGTGACCTCGATCAAGTATGTCGGCGAGTATGGCAAGAACTGGCGGCTGAGGTTAGCAGAGCACCAGCAGAGCTGGATCATATCTTGTGGTCAGTCGGTAGTACTCTGGGTAATCGCCGAGGTGCCCTCTGCATGACCTGCCCACTTGGCAGTGTTTGTGATGCTTGGAAGCAAAAAGAGATCTATGAGGCTGGTGGATCACAGTGGAATGACGGCGGATATACATTTGCAAGAGCACACACTGACCGTGACAAGATGATAATATTAGAAGAGTGGCATCCGTTCAAAGTTGAAACCTACACCGAAGAGCAGCCGCGGTTAACGTTCAATAATATCGAAGAGGTGCTGAGTAGAGAAGACTAAAGTTAGTGTATTTAATAAGCCTCTCGAGGTTCAGTTCTCTCTACTGGGGAATGGAAGATTTCTGTTCGGATAGCAGTGGCTAAAGCCTGTGCCAGAAGTGGTGGGACGGCATTACCGACCTGTTTGAATGCGTGTGTACGTGAGACCGGGAACTCGAAGGTGTCTTTGAAAGACTGAAGTCGAGCAGCTTCCCGCACCGTAATCGATCGAGCCTCGTTCGGGTGGATGAACATATGCCCGTCCTTGTAGAGATGGGCCACAATCGTTGTTGCAGGTTCTTTCGGGTTCTGCTTCTTTAGCTTGTCCGGGAAGATGTCGGTCCGATACGGCTGGTGCTCTTCTGGGATGTCTCCGATGATGTACGAGGTACCCTCCCCGAGGAGCTTGTAGAGGGTGAGGTCACGCATGTTGTGTCCCCGGCACTCGTGATTTAGAAGGGGCTGATCTTCCCAGTCCTGTTCCTCGCTGAGATTCCGTGCCCAGTACTGGAATTCTGAGACGGGACCAATCTCGTATTCTTCTGCTTTGGTCGGTGGTGTATCTCCACTGGGGGAAACAGGAGGAAGATCGAGAATGCCATCAGCTACTGTGTTCCATGGCTCCTTGCTCTGTCTGTTTTTGCGGAAGGCAGGGAACTCTTCGGTCCCATCTTCATCCACAAACCCGTGCAATGTGGACTGGTCTTCCTCAGATCGCTCTGATGGGTCTTCCTTGTATTTGATTTTCTTCTCTTCCTCGTTCTTCGGCTTCCGGTGGGTTTCCCACTCAGTCATGTCCGGATTCTCTTCGCCGATACGGTTACCGATGAAGAAGAGACGTTTTCTGTGCTGGGGGATCCCGTAGTCTGCTGAATCCAGCAGCTGGACTCGAACACTGTAATTTAGATCGAGGTCAAGATCTGCAACTTCTCGCTCTCCACGCATCTGTTCCTTGATGGTATCGACGACCGGCTTTCCGTCTTCATTTTCTGCCGAGAGCATCCCTTCGACGTTCTCCATCAGGAAGGCTTTGGGCTGGTAGTGATCTACGAAACGGAGGAAGTCTTCGTACAGTAGATGACGATCGTCGCTCTGGTTGTCCCGGCCCTCGATAGAATTGATTTTGCTCCGGCCCACAAGTGAAAACGTCGGACAGGGCGGCCCACCTGCGACGAGATCGAGTTCTCCCTCCTCCAGTCCGAGATCCGGTGGTTCTTCTTCCCGGATATCTCCGACCGTCATCTCACAGTCGTGGTTTGCCTCGTACGTTGGCTTGGTATTCTCCTCGTGATCAATGCCCCAGAGTGTCTCAAATCCCGCATCGTGAAGCCCCTGAGAAAGTCCGCCGGCTCCACAGAACAGGTCGATAGCTGTAAGCCGTTCTTCGCTCATCTGTAGTCACCAATGGAGTCGTGATCGTTTAAAGTTCCTATCCGGTTCATGTGGCTATCTTGTGTGTATATTGTAACCAAGTTAAATACTTTGCTGCGGCCTATCCACACGCCTGAATGGACGTTGAGGAATACTCGTGGGTGAAGGCGAGTGAGTACCGGGAGAAGCTCCTTCTCGCCATGGACGAGAAACCCCGAACTCCAAAGGAACTCTCCGAAATAACAGACTACTATCTGAGCCATGTGAGCAATGTTCTATCTGATCTCGATAGTCACGGCCTCGCTGAGTGTATAACACCAGAAAAAAAGAAAGGACGCCTATGGACTTCTACGGAGAAGGGTGACGAACTGATCGAGGACCTGAAGCGATAGATATGGGTCTCAGATTGCCGTTCGGTAAAACAGAGGTTTCGGCAGAAGAAATAGACTCACTGGTCGATAGAGATCTGGCTGTAGAACATGCAAAAACAGGCAATGTAAATCAGCCAGAAGAGAGGATTCAGGAGTTCATTGAGACAGTACCTGAACTGTTGAGCTGGCTCGAAGCCAACGGCAGAGTCTATCTCTGGAGAGAGACAACGGACCCATGGAAAGTATATCTCGCCGAAATTCTACTCCAGCGTACCCGCGGTAATGCTGTAGAGAAGATATACGATGACGTTCTCCGCCAGTTTCCGGATCCCGAAACGCTGGTAGAGGCTACGGAAGGGGAAATTGAAGATGTGGTCCGATCACTTGGTTTCGTCAATCACAGAACACGGACTCTGACAGAAGTGGGAGAGATATTCACAGAAGACTTCGGTGGTGAGGTACCCGGTTCTCTAGATAAGCTGAAACGCCCGTGGAGAGTTGGAGACTACTCGGCCCGGGCAACCCAGTTGTTTGCCCGGGAGCAGCCAATGGCACTTGTCGACTCGAACTTTGCACGAGTCATTGGAAGAGTTCTGGGATACGAGATGCCATCACAGCCACACAAGAGCGACGACGTATATGCCCTCATGGAGGCTCTCACTCCAGACGATCCAGATCTCGCGCGAAGCTTCAATCTCGCTATTCTGGATCTCGGAGCCCTCGTCTGTACTTCAGAAGATCCAGACTGTCCCTCGTGTCCGCTAAATTCTGCCTGCAGTTATTACGAATCAGAGCAGGGAAGACCAGACTAGGCAGGTCTCCAACGGTATGACGGGATACGTACTATGAGGCTGACAATTACGATTGGAACATTTCATACCGTACCGTTTTTTACTGCCCGGATCAGAGCGCGACCGAATGCTGGAAGACGTTCCTGAAGAGTACGAAATTGATCCAGAATCTGATTTCAAGCAACTGGAAGACATCTTCGTTGAAGAATTCCCTGATGCGGTTGAGCACAGCGTTGAAGACGTAATCTTTGCAGACGATGGCCCGGTAAACCACCTCACATGGATAGCCCTCGATGGATATTCTCGACACGAATTCTTCTACGACGACGATAATCCAGACAGTGATACTCTGTATTCTCTGCTTTCTCTTTCCCCGGGCAAGGATGACATGATGGCTCTTCGTGCGTATCTGGCAAAGGAATTTGATGTGGTAAAATCACTGGAGAATGCTGCTCTTCTTGGAATTCCCGACACCTATCAGCCCGGATCAAAAGCGCAGGCACATGTTGCGTTCTACAGGGATCCCCGCAATGGGGAACTCAACGTCGGACTCAATGCGACCCCCGCCCAGAAAGAAGCAGAGATTCTGGATGACGTAAACCGACTGGTCCCCACAAAGAATCTGGAAAAACTCATTCGAAAGGTCGCAGACATCTTCTACGACGAAGTTGAGCAGACGGCCAGAGACACCATCATCAGCGGTGATGTTCTCTCGGTACTGGACGACGACCCAGACTTTCGATACCAGACCACGAAACCACTGCCAGATGGAGTTAATCCCATGTACAGAGGAAGAGAGGCACAGCTATGGCAGAAGCCGATATCGAAGGACTCCGTAATTGAGGGATCACAGGGATTCATTCAGATCTGGGTTCCGGAAGAGGAGGAATCGACAGGATTCATCTCTGTGACGAACGGCGAGTATGACAACAGAGAGGCGCTCTCTGAGGTCCGTACAGCGATGGAAGCTGCTCTGAATTAATCTTAGCCCACCTGTCGAATTCTCCCGGAAATGCCGCACTAATTTTTACCCCCGTCCGCCGTCACTCCGAGGTGAGATGATCACGGACTCCGCTGTTTTCGAAGACGAGCAGTTGCCGCGTCGCCTCCTCCATCGTGAAGCCGCCGTCGACCACCTGTCCCGTGCGTGGGAGCCGGCCCTCGATGGCGAGCAGGCCCACGACGTACTGATTCACGGCCCCTCCGGTGTCGGGAAAACGTCGCTCGCCCGCTTCGCCCTCCAGAAGCTCACCAGGCACGCAGACATCCACTCGGCTCACGTCGAGAGCCTCGGCAAGAGCACGGCCGGCGTCGTTCGATCGATCCTCCACGATCTCCCCGGCAGTGACCCGGCGACGAACACACCACGCGAAGATCTGTGCATCGAGCTACGCGAGCGCGTCGACCAGCCGACGATCGTCATCCTCGACGAGGCCGACGACTTGCCGGCCACCGACGCCCTGGACCGGCTGGCCGACGTAGACGGGCTGTCGGTCGTCGCGATCTGCCACGACAAAGAGCAGTGGCTCTCGCAGCTGGACAATCAACTCCGTCGACGACTGTTGCTGAAAGAGCTGGCACTCGACCGCTTCGGCGTGAACGAACTGGCGGACATCCTCGAAGCACGAGCGCGCCGTGGGCTACCGTCCGGTGTGGTCACGCGCGAGCAGTTGGAGGAGATCGCCGACGAAGTGGCCGGCGTCGCTCGGAAGGGCATTCAGTCGTTGCGGCAGGCGGCGCTGCTGGCCGAGGAACGGGATCACAGCGAGATCGGGGCCGACGATGTGGCGGATTCCTACGAGCGGGCACAGCGGTATATTCTGGAGCAAAATCTGGAGTCGCTACCGTTCCACCATCAGCTACTGTACGAGCTGATTCGTGTGGGCAGTGGACTGAAAGCTGGGGAGTTGCACGACCGCTACGAGGCGGTTGCGGAGGAGGTATATCATGGGCGTGGGCTGACGCCGATCTCGGAACGGTCGAGGCGGCTGAAGCTCTCGAAGCTGGAGGATTACGAGTTGATCGAAGTGGAAGGTGAGAATCGACATCGTAAATATTCAGTCACTGAAACCGATATTGAACTTTCATTTAGCCTAAATCTGATCGTCTGAAATACGTCGACATCTCGAGAATTTTTGCAGGTATTGTAGACATTCACCAATGACTGCTACTACCCCACCCCAGGAGGAATATTTATTAACAAAAAACAACACTAAACAGGTATGTCACTGAAGTATTTATTCACTCCAATCGGATTTCTCATCCATCTCTTCTATGCCTTAGGACTCCTAATTCTGCCTTTTGCGTTTATTTACACAATATTAGGACCAGGCATTGTAGTCGCATTTATAATCTCTGTGATTATTGCAGTTATCTTGGCCGCGATTCAATATTTTTATAAAAAATATAGTCGTTTTAATGATGGGTCCAAAGATATTAGCTCAACACGTCGAAGTATACTGATTGGTTCGGTAGGCACTCTAAGCCTGGGGGCAGTGATTTTCGCGGTCAAAAATTCAACTCATTCAATAGGAGACACACAAGAGATCGGTGGCTTGGAGATTACTGTTACAAGGGCGTATACTACGGGATCAATCGAAACAGGCGAGGGAGAAGTTGTTCCTATGGATTTGACAGGAGACAACGTTACAGAAGATCTGACACAATTTGTGGTAATTCTAGTTGATGTGGATCAGACAGAAGACGCAACAGCATATAACGACCGAGTGAGTGAGACAAGTCTACTGCACAATGGATCTGTGTATTTTGAGGGCCAACCAGTGGTTGTTGAAGAGCAAGGAGTCAACAGTATTATAAATGAAGTAAAGGTTGAAGATAGATTCTTAACCAGATTTGGCGGATCTGCTGACAGAGACTATGAATCAGACCTACAGGTAGTGACATTTCCGATCGAATCTTCAGATCTCTCCAATTATGGATTGAAAATGGAAAGAAACGGCCACAGTTCGTTCGATAGTTCTAGAAGATGGCAACTAACGCCCGAGGAGTAGCTAAATGAGATTATCCAACATCTCTCGGAAATCTAGCACCTTTTTAACCCGAATCCACCCCTTGACTCATCTGTATGCAGGACAGCATGGAGGTCTACACTGGCGAAGAGGTAACCGTAGAGCACGTGAAGACGCTCTCCAGCGGCGGTGCACGCTTCGACATTACCACCGACGATGGGCGAAAGTGGCGCGTCGACGTGACCCGCGACGGCGACGTGGAGATCGTGACGAGTTGGCGGGACGGCACGCTGGCCGATCTCGAACTACCGGACTGGGCCGACGACGTGACGGCACGACTGGCGAGGGTCTAAGCAAATGTCACTCAGCGTCTTCGACAGGAGCGAGTTCGCTGGCGTCGAGTTCCTCGTCGAGGTAGGCGATGCCGTCCTCGGTGATCCCGTAAAGTCCGCGGTGGACTTGCTGGAGAAGTCCGTACTCAGCCAGTTCGCTACATCGAGTACTGGCGTGTTGTCGGACTGGTCCGCCCTTGGCTTCGATTGCAGACGGTGTGAGGTTCCCGTACTCTCGAATGAGTTCGAGAATCCGATTATCCGAGGGAACCATCCAGTCCGCCTGTTTGCGCATGTTATCCGAATCTCGCGTTGCAGGACTCATAGAATCACCGATAAGCAGTATTTGGCGACAAGTACACTTGAAGGCATGCATAGTCGTCAATTACTGCTTAACAATCGTCAGTAAACTATTTCAGGAGGGCGCTTTAATCAGCGTTTGACCCGCCCATCAGGACCTGCAAAGGTCCGGCGTGCTGGTACACGCCGGGTGGGTCGAATTCCCCGACTAGGGATTTGAACGACCCATGAAGTACGAATCAGAGCGGGCTATTGAAAGTAGCCCACCGACCAGCGGTATAGCCATTCGACCGACGACGCCACGCGGGGGTGCGTCCGCGTGAGCGACCGCGTCATCGAGGACGTGGACAAGTGCGCCACGGAGGGCTGTGAGGAGTTCTGCTACCCCGGCGAGCCGCACTGTCTCGGGTGCTACCGGAAGCGAAAGCGGAGGCGAGCATGAGCGACGATTTGATGGATCTCTCGCCGGAGGAGGGCATCGAACGGTACCTCCGGCACTGCGAGCCGTCCGTGCGCGACTCGACCATGCGCAACGCGAAAACCCGGCTCCGGTTCTTCGAGGAGTGGTGCGAGCTGCGGGACATCGAGAACCTGAACCACCTGACCGGCCGTGATCTAGCCGACTTCGTGGCGTGGCGCCGGTCCGACATCGCGGCACTGACGCTGCAGAAGCAACTCTCGACGATCCGTGAAGCCCTGCGGTACTGGGCCGACATCGAGGGCGTTGACGATGGGCTGGCCGAGAAGGTCCACGCGCCCGAGCTGCCCGACGGCGCAGAGAGTCGGGATGTCCACATCGGGGCAGATCGCGCACACCGGATTCTCGACTACCTCCACGAGTACCGCTACGCGAGCCGGGATCACGTCGTCTTCCTGATCCTGTGGAAGACAGCAATGCGTCGGTCCGCCCTCCGATCGCTGGACGTCGACGACCTCCGCCCCGACGACAATGCGCTCGTGTTGGAACACCGAATCGACGAGGGCACGCGACTCAAGAACGGGGAAGACGGCGAGCGCTGGGTCTACCTCGGTCCGAACAACTACCAGGTTATCGACGACTACCTCGACAACCCCGACCGCTACGAGCGCACTGACGACCACGGTCGGGAGCCGCTCATTACGTCGATGCACGGCCGGCCCACGGGAGATACGATCTACAAGTGGGTGAACAAGCTCACCCGGCCCTGCGTGATCGGCGGGTGTCCCCACGACGCCGACCCATCGGACCCGTCCACCTGCGAAGCCCTCGGGACCGGAGCAACCCTCAGCAAGTGCCCGTCGTCTCGATCACCCCACGGCATCCGCCGTGGCAGTATCACGTACCACCTGAACAGCAACGTCTCTCCGGAGATTGTTAGCGGGCGTTGTGACGTGTCGCTGGAAGTGCTCTACGAGCACTACGACGTTCGAACGAATCAGGAGAAGATGGCGGTTCGAAAGAAGCAACTGGAGCAGATCTGATACGATGATTATCAAACACAACCCCACGCCGTCTGTTAAATTCCACTCTACCACCCGGCGAGTCCATCGCTATATCGGATCATTTCGAAGGTCCGTTTTTCGCCGGATTCACGTACTTCAGGGTGACGTTTCACCTTCGGCTCTGTGGAACGAACGACGTTCTGTGAGCGAATTCTGTACGCTGCAGGAGCGCTTCTCGTCGTCCGACACAGTGCTACCGATCGTCGGCGAATAGCTACGCTTTTACTCACAGCTGTCCGATAGCGTGGTATGGTTGCTCATAGCGCTCGACGCGGCGACGAAGACAGCGCTACACTCCCCGACGCCGTGCCGTTCGAGCTCCCGATTCTGACGCGGCTGAGCTGGGAGCTGGGGGCGCGTGTCGTCGCGGACGACGAGGCGACGGTACACAGCAGGTGGGACTGTACGAACAGACCGTGGACGCTGTCGCTGTTCCACGTGACGGAGCACACGGATCTCGTTCGGGTGCGGACGCCCGTGGGACGAGAGCGATTCTACGGGGCGACGCGGTCCGAACTGGACGACGCGCTCGGGGCGCTCGTCGACGCACCCGGGTGGAAGCGAGTCGACGACACTGTCCGGTACTGACATCGCCGCGTGTCCGTGGCGGGGTTCGCCGCTCCGGCCACTCTCTGTCCGCTGGGTCAGAGGGGCTATCAGGTGTCGAGATCCGGGCTCCACTCGGTCATCGCGAACAGGAACAGGGCGACGCCCAGAACGGTGACGAACAGCGACAGATCGAACAGCGGCGTCAGGGCGGGGACGACCCCGAGGACGATGTCACTGGTGCCCACCAGGTCGAGGACGACGGCGATCGCGCCCGCCGCGGTGAGGAGCAGGCCGACGACGGCGACGGCGAGTAGTCCCAGTGGTGGGTCTTCGGCGGCGGTGTCGATGTCGGCGTCCATCACCGTGGGCTGGGGGTGCCACTCACCTATCGCTTGGGATCGACGGTCAGAAGAGTGCGACGGCTCCGACTCGTCTCGGCGTGGGCTCGACCCGTGGTGCCCGTTACTGGGAGATGCCGTACGTGTCGCCGGTCCAGTCGCGAGCGGGATGGTCGTAGACGGGTTGGTCGCGGTCCCGGTCGTCGAGTCGCTCGCGGTCCTCGGCGGCCAGCTCCCAGTCGAACAGCGCGCCGTTTTGGCGGACGTGTTCCGGCGAGGACGATTTGGGGAGGACGACCACGTCCTGTTCGACGGCCCACTTCAGGACGATCTGTGCCGGTGACTTGTCGTAGGTCTCGGCCAACTCCTGGATCACCGGGTCGTCGAAAACCTCCGTCCGGGCGAGCGGTGCGGCGGCCTCGATCACGGTGTCGGTCTCGCGGCAGTAGTCGACGAGATCGGGCCGCTGGAGGTAGGGGTGGAACTCGATCTGGTTGACCGCGATGGGAACGTCGCTGACGTGGTGAGCACAGCTGAGCTGGTAGGCGCTGAAGTTCGAGACGCCGACGTTCCGGATCAGTCCGCGGTCGTGCAGCGTCGCCATCGCGTTCATCGTCTCGCGCAACGAGATCGCGGGGTTGGGCCAGTGAACGAGATACAGGTCGAGGTAGTCGGTCCCGAGTCGCTCCAGCGAGGCCTCACACGAGGCGATCACCGACTCGTAGTCGAGGTTCTTGGGCAGGACCTTCGAGGTGAGAAACAGTTCCTCGCGGTCGTAGTCGGCCAGCACGTCGCCGATCACGTCTTCGTTTTTGTACCCCTCGGCGGTGTCGACGTGGGTGTAGCCCGCGTCCAGTCCGGCTCGGACCGAATCACGGAGCGTGTCGCCGTCGATGTTCCAGGTTCCGACGCCGACGATCGGAAGCTCGTCACCGCTCGGGAGCGTACGCGTTGGATGGGACATCGTCTAGGATGGGAGTACACGTGGTGTTAATCGTTGCGCATGCAGCGAACGGGACACCGTCCCACGGCCTCGACGCCGGTCACTCCTCGGCGTAGGGCCAGTTCGGGTCACGTGGCGCGTCGGCGGGCCGTTTTGTCTGGTCTGCGGCCTCGGGCGTGCAGGCACCGTGTTTCTCGAAGTTGGTGCGGGCGTCGCTGAGCGAGACGTGGTTAGTGTCGCTGACGTACTCGGCGTCGCCGAACTGGACGGGGTCGTCGAGCCAGTGACACACCGGACAGACCTCGTAGGAACCTGGGTGGCCTTCCGGCAGCGTCCGGTAGCCACAACACGGGCAAAAGCCCAGCTCGCGGGAGGCAGGGTTCCCTGGCGAATCGGTCGACATAGGTCGAGGTATGTCACGACACACCAAAGAACCACGGGATCGTTCTACCGGTCCGTGCTCAACCCGCGCTACTCCTCGCTGGCGTCGACTTTACTGGCGTACTTCTCTAACTCGGCGGCCATCTCGCGGGCCTGGGCCGGCGACAGCGACACGGTGTCGGCGTGGGGCTCGACGGCGTCGACCTCGGTGTTGTCCATCTCGATCTGTACCTCGACGGCGTCGGGGTCCTCGCGCGTGTCCGTACTGACGTTCAACACGGCATAGGCGTCTTCATCGAAGCCGTGCCCCTTGACGCGTCCTTCCAGCAGATCGAAGGTCGTGTACGCGTTGACCCGCATGATCCGATCGACCATATGCTATGCAGTAGCGGCTCGAACTTATAGCGTCGGTGACTGCCGATCCGTCGCCGACACTGCACGACCGCGGCGACGCTCGTACTGCCGGCTGTAACTTCGATGAGATATTCGCCATCCCGGGGTGGCGAAATCCGTGACAGATTTACAGCCGGTAGTATCACTCCTCGTCGTCTGTGCCGCCGAGCGGGCCTCCGATCGAGTACAGCAAGAGTCGATAGAGGAGGTACGCACCGCCAGCGAACAGCACGAGGTCGATGAGATACAACTCGACGAGTTCGAGCGGCGTCAGCTCGTTCAAAACCAGATCGCCCGTGAGAATCAGAAACTCCAGGGTCGCGACGATGATCAGTGCGGGCACGAACAGCACTGCGAGGCCCAGCGCGATCGTCTTGAGGTTGCTCCGACCGCCGTCAGATGCCATGCGAGAGCGTTCGCGGGCCGGTACAAAAGAGCTACCTACACGCCGACGACCGTCAGTCGTCGGACGGCAGCGGCTCGTCGTTGGCGTCGGTCGGTGCCGGCGAGGACTGCATGTCGTTGTCCTCGGCGTAGGGGTACCAGGTCATCTTCGTGTTGCCCAGGTACGGATCGTCGTAGCTCGTCTCTTCGGGATCTGCCAGGGACTGTAGGGCCTCCTCGTCGCGGTCCGCGACGAACTCGCGGAAGGTCTCGTCGCCCTCGCGTTCGGCCTCGAAGGCGTCGAGGAGGTTCTCGATGTAGCCCGGCACTTCGTCGGCGGCGACGCGCATCTCGACCCAGTCGGCGAACTGGGGGTTCTCCCCGAGTCCGCCGCCCAGGCCGATGTCGAATGCCTCGACCGGCTCGCCGTCCTTGCGGGTCTTCATGCCCCGCAGCGAGATGTCGGCGATCTGGGGCTGGGCACAGGAGGCCGTACAGCCCGAGAGGTGGATGTGGAAGTCCTCGACGCCCTCGGGCAGCGAGACGTTGTCCTTGAGCCAGCGGGCGTAGCGGACCTGTCGGTTCTTCGTCTCGACGATCGACAGCGAACAGAACTCCGTCCCCGTACAGGCGATCGAGCCCCGCATGAACGGGTGGGGATCGGGCGAGTAGTCGTCCAGCAGCGGCTCGTCGAGGAACGCGTCGAGGCGGTCACTGTCGACGTCCGTGACGATGACGTTCTGGCGCTGGGTCAGCCGGACCTCGCCGGAGCCGTACTCCTCGGCGATTTCGGCCAGTTCGTACACGTCGTCGACGCCCATCCGACCGACGAGGACGTCCAGGCCGACGTAGTAGTTGCCGTCGGGCTGTTCGTGGACGCCGACGTGGTCGCCGTGCTCGTTGCCCCCGGCGTTGTAGGTGTACTGGTCGCGCATGTCCTCGCCGGCCCGCGGAAGCTCGAAGTCGACGAACTCCTCCTGGAGGACCGACCGCATCTTTTCGGGACCCCACTCGTCCATGAGGAACTTGATGCGGGCGTTGAACCGGTCGTCGCGGTCGCCGTACTCGCGGAACAGTGCGGACATCCCGTGACCGATGTCGGCCGCCTTCTCCGGGGGTACCCAGACGTCGATGTCACGCGCGAGGCGGGGCTCCTTTCGGGAGAGGCCGCCGCCGACGCGGACGTTGAAGCCGAGTTCGCCGTCCTTCTCGGCTGGCTCGTAGGCGAGGTCGTTGATGTCGCCCTGGCCACAGCCCTGATCGCAGCCCGTGATCGAGACCTTCCACTTGCGCGGGAGGTTCGCGTAGTCGTCGTCGCCCTTGAACGTCTCGTGGAGGTCTTCGGCGATCGGCCAGGCGTCGATGTGTTCGTGTTTGTCCTTGCCGGCGACGGGACAGCCGACGATGTTTCGCCAGGAGTCACCACAGGCCTGCTGGGTCGAGAGACCGACGGATTCGAGCAGTTCGAAGATTTCGGGGATGTCCTCGATCTTGATCCAGTGGAGCTGGATCGACTGGCGGGTCGTCCAGTCACAGTAGGCGTCGCCGAACTCCGGGTTCTCCTCGGGGCCGCGGGCGTACTTGTCGGCGACCTCCGCGATCACTTCCAGCTGTCCGGGCTCGATGACACCGTTGGGTGTCCCGATCCGCATCATGAAGTACGACTCTTGCCCGGAGCGCTGGTGGTACAGGCCCCACCACTTGAAGCGCTCGAACCAGGCGTCGTGTTCGTCCTCGGGAATCGCGTCCCAGCCCTCTTCGGCAAACTCCATGAGGTGGTCACGGATCTCGTTGCCGTACACCTCGTCCTTCCAGTTCTCGACTTTCGTCGGCATGGTTAGTGTACCTCTATTCTTGGGACCCACCCATATACAACACGCCTTCTCGACAAGGCTCCCCACCTCTCCCCGCAACAGGATAATGTTGCCTACTGTTTCGGGTCGGCCAGTCGGTGGCGCTTCTCCGGGATGTGGACGCTGTCGTGGACGACACCGTAGAACTCGCCCGATTCGGGGTCGATGACGCGTCCGACGGTGAGCCAGTCGGTCACGCCCTCCGTTCCACAGGCGATACATCGACCGGCGATACGGGCCTGAATATTCGGGGGATCGACGCCCGTATCGACGAATCCTTCGGCGAGGAAATCGGTCGGCTCACACCCGCAGAACTCACTTTCCGCCAGCAACCACAGGTCGCTGACGTTCACCTCTCGGGAGTCGTTGACGCTGATCCAGGCCCCGTCGTCGAGCTGGTGAACGTCGGTCGTCATTAGATGTCATTAGATTCGCGGGCCACGTCAGTCGTTCGGCGTAGCCAAGTTTCGCCGCAACTGCGACGATCCCCGCTCCCTCTGTCGGTCCATGGGGGTATCTGTCACTGTCCGGCACTCGTGGTCCGCCGTCGGAGACGGCCACAAATATTGCCGGCAAACGGGAGTGGTGGAAGGGATTACGGGTGAGAGCGGCTTTATGCGGGTGTAGGTAGTACGGGTGAGTACCGAAACACCGCGCTCACTGGCGCGATGCACAAACCAATGACAGACGCACAACAGAGTTCACGCGAAGACGCCGAAGCCGAAGAGCCAGCGACCGACCACCTCGACGATGTCGAGGACGGATGCGGTTGTACCGAGATCTGGGAGCACCTCTCGGAGAACCGAGACGACGCTGCCGCAGACGACTGAGTCGCTGTGAGACGCGTCCCGACGTGTCCCGACACACGTCGGACCGGACCCTTTTATCGGACCGTTCCCAACAGGAAGTGATGACTGCCGATGGCCGCGACGGCCCCAGCCACGCCGAGCGCGAGTCGCCGGTCGGGAAGCCGGTCATCCGTGGTGACCCTTCCCTGACCGGCCAGCGCGCCCAGGAGGCCGTGGAGTTCGACCCCGACGACCCCGAGAGCCTCGAACTGGCCGCACGGACCGTCCGGGCTTTCTCAGAGAACACTGCTGGTGCCGACGACAACGTCTACATGCTCCGCGGTGCGGCCGCCTGTGCCGCGCTGGTCCGGGGTGAGGGATCGTACAAGGCCGCCGCCGAACGCGCTGGGGGCGACGCCACCGTCTCGTTCATCCGCAAGTGGTCCCGCGTCCACGACCTCCCGCGCTCGATCCGCCGTCACGTCGCCATGGGACACATCGCTCCCACCGCGGCCAAACACATCGCTCGGGTCGGCGGCGAGGCCCGCCTCCACCTCGCCTGGGCTGCGCTCGACCACGATCTGACCGTCCGACAGGTTCGGTCGGTCGCGAGCGACGTCAACGAGGGCCAGTCGGTCGCCAGCGCGCTCGAAGCCGAAGGAGTCCGACTGGGCGAACTCGAACTCGAACTCGATCCGGCCGTGTACCGCGAACTGCGTCGGCGCGCGGCGCTCGACGGGGCGTCGCCCGGCGCGGTCGTCAGCGAGTTGCTGGCCGACCGACTGGACTGATACGGCTTGCCAGATCTGGGAAACGTACGCTCTCAGCCCGATTCTGTCACAGACGGAGGCTCGTCGGTCTCATACTACCGGCTGTAACCCTGTCACGGATTTGGCCACTCCGGGGTGGCGAATATCTGCACGACGTGACAGCCGGGAGCATCAGTCGTCGGAGTGTGCCTGCTCGAAGGGCCGTGGGGGCAACAGCAGCTCTTCGAGTTCGGCCATGTGCTTGACGTTGTACAGCAGTTGCAGCTCGTCGCTCGTCGGAATCCCGTTGCAGGCCAGCTGAAAGCCCCGGTCGACAATCTCGTCGGGCAGCACGTGATCGACGCGGGTCGTCAGCGCTCCGGACAGGACGACGACCGCGCAGTTGGCACACGCCCCGCCACGGCAGGCGAAGGGCCAGGCGAAGTCGTTCCGCTCTGCGGCCTCCAGCACCGACTCGCGGGGGTAGACGTGGAAGCTCCCGTAATCGACATCGTCGAGCCCGGCCCCGGCCGCCTTCTCGAAGAGGTCGTCGTCGTCCGCGTGCCAGCCGTGATCGTCCAGTACCTCGTAGTTGAGATACTCCACGCGCGGGTGGATCGAGCCGCCGTCGTCGCTGTCGTCGTCGGCACGCTGTCGCTCGGTGCCGTCGGCCTCGCCAGACAGGATCCGTTCGTACGCGGCCCGCACCGACTGGAAGGCCTCCAGCGAGCCGCCGTGGTCGGGATGGGTCTCTTTGACTCGCTCCCTGTAAGCGCGCTCGATTGCCTCGTCGCTCGCGTTCGGGTCGACGGCGAGAACTTCGAACGGGGACGCCACGCCCGCTGCTAGTGGTATGGTGGAAATAAACCTTCGCCCTACACTGTTTTTGCGCCGACGGCGGCCGCCGACTCCCACCCCACTCTGGGAGTACGTTCGCTCACTCCCCGACCGGCTCCAGGTCGGGGTCGAACAGCGCCTCGACCCGGCAGTCGAAGTAGGCGGCGAGCGTGAACGCCAGCGCCAGCGACGGATCGTAGCGCTCCCGCTCGACCGCGTTGATCGTCTGTCGTGAGACACCGACGGCTGCTGCCAGTTCGCCCTGGCTCAACCCCTCTTGTTCCCGGTAGGTGGCGATCTCGTTTTTCATGCTCCTCGTTGGCTCACTCGTACTGTCGCTTCACGAACCAGTGGACGGCTCCGAACACGAGGATCAACAGGAGGTACCCCCAGAGGGCACCCCGGACGGCGGCGGGAGCGGTGTAGACGCCGGTCGTCGAGAGGACGACGTCCGCCGGTAGACCGAGTATCGTCACGACGGTGACGAACAGGAACGTCGTCTGACTCGCCTCGCGCTCCATCCGCCGTTCGAGTTCGTCGCCGACCGACACCGGCGACTGCCAGTACCCGACGGCCATCCCGAGACAGCCCAGCCAGTACAGTCCCAGTCCCGCGAAGAGTACCACGGCTCTGTCGGTCAGCATCCACAGCGCGGTCGCGACGAAGAAGCTCAGCACGCCGAAACCGACCGACCTATTGATCCACTGACTGTACTGCTCGCGCTTCTCGACTCGCTGTCTGGCGGTGAGTTCCTCTCTCATGGGTATCGAGGGTGTAAAGCACCCTTTACAGTAAAGCATACTTTACATCTGCATAAAGCTACCGCTCAGACGCCGCTCCCGGTCGCCGCTCACGTCGCCACTGTCCGCGAGAGCGCCAGCGGTGGTCGTCGCTCCGCCCCGACGGTCTCTCTGACGACGCCCGACTCCGTCACTCGTCGGTCTGGTGGAGCCCGAACACACACTCTAACCCGAACACGACGACTGCCATCGTGACGGCCTGTACGACGAGCAATCCGCTGCCCAACACCGCCCCGACGACGAGGACACCGAGTCCCGTCGCCGTCCCCAGTATCGCCGCGTACGGCACGCGAGATAGGTCCCGCAACCACGCGTCGATGCGGTCGTACAGTCGCGTCGCTGTCTCCATACGCTGCACACGACCACGACGCGGAAATAGCTTCTCCGGACCTGCGGGGCTCCCCGAACTGACGGCACTGCTTCTGTTTCGCTTCGCTCGTCCGTGACCGTCCGGATCAGACGGAGAACTCGAAGAGGTCGTCACCCACGTGGTGGATCGACTCGACGACCTTCCCGCTGTCGCCGACCATCCCGTCGCCGCTCGCCTTCGCGCGCCCGACGGCGAGGAACTTCCCGTGTGATTCCTCGTTGATCGCGACGAGATCGCCCGCAGCGATGCCGTCGTCGGCCTCGGTGATGCCGGGCCGCATCACGTCTGCGCCGTCAGAGACGAACGAGATCGCGCCGCTGTCGACGGTGACTACGTGGTCTGTCGGCGGGTACGCGTTGAGTCCCTCGACGGTGAGGAACGGCTCGCCTTCGACGTACAGCACGAGCGGGTCGCCGTCGACCAGCACCACGTCCCAGTCGCTGTCCTCGAACTCCACTTTCTCGAAGGTGTCGGCGTCCAGCTCCACGCCGAGGTTCGCGGCCACGGACTCCTCGATGGCGTCGATCTCGTCGGCCCTGAGGTGGTGGCGCGACTTGACGTTCATGCCCACATCGTCGTGGGGACCGGAGATAAATCGACCGTTCTCGGCCCGCGCCCTCGTCGGGCGGCGCTGTTCTGGCGGCACCGTCCCGGGTCCTGACAGCTGTGCTACAAAAAACCGCTTTGGCGAACAGTTTACTTCGTCGCTCTCGTCGGTCGGGTATGAGCAGGGCAGACGATCTTCGGGACTGTGAGGACTGTCTCGCACCGGCCGACGCCTTCGCGATCGTCGGCGAGGAGACGCGCCTCTCGATCCTCGAAGCGCTGTGGCGACTCGACGAGCCGGCCGCCTTCTCCGAGATCCGGGCAGCAGTCGGGATGACCGACAGCGCGCAGTTCAACTACCACCTCGGGAAGCTGACCGACCAGTTCGTCCGCAAGACCGACGACGGGTACGAGCTCCGGACCGCGGGCGAGCGGATCGTCCAGGCTATCTTCGCCGGCTCGTTCACCCAGCATCCGGAACGCGAGATCGAGATCGACGATCCGTGCGTCCGCTGTGGCGCGACCCTGTCGGCTCACTACGTCGACGAACAGCTGTCGATCACCTGCCCGGCGTGTGAGCACGGCCACGGCGAGTATCCGTTCCCGCCGGGGGGACTCCACGACCGGACCGACGCGGAGATCCTGTCCGCGTTCGACCAGCGCGTGCGCCACCTCCACTGTCTCGCCAAGGACGGCGTCTGTCCGGAGTGTAACGGCCGCATGGCGACGACGATCGGACGCGGCGAGGACTGCTGTCTGGGCGTCTCGGTGCGGGCGACCCACCGCTGTCGGCAGTGTGCCCACGAACTCTGTTCGGCGGTCGGACTGGGGCTCCTCGACCAGTCGCCCGTCGTGAGCTTCTACGAGGACCACGGCGTCGACCTCGCACAGACGCCCTACTGGCGACTCGACTGGTGTGTCGACGACCACCCGGTCACCGTCGTCGAGGAGGATCCCTGGCGGCTCCGCGTCGACGTGACCCGCGACGGCGACCGGCTCGCCGTCGTCGTCGACGGCGATCTCGAAATCGTCGAGACGCGCCGCGACCCGGCGACGCCCGCCGAGTGACGCCGAGCTAGTCGCTCGCGTGACACGTAGACCAACGCTGAAGGCGATCCCCTCTCTCCTCTCTGTCAATGGCCAGTGCCATCCAGCTGTACACGCTCCGTGACATGGACTGTTCCGTCCCCGAACTCCTCGATCGCGTCGCCGGGGCCGGCTTCGACGGCGTCGAGTACGCCTACCGCGTCCCCGAGGCGGATCCCGAGGCCGTCCGGACGGCACTCGACGAGACCGGCCTCGCGGTGCCGGCCGCACACGTCCCCGTCGACGCCCTCGAAGACGATCTGGCGGCGACCGTCGAGCAGTACCGCTCGCTCCGGACCGAACGGCTCGTGGTTCCCTATCTCGACAGCGAGTCGTTCGGCACGGTCGAGCGCGTCCGCGAGACGGCCCGCCGCCTCGACGGGCTCGCCGACCGGCTCGCGGACTACGACTACCCGCTCCTGTATCACAACCACGACGCCGAGTTCGCCGAGGTCGACGGTCGGACGGCCTTCGACGTGCTCGTCGAGGAGACTGACAGTGTCGCCTTCGAACTCGACGTCGGGCTGGCGACCTACGCCGGTGTCGACGCGGCCGCGGTGATCGACAGCCACGCCGACCGGATCGACCTGCTGCACTGCACGGACACGCACGTCGACGCCGCGGAACCGGCCCACGCCGCCTTCGACACGGGCGACGTGGACTACGACGCCGTCTTCGACGCCGCCGAACGCGCCGGCATCGAGTGGCGCATCTACGAGAACGGATCACAGGACGACCCCGTCGGCGAACTCGACCACGCGGCCGAGCGCTTCCTGTCCTGATCGCCGCCGAGGGCGACCGCGAGGTGCCGGGGGAGTCGAAAGGTATAGACGTGCCGTCGGTGTAGGCGTCCCCGTGTTCTCCGACGGCTTGCTCGCCTCCTGTCGACGGATCGGGACAGGACTGACCGATTGCGTCGCACGAGCGCGTGCGAACGCTACTGCCGCCGACTGGATTCGGTTCGCGCTGCTGGCGACGATCTGTCTCTTGCTGGCGGTCGTCGCAGCCAACGTAGCGACGTCCACGCCGGCAGACAACACCACTCTCCAGCGCGGGACGGTGACCCAGCCGGCCGACAACACGACGATCGTCAGCGTCCAGGGGTACACCTTCGAGGGCTCGGTCAACGACAAGAAGCCCGCTCGACTGATCGCGGCCGACGAACGTGCTGGCACGGACTGGACCTACCAGAGCCGTCAGGGGTCCGGTGCCTGGTTCTTCGACGTCGATCCGCTCGACGACGGGAACCTGCTCGTCGTCTCGCCTCGCAGCGGCGAGACGCTGATCTACGAGCTGAACCCCGAGACCAACGAGCGCGTCTGGGAACGGCGCTTCCCCTTCGAAGACACCCACGACGCCGACATGCTCAGCGAGGACGAACTCGTGATCGGCCACATGCGGGCCTGGAACGAGACCAGCGAGGTCAGCAACGACGAGGTGGTGGTCTACAACCTGACGACCGACGAGATCACCTGGCGCTGGCGGCTCCGCGAGCACTTCGACAACGACACCGACGGCGGTATGAACGCCGACTGGAGCCACCTCAACGACGTGGACCAGGTCGGCGAGCATCGCTTGCTCCTGTCGCCGCGCAACTTCGATCAGGCGATCGTCGTCGATCGACGGTCCGGCGAGATCGTCCGGCGACTGGGTCGTGACGACGACTACTCGGTGCTCACCGAACAGCACAATCCCGACTACCTCGTCGGCGAGAACGGGACGCCGACGATGCTGGTCGCCGACAGCGGCAACGATCGGGTCGTCGAGTACGCTCGCCTGAACGGCTCGTGGGAACGGACCTGGGAGGTCGGGACGGGCTCGCTCAAGTGGCCGCGGGACGCCGATCGCCTCCCCAACGGCAACACGCTGATCGTCGACAGCCTCAACCACCGCGTGATCGAGGTCACGCCGACCGGCGAGATCGTCTGGGAGTACTACGCCACCTGGGGACCGTACGACGCAGAGCGACTGGGGACCGGCGACGAGTCCAACGGCCCGACGATCCGCCAGCAAAACGCCACCGGCAGCTACGACCTCTCCGGCAGTGCGGGCCTGCGCCCCGGTACCGGCGACAACCTCGACTTCCCGTCCCGGCTTCAGGCGACGTTCTCGGGGACGCTGCTGTCCGGGCCCGCGAACGCCCTCGCACAGCTGTGGGGTCACTACATGCCGTGGTTCCGTCCGGTCTGGCTCTCCTCGTGGGACGCGGCCTTCCTCATTGGGGCGGGCCTGCTCGGGGTGAGCTGGGCCGGCGGCGAAGCGATCGTACGGCGCAAGCGACTCGTCGGCGGGCTCCGGCGTCGGCTCCCGTTCTGAGCGGACCCGGCGGTCGCCCTACTCTTCGCGCTCGACCTGTGCTCCTCGGACGTTCTGCTTGACGCTTCGCAGTCCCTGCTTGGCCTTCTGCTTCGAGGAGTACCCCTGTCCGCCGTCCGCGATGATGTTCCCGTTGTCGTGGACGAGCCGCCAGCGCCACTGGCCGGCGCTGTCCGCGAACAGCTCGAACGTCGCGTCGCTCCCGCCGTCCTGGCTCTCGTCGTCTTTCGACTGGTCGATCACGTTCGCGCCCGGCGCGTTCGAGCGGACGCTCTCTAACCCCTGCTCTGCCTTCTGGGCCGAGGCGTACCCCTCGCCGCCGTCGGCGATGACGTTGCCGTTGTCGTGGACGAGCCGCCAGCGCCACTCCTCGGCGCTGTCCTCGAACAGCTCGAACGTCGCCTTGCTCGCGGCCGCGTCGGTGTCGACATCGTCACCGTCCTCGGTCCAGGCCACCTCGATTTCGAGGTTCAGTCGCTCGCCCTCGCGCTCGACTTCGGTCTCCAGGTCGGCCTCCGGCGGTGCCGACACCGTCACCGTCTGTTCCTCGTCGGCCGGTGCGGGCTCGCCCGTGGCGAACCTGCGGGCGAGCCGCCGGAAGTACGACGCGATACCGCGTCGACTGCGCGTCTCGCTGGACTCGTGGATGGTCTCTTCTGACATACAGTTTGATCATCAAGTGGCAAACACATAGTGGTGGCCCTCTCTTCGACGCCCCCTCGGTGCGTCGCGATCAGACGACGGCCAGCCCGCGGGGGAGCTGTCGATACTCGTCGGGCCAGGCCAGCCCCAGCGCCGACCACGCCCTCCCGTCGTCGCTCGCGAACAGCCCGTGGTTCGTCAGGGCGTAGAACTGTCCGTCGTGGGCGGCCAGCACCGCCCGCGCGAGCCCGTCGGGGTCTGGTAGTCCCGACATCGCCCGCTCCCAGCCGTCGTCGGTCCGCCGATAGACGGAGGACTCGCCCTCCGTGCTGTGTGCATCGCGGGCACCGGTGGCCGCCGACACCACGACGTCGTCTGGGTCCGCGCCGACTGCCAGTCCCCAGACGTAGCGGTGATCGAGTCCCGACTGGGGGAACGACCACGTATCGCCGCGGTCTCGCGACTCGGCGTAGCCGTCGCCGGCCGCCGTGTAGACGCGTTCGGGCGCGTCGGGGTGCGTGCCCAGCGTGTGGTTGTCTCGCCGCGCTCCGTCCGGATGATCCTCCCAGCTCTCGCCCGCGTCGTCTGTCCGGACGAGCGCGCCCGCTTCGATGGCGACGTAGAGGCGGTCGGGATCGGCCGGGTCGACGGCGATCCAGCGTACGTGGTGGGTGTCCGGCCGCGGCGGGAACGACCACCGCGACGCCGAGGGGAGGGACTGCAACCCGGGCCGCTCGCTCCAGGAGTCGCCGCCGTCGATCGATCGATACACCCGCGAGGGCTCGGTCCCGGCCCAGATCACGCCGGGATCGTGCGGGCTGACCGTCACGGCAGTCACCCGGTCGCCGGTGTCCAGCCCGGTGGTCCAACTGTCGCCGCCGTCGGTACTGCACTGGAGGCCTGCGTCGACGGTCCCGACGAAGACCCGCTCAGGACGCTCCGGCGCGGCGGCGACACACTCCAGTGAGTGCGCCACGGGTCGCTCCCGGGCCATCCAGTCGTCGTCCTCGATCACCAGCAACCGATCGTCCAGCGCAGCGTAGCAGGTGGGCATGTCCTTCCCTACGACTTCGCGGGACAAACGTCTCGTGGTGACACTCACCACGAAGTATTTACCGCAGGCCGGCGCAGGCCCGGTCGCATGGTACACTGCCCTGAATGCCAGACGCCACTCGAAACGGCCGACGACATCGAGTTCGCCGAGACCGACGCGACGACCGGATTCATCAAAGCCTCCAAGCGGTTCTACACGGCCAACTGCGCCGCCTGCGGGCTGACGATCGGCAGCGGCGTCGCCGGTGCGAAGTCGAACGGAGGTGCGGTCTGATGGCCCACTGTCCCGAGTGCGAGGCGACGCTCGACCAGCAAGACGACGTGGAGTTCGTCGACATGGACTCGACGACGGGCTTTTTCACCGCCTCCAAGCGGTTCTACCTCGTCGCCTGTGGCGAGTGTGGGGCCGCGATCGGCAGCGGCGTCGCCGGTGCGATGTGAACCACGGTCGGTCCGCTCGCTGACGGTCGCTTCTCTCTCTGGTGCAAATTCGCGTCTGCCATTCGCTGCTCACCGTCGTTCGCAGCAGAATGGGCCCGGGCGGATTTGAACCACCGGCCTCTTCCTTGTAAGGGAAGCGTCATAACCACTAGACCACGGGCCCGACACCGGCAGAGAAACGATGCGGGGAAATAACCCTTTCTCTCTGGAGGCGACAGCGTTACCCGGATCACACCCCAGGGGTCGAACATGGAGCGGTCGACAGCGGTCGTCGGGGGGACTATCGGGCTCCTCGTCGTCGGAGCGCTCGTCGTCTGGTCGGGCGTCTGGCTCCAGTTCGTCGATCCGGGGAGCTACGAGCGGACGACGGTGACGGTCGTCGACGAGGGCGGGACGGAACTCGGCGCGGTCGACGCCCGCATCGCCGACACGTGGCAGCAGCGACTCGTCGGGCTCAGCCGGACCGACTCGCTGGCCGTCGACGAGGGGATGCTGTTCGTCCACGACCGACAGGACCAGCACGGCTACGTGATGCGCCGGATGTCGTTCCCGCTGGACATCGTCTTCGTCGCCGAGAACGGGACGATCACGCGGATCCACCACGCGCCAACACCGGCCGACGGAGCCAGCGAGAGCGACCTGCGGGAGTACTCCGGTGAGGGCAAGTACGTCCTGGAGGTCAATCGCGGCTGGACCAACGCGACCGGCGTCTCCGTCGGCGACCGACTGTTGATTTCCGGCGAGACGAGCGACGACGCGGTGAGCGACGAGGCAGCCGGCGATCAGCAGGCGACGGCATCCACGCCGGAGTGTCCCGCAGGGCCGACGGGGACGCCGTCGCCGGACAACGCGACCGTGACCGCACTGGACGACGACTGTGCGCCGCTGGGGACCGTCTCGGTGGCGATCGCAGACAACAGCAGCGAACGCATCACCGGGCTGAGCGACACCGAGTCGCTGGCCGTCGACGAGGGGATGCTGTTCGTCTTTCCCGAAATCGGCGAGCACGCGTTCGTGATGCGAGAGATGTCGTTCCCGCTGGACATCGTCTACGTCGCCGCCAACGGGACGGTCACCCGGATCCACCACGCGCCGGTCCCCGAGGGCGAGTACGAGCGCCGGTATCCGGGTGAGGGCAAGTACGTCCTGGAGGTCAATCGCGGCTGGACCAACGAGACCGGCGTCTCCGTCGGCGACCGACTGCGGCTCCCGAACGTCACCGCCGCCTCGTGATCTGTGGGTCGACGGTCGCTGTTGCCGTTCTCGAACCTAGGTGGCGAGGTCAGATCTCGGCAATTCGACTGTGAACGCCGCTCCCCGAGGATCGTTGTCATCGATCCAGATATCGCCCCCGTACTGCTCGACGAGCGTTTCGACGAGATACAGTCCGATGCCGGTTCCGTCACTCTTCTTCCCCATCTCGTCTTTGTCGAAGACGCTTGGTTTGAACTCGTCCGAGATACCAGGACCGTTGTCCGCAACAGTCACGCGGGCAACGGTGTCCGTTACTGTCATGGTCACGGTGATATGTGGATCGTCCGTCTCGTTGTGATGGACTGCATTCGAGAGTAAGTTCCCGAACACCGCCTGAACCGCTCCGTTCGCCTCGATGGTGACGGTTGGAAGCGCCCCCTCTACACGGATGGTCGCGTCTTCGAACCTGCGCTGGGACTTGGTGACTTCGCTTGCGATCACGTCGGAGAGTTCGATCGGAGTGAAATCGACCGCGCCGCTCTCCTCCAGCGCATCGGTGAACGCACCGACGTTTGCCGTAAGCTCCGCGATGTGGTCACAGGTGTCCTGAATGCGTTCGAGATACTCGACACCGTCCTCGTCGACGTGGGGAGCGACGGCCCCTGCCCATCCCATGAGAAGCTGGACATCGTTGTTGATGTCGTGACGAACGAGGCGATTGATGAGTGCCAGCTCTTCGGTTTTCGTCTCCAGTTGCTGTTCGTGTCGCTTCTGCTGGGTGATATCTCTGGAGATGAACTGGACCGTTTCGTGATCGGCTGTCTCCCTGCGTGGTGTAACGATATTGTGAAACTGGCGGACGCCGATATTGTCCTGAAAGGTTACGGCGCTTCCGGCAGTGGTCGCGCGGTGGCCGTACTCCAGACGCCTGGCCGCCACGTCGGGATCGATGACCGACGACAGCCGCTCGCCGATCACCTGCTCCCGAGTCATTCCGTGTGAACTGGCCATCGACGTGTTCGCGGACAGGATCATTCCATCGGACGTGACTTCCACGATCTCGTCCGGCGTGTTGTCGACCAGTTGTTCGTACTTGCGGCGGGCCTCATACTGGGAGACGACGTTGTCGATTCGATTGGCGAGTAACTGGAGCTGTTCCCCGTCGATGATGCGGGTTTTTAACAGGTAATCGTCGATCCCGGCACCGATCGCTTCGCTCGCGACCGTCTCGTCACCCTGACCGGTGAGCAGGATGAACGGGACGTCGAACTCCGCGTCAATCGCCTTGTGGAGTTCCAGCCCGTCCATCGATGGCATCTCGTAATCGCTCACGACGCAGTCGATCTGCTGGTCGCGCATCACTGCTAACGCTTCCGATCCGGTACTCGCCGTCCGCGTGTTGAGGCCGTGTTTCTCTTCGAGCGTCTCCGACGTTATTTCGAGGAAGAAATCGCTATCGTCGACAACGAGAATCGTTGCGACGGGTGCCAAATTCATTACCCTTCGTTGTCCCAAGAGCAAGTTAACACGTTCCCTCACTCTATCTCGAATGATAACGGGCACACGACCGTGACACTGGTTTCTCCGCGTGACTGCCGTAGTGGCCCCTCACGTGCTTGCTGTGCCCGCTGCCTTTCTCCCATACGACGACCTTTTGAGGCCAGCACCATTGATAAGCGAGCATGGATGTCGACGCCGGGGACGACGACGCCTTCGAGGACGTTCGCGAAAACGTCGATCACCCGATGCGCCGGCTGTTCGCCGAATACGGCCGGGACAACACCGGCGCGTTCACGGTCGGCCTACTGAGTAGTATCGCCGCGCGACTGCTCGATTTGTTGCCGCCGGTGTTGCTCGGCGTCGCCGTCGACGCGATCTTTCGGAACGACCGCCCGTTCGCACTCGGTCCAGTCGATCTATCGGCGTACGCCTCTGATCCCGAGTCCCAGGTGATACTCGCGTCGAGCATCATCGCTGGCGCGTTCATCCTCGGCGCTGGCTTTCACTGGACCCGAAACTGGGGGTGGAACGCCTTCGCCCAGCGCATCCAACACGCCGTCCGGACCGACACCTACGACCGGATGCAGCGGCTCAACATGGACTTCTTCGCCGACAAGCAGACCGGCGAGATGATGTCGGTCCTCTCGAACGACGTGAACCGCCTCGAACGGTTCCTCAACGACGGGATGAACTCGGCGTTCCGGCTGTCGGTGATGGTCCTGGGGATCTCGGCGATCCTCTTTTACTACAACTGGCAGCTCGCACTCCTGACGCTGGTGATCGTCCCGGCCATCGCGTTCTTCACTTACCGATTCATCAAGGCGATCCAGCCCAAGTACGCCGACGTGCGCTCCTCTGTCGGCCAGCTCAACTCCCGGCTGGAGAACAACCTCGGCGGCGTGCAGGTCATCAAGACCTACAGCACCGAAGGCTACGAGTCCGATCGCGTCGAGGACACCTCCCGCGACTACTTCGACGCGAACTGGGGCGCGATCACGACCCGGATCAAGTTCTTCCCGGGACTGCGCGTCCTCGCTGGCGTGGGCTTCGTCGTCACCTTCCTCGTCGGCGGGCTCTGGGTGTACAGCGGCGAGGGGCCGTGGATCTTCACCGGGACGCTCTCCGAGGGAGAGTTCGTCGTCTTCATCCTCCTCTCACAGCGGTTCATCTGGCCGATGGCACAGTTCGGACAGATCATCAACATGTATCAGCGGGCCTACGCATCGGCCGAGCGCATCTTCGGTCTGATGGACACGCCCAGCCTCATCGAGGAGACCGACGACGCCGAGGAGCTGGCGGTCACCGACGGGGAAGTCGAGTACGACGGGGTCACCTTCGGCTACGGGGAGACGCAGAGCGTCTCCGAACAGTCGAGCGGGGAGGGAACCGATCCCGCCGACGACGAGGTCATCCTCGACGACGTGTCTTTCACCGTCGACGGCGGCGACACGCTCGCACTCGTCGGGCCGACGGGCGCGGGCAAGTCGACCGTGATGAAGCTCCTGATGCGGATGTACGACGTGAACGACGGCGCGGTCAGGATCGACGGCCAGGACGTGCGCGACGTGACCATCCCGAGCCTGCGGGACGCGATCGGCTACGTCAGCCAGGAGACGTTCCTCTTTCACGGCACTGTCCGTGACAACATCGCCTACGGGAGCTTCGACGCCACCGACGAGGAGATCCGAGAGGCGGCCAAGGCCGCCGAGGCCCACGGCTACATCCAGAACCTCCCCGACGGCTACGACACGATGGTCGGCGAACGCGGCGTCAAGCTCTCGGGCGGCCAGCGCCAGCGCGTCGCCATCGCCCGTGCGATCCTCAAAGACCCCGAGATTCTCGTCCTCGACGAGGCCACCAGCGACGTGGACACGGAGACGGAGATGCTGATCCAGCGCTCGCTGGACCGGCTCACCGCCGACCGAACCACCTTCACCATCGCCCACCGCCTCTCGACGGTCAAGGACGCCGACCAGATCGTCGTCCTCGAAGACGGCTCGGTCGTCGAACGCGGCTCCCACGACGACCTGCTCGCCGAGGACGGCCTGTACGCCAACCTCTGGGCCGTCCAGGCCGGCGAGATCGACGAACTCCCCGAAGAGTTCGTCCGGCGCGCCACCGAACGCCGCTCGCAGGTGGATGCGGAGGTCGGGGACGACGACTGAAAGAGACTGCAGAGTAACATTCTGTGCGCACACGTCGAACTGGCCGAAATGAAGAGGGCAGCCAGAGGGTCGCTCCCCTCCAGGCGTCAACGATGCCGGATCACGAGGTACGTGATCAGAGCACCGATCGGAGCAACTAACTCAGCTCCGAATCGCAGGTAATCCTCTGTGAGATAGCCGAACCCGAGGCCGACGACGAACATTGCGACGAGTAGGCTGGCCCACCCCCAGACGTAACTCGGCAACTGACCGCTGTCACGATACTCAGCGTCCGAACTGGTCAGTTCACCCAGGGCACCGACGACACCTGTCGCTGCCCACAGCAGACCGAGAGTCACCTCCGGCACCCACGCGATAGCTGAGAGATGCGCGGCGGATTCGACCGTGGGAACGATCCGCAAAAATGATATTGATCCGCTAAGCCCGAGGAACGCCACCGCCTTGCCGGTGCGCTCGTTCATTATATTACGAACTCGCTCGAACGATATATAGGTTCCCAGTGAGGATATAATTCCGCTGTCGATGTGATCCGTAACGACGAGGGCATCGATCGCAGCGCTGTACTCGCCGTTCGGTGGCCGTAGTTGAGACGCCGATAGTCCGTGGCGTGCTCTTCCTGCTCGCCGTCCCGACGCGGTCGATCGGTGCGTAGCGACGCTGTCAGTCGTCGTAGGGCCAGTCGCCGACAACCTGCATACCCTCCGCGAGATCCTGCTCTTCGAGTGCCGTCGCGATCTCGGCGGTGTCTCTCCGTGGTAGCGCCCGCTCCTCGTCGGCCAGTTCGACCGCCAGTTCCGTCAGGAGCACGGCCTGCTCGCGAAGTGTCCTGGGTTCGAGCTTGTCCAGCGTGTCGGCGTGGGTGTGGCCCCACCCCCGGCCCTCGCCGTCGGTCTCGCTCATGACGTGGATGCCGGGGACGCCCCACTGGACGAAGGGCCAGTGGTCGCTGTGGGGGTTCATCGTCGGCGAGGTCGTTATCGGGTGGTCGAGCCGGTCGGCGACGGCCTCGGTGGCTTCGATCAGACCGTCGAAGCCGTGGGTGTAACACTGGAGCGTGCGGCCGCGGACGACGCCATCGAGGTTCAGGACCGCCTTCACGTCTTCCAGGTCGGTCTCGTCGGCCAGCCGGCTCGATCCCACGAGCCCGACCTCCTCGGCACCGAAGGCGACGAACTCCACGCGCGTGTCCAGCTCGCCCTCGCGAGCGGCGAGGGCCTTCGCGACCTCGACGACCGTCGCCGTCCCCGCGCCGTTGTCCATCGCCCCCTCCGCGATGTCGTGGGCGTCGACGTGGCTGGTCACGAGCACCGCCTCGTCGGTGTCGGGGCCGAGTTCGGCGTGGACGTTCTGGCTCGTCGCGTCCGGCGTCGTACAGTCGACGCTGACGGTCGCCGTCTCGCCCTCGTATCGGCGTGCGAGGCGCGCGCCGGTCTCGCGAGCGACGCCGACGGCCGGCACGTCGCCGATCGGTTCCTCGGGGGTGCCGACGCTGCCGGTCGGCGGGAGCATCCCCTCGACGTGGTTGACGTAGACGAACGCTGCCGCTCCCGCCTCGACCGCGTGATAGTACTTCTCTCGGCGGTGGATGTAGCGGTCGTACCAGTCGGGCACGTCCGAGCGCGCGATCACCACTGCGTCCTCGCAGTCCGCCTCGGCGAACTCCTCGGGCAGGCCGTGACCGGCGTCGACCAGCCGGCCGGTCACCGAACCGGCCGGCGAGCGCGGGAGCGCGATCACCGCCCGGTCGTCGCTGGCGACGGTCTCGCCGTCGGCCGTGATCGCACTCGCCTCGCGCTCCCAGCCCTGGATGTCGAACGCGGACAGCCCGGCGTCGCGGGCGTACTCTGCGAGGGCATCCCGCGTCGCCTCGGCGGCCGCCCGTTCCCCTTCACTGCCGGCCATCCGGGTGCCCGTATCGACCAGTTCGGTGAGGTGTCTCCAGCCCGCGTCGCTCGTGAACGTCTCGCCGATCCACTCGGTCATACCGGTCACTGTGGACGCCGCAGGCTTGTATCTCGGGGTAGCTGTCGGTCTGATCACTACGGCCGCGCTTCGGACAGTCGTTACTCTCGAATCGCACGGTCGCGGAGAAGTGTCGCGTCCCGTTAGGGCTGTTCGCCGGTCTCGATGGTGAACTCGTCGGTCGGGTAGGCGACGCAGGTCAGGCAGTAGCCCTCTTCCATGTCGTCGTCGAACAGCGACTCGTTTTGGCTGTGGCGGATGTAGTCGCTGGCGGCACCGTCGGTGATCTGGCCGGCACAGGAGACACACTGGCCCTGTCGACAGGCGTAGGGCATGTCCCATCCTTCGTCTTCGCCAGCGTCCAGGATGGTCTCGTTGTTCGCGACCTCGATCGTCTCGCCTTCCTTGGCGAACTCGATCTCGTAGTACTCGACCTCGTCGTCGGCGATCTCGTCGGGGTCGAATCCGTCGTCTGCCTCCTCTGCGCCCTCTTCGAGCTCTGCGCCCTCTTCGCCCGCCGGGATCGCCGCCGCGCTGCCGCCACCGCCGATCGAGCGGTTGTACGGCTCTGGGAAGTCCGTCTCCGGCACCGTCGCCGCTCGTTTCTCGATCACGTTCTGGGAGATATCCTCGCTCGGTTCCCAGCCCGTGCCCGAGCTGTAGTGGACCGCGACGACGACGATGGTGAGCACGGCCCCAGCGGCGACACTCACTGGTTCTACCATGCGCGAAGCTTTGGAGCACTGGCTTATTTAGCTGTTGTTTTGGCTGGCCGCTGGTGCCCGTCTTCGGGACAACCACACGAGGTGAGAGGAGTTCGTACGACACTGAAGTGGCACGTCGGTCGATTCCCGACAGTAGCAAGCAGGCATAACGGCAAGGGAGACGTTAATCTGTTCAGGGGCGTCGCTGGTGTGGCGGCGCTGTCGCCCGCGTCGTTGCCGGCACTTGTGCTTCCCTGAGCAGAGCTTCGGGCCCATTCGCTGATGGCCTTCCACAGACCGACGCAGCGGCTATTCATACTGCCGGCTGTAACTGTTTCAAGATATTCGCGACCACGGGGTCGCAATATTCTTTACAGACTTACAGCCGGCAGTATCAGCCCGCAGGGGCCCGCCACTACTAGTATCTTTTCTAATATTAGAGGGTAGAAAATGTTAGAAAGTGTTACCAAAAAAATATAATTAATAGACACGTCTGCGGAGACGCAATGCGAGATAGACGGAATTTCATTCGAATGGCAGCAGGATCGATCGCAGCTCTGAGTACCGTCGGAACCGTTAGCGCCGCCCGGCGTACACACGGACTCTCCAAACAGAAGGTCAATAAAGCGTTTCACCGGGGCATAATTCAGGACGGTGCTGCTGGTGCCCGGGCAAACCTGGAAGACCTCGGTATCGAGGATCCAACTGTCAAGTCGCACAACGACTTCAACGTACAGACCGATCCAGAGACGCTGACGGAGGAGGACGACGATGCAGGCCGCGTCAGTCCTGAATACAAATACGGAGATCCAGAAAACACGGATTCCAAACTGTTCGTCAGTCAGCACAATGTCGACGGGAGTGACGACAAAGTAAAGGTTTCTGTCGGCATGGCTCTCCGTGACCAAAAGCTAACAGCGGGGCATGCCTTCTGGTGTGATGACGCAATCGGTGTTGGATACAACAATTCCGATTGGGCGGCTGTAGGAAACCCCGTCGTCAGGGCAAGCAAGGATCACAGCGCACGGTTTACATCAGATGATGTCGGAGATGATGCTCTCGCCGGTACTGTGAACATTAAGGACCACTACGGTCGGGGAGAAGAAACCTCACTCCCGCAAGCTGCAGCGACCCTTAGCGGCGTGTTCCGCCTGCGAGATGGCAAAGTACCGTCGACTCTCTGGGGCTCCTATAATCACACCCTGTCTATCAGTCCTTCGGGGGCGATTAGCGACATCAGTGGTGGAAAGGGAGGAATTTCCGTCGGACTGAACACCGAGGCCAGGAAGGCTTGGAGTATCGCAGACTCGGTCGACCCCAGAAAGGATCTACCGGGGTACTGAGTCGAACTGTTCATAACTGTTGGGAGTGAGTGAAACGGCAATGACGGAATCTGACGCGTCACTGCAGGCTCACCTTCGGGCAATCCGGACTGCCATGGCTGGGATTGGTCTCGCGATCCTGACAATGGGAATACTAGGTGAGAGTGGCCTCGATATCTTCCTGCTAATTATCACCGTCCTCGTCATCGCGTACTCGTTCGTTCCGACGGTACTCAACAGCTGAAACGGGTACCCCTCGGTGGGCTTGCGAGTCGGGAGCTCTTAAGCCCCCGATGCTACCAGCACCTCGCGTGAGGGGGAGCACTGCACCCCACTCCGACGGCCAGAGTCTCGACAATCTTGTGTGGCTCATCCTCTCGTGGTTGCCAGCTACTGTCAAAAAGCGGCTGAAACGCCGCTATAAGAAGCAAAATTAAAATAGGAACTCTCGGGACCAACTGTATGGGAATACGCGAGTCGTGGAACGAACTCGGAACCGGCGGCAAGATACTGGTCGGGCTGGCCGTCGGCGTCGTCCTCTTGGCCGTGTTGCTCGTGGTGTTGGTCGTTCTCGCGGCGGTGCTCGCGTCGTTCGTCCTCGGCGTCGGGGACGAGGCCGCCCAGACGACACCCACGGTGTCGTTCGACTTCGACTACGACGACTCGACAACGACGACGACGATCCGTCACGAGATGGGCGATTCGATCCCGGCGAGCCAGCTCAGGGTCGTCGTCGCCGAGCGGAGCGTCGGTTGGGCCGACGGCGGCGGTGCCGTCAGCGGTGACGACGGCGAGGTGGTCGCCGGAGACTCGATCACCGTCGACACACAGCCGGGCGACCGCATCAGCGTCGTCTACGACGGGCCGGACACGACTTCGACGCTGGCCGCCCACGAGATCCACGAGGTAACGGTCACGGTCTCGTAGCTCACCGCCTCTCGGTACACGACTGCACTGTCCCGGTCTTTACTCCTCGCGGCGGGGCACGTCGTGACGACCGAACCCGTAGCGGAGCCGGTTGGCCAGCCGGCGGGCGAAGCGACCGGGGTCGTCGCCGTCGGTCGATCGCGACGAGAACCGCTCGGCCAGCGCCTGGTAGATCAGCGGCGTCGGCACCTCCTGTTCGAGGGCCTCCTGGACGGTCCAGGTGCCGGTCGAGCCGCCCTCGACGCGGTCGGCCACGTCTCCGAGGTCGGTGCCCTCCTCGCGGAAGGCCTCCTCACAGAGTTCCAGCAGCCACGAGCGGATGACCGCGCCGTTGTTCCACGTGCGCGCGACCGATTCGAGATCGAGGTCGAAGCGTCCGTTGGCAAGCAGCTCGAACCCCTCGCCGTAGGCCTGCATCAGGGCGTACTCGACGCCGTTGTGGACCATCTTCACGTAGTGGCCGCTGCCGGTCGGACCCATGCGGTCGTGGCCCGCCGGTCCGGTCGCGACCGCGTCGAACACCGGTACCAGTGCCTCGTAGGCCCACTCTGGACCGCCGACCATCAGCGAGAACCCGTCTTCGGCGCTGGCGGGGCCACCGGAGGTGCCACAGTCGACGTAGGCGGCGTCGGTGCGCTCGGCGCGCCGGAGCGTGTCGTGGAAGTTCGAGTTGCCGCCGTCGACGATCACGTCGTCGGCGTCGACCAGTCCGTCGAGTTCGTCCAGCGCGGCGTCGATCGGGTCGCCGGCCGGGACCATCAGCCAGATGCGCTTCTCCGCGCCGAGCTGGTCGGCCACGTCCGCGATCGAGTCGGCCGGCGTCGCGCCCGCCTCGGCCGCGTCGGCGACGGCCTCCCCGGAGATGTCGAACGCGACCACGTCGTGGCCGGCTGCGAGTGTCCTGTCGACGACGATCCGTCCCATCCGCCCGAGTCCGATAACACCGAGTTCCATACCGGTAGCTCTCGGGGGCTGTGTGGTATGGATTGTGGTTTTCGGCTCCCTCGAACTCGCGCCCGGACGGATGACAGCGGCTGTCGGCTGTCGTCGCGTCACGATAGTCGCCAGCCCGAATGGCGACGGTCGCCCCAGACTGGCGGCCGACAGTGTGAGAACGGTCTTTACTCTTCGTCGCGCATCTCGTCGAGGCGGCCGATCAGCTCGTCCTGATCGGCGTCGGACTCGAAGCTGACGTCGCCGTCGTGGTCGTTGTTGTGGACGTTGACGGCCTCGTCCTCGTCGATGTCGTTGTCCTGATCCTTCTGTTCGGACTCGTCGTAGCTACCAAATCCCATGTGTAGACCCACACCGGTCAGCTACAAAAGCATCGTGGCTCGCTCGCGGCACGGCAGAGAGTCACGCTCGCAGCCCTCGCCGTCGGCGCTCGGGCGAGTCTGTCCGACTATCCCAGCGCGATGTCGAGGTACAGCATCACGACCACGCCGGCCATCGTCCCCAGCGTCGCGACGCGCTCGTACCCTCGCGTGTGCGTCTCGGGGACGATCTCGTCGCTGATGACGAACAGCATCGCGCCCGCGGCAAAGCCCATCGCGTAGGGGAGCAGCGGTGCGACGACGCTGACCGCGACCGCTCCGATCACCGCAAGGGGGATCTCGACCACGCCCGACCGGATCCCGGCGAAGACGGCGTAGGCGCGACGATCCAGTCCGGCGTTGATCGCGGCCACGGAGACGGCCAGCCCCTCGGGCACGTTCTGGATCCCGATCGCGATCATCAGCGGGATCGCCTCTTCGACGTTGCCCGAGCCAAAGCCCACGCCGACGGCCAGTCCCTCCGGCATGTTGTGCAGCGTGATCGCCAGCACGAACAGGACGACCGCGCCGAGTCGCTCGTCGACGGCGGGGAGCCGATCAGTCGGGTCCGCGGCGTCGGTCCGGCGGCTGCCGGTCAGGAGGTAGTGGGCGTGGGGGACGAACCGGTCTGCCTGATCGAGAAAGAGGGCACCGAGGACGACGCCGGCCAGCGTCGGGAGCGGGTCCCCGCCGGAGTACTGCTCGATGCCGGGGATGATGAGGCTCGTGAACGCCGCCGCCAGCATGACGCCCGCGGCAAAGCCAAGCGCGCCGTCCAAGGCCCGCTCCGACGGATCGCGCCACACGAGCACGAGCGACGCTCCCAGGAGGTTCATCGCGGCGATGACGATCCCACCGGCCAGTCCCTGGATTACCGGATCGGTCCCCACCACTCGGACGAACAGCTCCGGTACCGTTTGCAGCATACCTCACCCACTCCCGGGGGGATCTAACTGTTGTCGGATCCGTGGCGGAACGCTTTTGCTCGCGCTCCGCGCACGCCGACCCAATGGACCGCAGGGCTCGCGGACTCGCGCTCGTCGGCCTCGGCGTGCTGGTGATCGTCGGCACACTCGCCGTCGGTGCCGTGACCGCGCCCGACCGGAGCGTGACCGACGGCGACGAGCGACAGACGCTCGTCGGCTCACAGGGCGGTGGCACCGGCTGGCACGACCACGGCAGCGTCTATCTGGTCGACAGCGACGAGATCGCCTGGCGCGAGGACAGCGCCGACAGCTACTTCGACGTGACCATGCTCCCGAACGGGTCGGTGATGGCCGGGTTCATGCACTCTGGCTACGAGGACGGCTGTGGTCCCTACGAGACGCCCTGTACGAAGACCGGGTTTCGGGTCATCGACCCCGACGCCGACGGCGGTCCGACGGTCGTCTCGGAGCACGCCGTCCCGGTTCGCAGCCAGGGCAACAGCGAGGTCCACGACGTGGAACGACTCCCCTCGGGCGAGTACCTCATGACCGACATGGACGCCGAGCGCCTCGTCGCCGTCCGGAACGGCGAGGTGACCTGGGAGTGGCGAGCCAGCGAGCTGTACACCGCCCCAGAGGACCCGACCCGCCGCGACTGGCTCCACGTCAACGACGTGGACGTGATCAACGAGAGCCACTACCTCGTCTCGGTGCGCAACGCGAACCAGCTCGTCGTCGTCGAGCGCGGCGCGGGTGCCGTCGAGGTGATCAACGCCGACCGCGGCGGCAGCGACGACAGCTGTCTCGTCCGGGGCGAACAGCTCGTCCCCGACGCCGACGGCGACGTGCGCTGTGGCGACCCCGACGTGTTGAACCACCAGCACAATCCCCAGTGGCTCGGCGACGGCGCGGTGCTGGTCGCCGACAGCGACAACCACCGCGTCGTCGAACTCCACCGGACCGAGAGCGGCGAGTGGGAGCCCGCCTGGACCCTGGAGCGAGCGGGCGGTATCCGGCTGGACTGGCCCCGAGACGCCGACCGGCTGTCGAACGGCAACACGCTGGTGACCGACACGCTCAACACCCGCATCTTCGAGATCAGCCCGAACGGCACCGTCGTCTGGAGCAGGGAAACACCGGACACGTCCCCAATCCCCTACGAGGCCGAACGGTTGCCCGAGGGCGAGCGCGTCGGCGGGCAGCGCTACCCCGGCGGAGAGGCCGCGGGAGAGACAGACGGTCGGACGCCGACGGCGACGCCGGACGCGCCGGGCGGGGACGTGCCCGGGCTCTCGCTGGGGATGACGGTGTTGCGCGCGGCCGTCCCGTCGACGCCCTTCTGGTTCGGAGAGGCCCACCTCGGATTCTCGCTGGTGGGTCTCGTGCTGGTCGTCGGTGGCGGGATCGACCGCTGGCGCGCGCTGTGACGCCTCTTTCGAGTATCGGACCCCTTACAGCGGCTCGCCCCGGCCGAGCACTTTCCGCATCTCCATCGCCGACGCGAAGTCCGTCCGCGAGACGACGCGGGTCCCCTCTGGGGTCGTGACGAACGCCTCGCTGGCCCGCGCCTGATCGAGTGCCACGAGCGCGTCGAAGGCCGACATCGAGCCGTCGAAGGTCGGCAGGTCCGTCGCCATCAGGTCGGCGACGGTCGTCGTCTCGCGCTCCTCGGGTGCGACCGCCCGGAAGTCGTTGCCGCTGATGACGCCGACCACGTCCCCGTCCTCGACGACCGCGAACTCGGTGCGGCGGTCGGCGAACATGCGGGTCACCAGCTCCGAGACCGTGGCGTCGGCCTCGATGGTGGCGTCGGGCGCGGCCGCCATGTCGGTGACGGTCAGCCCCTCTAGCAGATCACCCAGCGCGACGGTCCGGGACTCGCTGCTCGCGGCCCCGTAGATGAACAGCGCCAGCAGGACGAGCATCGGATTGAACCCGCCCAGCAGCCCGGCGGCACCGAAGAGGATCGCGAACAGCTTCCCGACGGTCGCCGCCGTTCGCGTCGCCCCGGCGTAGGATCGATTCCGGGCCAGCAGCGCTCGCAGGACTCGGCCGCCGTCCATCGGGAACGCGGGGACCATGTTGAACACCGCGAGCACGACGTTGGTGACCGCCAGCCAGCCGACCACGAAGACGACTACCGGCTGGGAGGCCGGGATCACGAACAGCGCGCCGTAGCAGGCCAGTCCCGTGACCACGCTGGTGGCCGGCCCCGCGACGGCGATCCAGAACTCCTTGTTCCACTCGCGGGGGATCGCGCTGAGGCTGGCGAGACCGCCCAGGATCCACAGCGTGATCGATTCGACTTCCAGATCGTAGCGCAGCGCGGCCCAGGCGTGGCCCAGCTCGTGCAGGGCGACGCTGGCGAACAGGCCGACGGCGGCGGCCGAGCCGATGATCCAGGGGATCGCGCCGTCGACGGTGAGCGCGTCCGTGTCGAGCGGTGCTCCGGTCAGCCCCTCGATGAGGCCGGCGTACAGTTCGATCTGCTGACCGCTGCCCAGCAGCCACGCGAACAGCGGCAACACGACGAGCAACGAGATGTGGATCTTGATCGGAATCCCCCACACCTGAGCGACTTTGAACGAGCGCATACCGGTAGCTGTCGCTCCGCAGTAATACGTGTCTGGGTCGCGACAACGGGTCGCCCCGCTTCGTTCGTCGCGCGATCAGACGCCCGCGACGCCGAGCGCGCCGACGCCTCCCGGTAGCAACCGGCTGACGAGCGTCAACACGATGACCGACGCGAGCCACGCGATCAGCGCGATCCCGGCCGCGTCGATCCACCCGCCGGGATAGCGCCAGTTGATGATGCCCAGGTAGACGAGGAAGCCCAGCACCGTCGCCAGGAGCCCACCCAGCAGCGGGATCCAGCCGACCAGCAGCGAGACGACGCCGACGCCGAGCGCGGCAAACAGCGCCGTCCACACCGCCCGCTCGAAGTCGCCGTCGCCGGTCATCACTCTCGCACCGACGTAGATGCCCAGCCCGCCGATCAGCAGGCTGACGAGGAACGTTACCACCGATCCGACGAGGCCAGCGAGTACCATGTCCGAACGTCCACGCCCACGACATACATACCTTCGGGCCAGTGGGTGAGTAGTGTTCAGATAAGCGACTGTCAGCGTAGTGGTGGAGACACCGAAAGCCCTCGCGCAGTTGCGGTCCCGCGACTCGCTGCGCTCCAGTCGGTGCTTGTTCCGAGAGAGCAAGCTCTCTCGACGTTCGCCTCTCTTCGTTCGGCTCACCTTCGTCGGGGTTCCCGCAAGGGCCGGCCGGTTCGACCGGCCGGCTATAACGTGACGGCGAGGCCGTCACGCAGCGCTCGCCCTTTCATCCACCAGGGTCTAGACGGTTCAACGGCCGAATCCTGGCGTCTGTGCGAACAGGGTGAGCACAGGCTCAGGAGAGCGTGCTCTCCTGGCGGATGAAAGGGCGAGTCGTGGTCCGGCATTCTGTGGCGGCACTATCTGAACGAAGTGAAGATATCCGTCACAGAATGCCGGAGCGCGACGAGGGTTTTCGGTGCTTCGAGTTTCTGATCCTGATTTCTTATCTGAACCGCCAGTGAGTGGGTGGTGTCCGATCCGCTATCGGCGCTTCCGTCTGGCCCAGGCACCCGCGGCAGCTACGTAATCACCAGCAACAGGAAGAAAAGCGAGACGATCGAGGCGACCGTCGTCGCGAAGACGTTGACGGAGGCAAACGCGGAGTCACCGCCCAGTTCCGTGGCGTAGACGTACGTGGAGACGGCGGTGGGAGCCCCGAACATGACGAGCGCGGCGTTGCGCGTCATCGCGTCGGCTCCGAGCCCGGAGAACACGAGCCACGCGATCAGTGGCATCACCAGCACCTTCAGCCCGACCACCGTGGCGGTCCGAGTCAGCGGAATCTCGGGACCTCGCGGGTCGAGCGAGCCCCCGACCGCGAGCAGCGCGACCGGGAGCGCGAGCGTCGACAGCCAGTCGAGCCCGGTCCCGGCGGCCGTCGGTACGTCCAGTTGCAGCGTCGCGAAGACGAGACCGACGCCGAGTGTCAGCAAGATCGGGTTCGTCACGAGGTTCCGGAGTTCCCCCAGGAAGTCGGCCTCGGTCTCGTTGATCCGGACGAGGACGAGGATCGTCAGTGGAATCTGGATCAGTGCCCCCAGTCCGAGGATGATGCTCGCGGTCGCCGCCGCGGTCGAGCCCAGCGTCGCCGCCACGACGGGCACGCCGAAGTACCCGAAGTTGCCGTGGTACGACTGGATCACGGCCACGCTGCGCACGTCGTCGTCGCCACCGCGGTTGCTCACCAGCGAGAGGGCAACCAGCGTCCCGATGACGACGACCAGTCCCGCCACGAGCGCGACCGAGACCAGCTCGCCCAGTCGCTTGTCGTAGGTCGAGGAGAAGACGAGCGCGGGCAACAGAACGTAGAAGGCGACCTGTCCGAGTCGCTCGTTACGATCGTTCGTGAGCACTCCGAGGCGGCGCGCGCCGAAGCCGACGGCCACCAGCGCGAGCATGTAGGCGAACCGCCCCAGCAGATCGAGGTCGACGCCGGCCGCGAGCGCCCACAGCGAGTCCATATCGAGCCCCAGCCGATTGCCACGTTTGACTCTTTATCTTCGGCCGCCGCGTCGCTGCTCGCCGGGGACGAACGAAAGCGGTGACTTCCCCGAGGTCGACGCCACCCACATGGACTACGGCGTCTACCTCGTCACGCAGGCCAGCCACTCCGCCGGGCGGTCGACCCCCGAGATCGTCTCGGCGGCGATCGACGGCGGCGTCGATGTCGTCCAGCTTCGAGAGAAGGATCTCACCGCGCGTGAGCGCCTCGCTATCGGCCGTCGAGTTCGCGAACGGACTCGCGCGGCCGGCGTCCCGCTGATCGTCAACGACAGGATCGATCTGGCCCGGGCGATCGACGCCGACGGCGTTCATCTGGGCGACGACGACCTCCCGCTCTCGGTGGCCCGTGAGCTGCTCGGTGAGGACGCCGTCCTGGGTCGCTCGGTCTCGTTCGTCGAGGACGCCGTCGCCGCCGAGGCCGCCGGTGCGGACTACCTGGGCGTCGGCGCGGTGTACGCGACGGGGAGCAAGGACGACATCGACGACGACGAGCACGCGATCGGCCCCGAGCGGATCGCGACCATCGTAGACGCCGTCTCGATCCCGGTCGTCGGCATCGGCGGTATCACGCCCGACAACGCCGCTCCGGTGGTCGACGCGGGTGCCGACGGCGTCGCGGTCATCACGGCGATCACCGCCGCGGACGACCCCGCGGCGGCCACCCGTCGGCTGAGCGAGACCGTCGACGACGCCCGGGAGTGACGCTTCACTCCGTGACGCGACTCGCCAGCGGTGACGAGGGTCGCGACGGACAGCCACGACGGGACGACGGAATCGTTCCGACGCCGTTTTACCCCCTGACTGGATAGTCAGTCGAACATGTCTACCGACGAGCAGACGCCGTTCGATCGCTACCGGACGCGGATCGACCGTCCGCTGGTCCGGTTGTTCGCAGACTACGGCACGTCGCGGACGCGCTGGCTCGTGATCGGGCTCGTCGCGAACCTGCTGGCCCAGACGGCCTCGCTGTTGCCTCCGGTCGTGCTCGGGACCGCCATCGACGCGCTGTTCCGCGAGGAGACCAGCGAGTACTCGCTGTTGTTCCTGCCACGGGCGTGGATCCCCCCGGGAGAGGTCGCGCAGTTCTGGCTCTCGGTGGCGCTGATCGCCGGCTCTTTCGTCGCGACGGCCCTGTTCACCTGGATCTACGGCGTCTCGGCAAACTTCTTCGCCCACGGCGTGATGCACTCCGTGCGATCGGACAGCTTCGAGAAGATGCTCCGGCTGGACGCCGCCTTCTTCGACGACAAGCAGACCGGCGAGGTGATGTCGATTCTGAGCAACGACTCCCAGAACCTCGAACTGTTCCTCGACAACGCGCTGATGAACGGCGTGCGCCTGATCGTGATGGTGCTCGGGATCGCCGCGATCCTCTTCGCGCTCAACTGGCAACTCGCGCTGGTGACCCTCGTGGCGATCCCGCTGATCGGCGGCTTCACGGTCTGGTTCATGCGTGTGATCGAACCGCGCTACGAGGCACGCCAGTCCGCGATGGCGGACTTTAACACGCGCATCGAGAACGGGATCACGGGCGTGATCCTCGCGAAGGTGACCGGCAGCGAGGACTACGAGGTCGACCGGGTGCGTGACGCCTCCCACGGCGTCTTCGAGACGACGATGGACGTGCTGAAACTCTCCTACTTCTACCGGCCGGGGATGGAACTGCTCGCCGGCTTCTCCTTCGCCGCGACCTTCCTCGTCGGGGGCTACTGGATCCTCTTCGATGCGCCGGGGCCGCTGACGGGCGATCTGAGCGTCGGCGTCTTCGTCACTTTCGTGTTCATGACCCAGCGGTTCGTCGCGCCGCTGGCGGAGGTCTCGAACATCGTCGACGAGGTCCAGAACGCGAAGGTCTCGGCGGCCCGCGTGTTCGGTCTGGCCGACATCCCGGTGCGGATCACCGACCGCGAGGACGCAAAGCGTCTCGGCGACCCCGAGGGTCGGGTCACCTACGAGGACGTGTGCTTCTCCTATCCGGAGTTGCTGACCGACGACCACGGCCCGGCCGTCCCCGACGACGAGACCGAGACCGACGGCGGGTTCGCCGCGCTCGACGGTGACGAGGGAGACGACGACTCCGTCATCGAGCACGTCTCCTTCGAGGCCGAGCCCGGCGAGACCGTCGCCTTCGTCGGCTCGACGGGTGCCGGAAAGTCTACGCTCTGTCGGCTGCTCCTTCGCCTGTACGACGTCGACGAGGGCCGCGTCGCGGTCGACGGCACCGACATCAGGGACCTCGAACTCGCGAGCCTGCGCCAGCACGTCGGCTACGTCAGCCAGGACGCGTTCCTCTTCGACGGCACCATCGGCGAGAACATCCGCTATGGCCGCTTCGACGAGAGCGACGAAGCGGTCCGCGAGGCTGCCGAGGCCGCCGAGGCCCACGAGTTCATCCAGCGCCTCCCCGACGGCTACGACACCCGCGTCGGCGAGCGCGGCGTCAAGCTCTCGGGCGGCCAGCGCCAGCGCATCGCCATCGCCCGCGTCGTCCTGCAGGACCCCGAGATCCTCATCCTCGACGAGGCCACCAGCGACGTGGACACCGACACCGAGCAGCGCATCCAGGCGAGTCTCGACGCGCTGACCGCGGACCGCACCACCTTCGTCGTCGCCCACCGTCTCTCGACGGTGATCGGCGCGGACACGATTCTGGTGCTGGAAGACGGCGAGGTCGTCGAGCGGGGCGACCACGACACGCTCCGCCAGCAGGGCGGGCGCTACGCGGAGCTGTGGGGCGCACAGACCGGATCGGAGTAGTCCAGAAAAACTGTCTACCACGGCTCGAACGATATTTTCGGCCTGTCAGACAAATGGATATACGTTTCCGGCAGGCAAAATAGAACTGTGAGCAAATAGAACTGTGATCGAATCCATGAGCGCGTTCGGGGTCGGTGGGCTCTGGGCCGTGATCTTAGTCGGATATGAAAAAATAAGAAAGAAAACTAACGATATCTTGCCTGCTGGAACTGTCTCGACCACCCTTCAGTCCGTCATCGACAGCATCATCGTCGGTGGTGGGTCTGGGGCAACCCTGTGGCTGGTCCACTGGCATTTGTCGGCAGTTGAGTTCGGTGCCGCTAGCTACCTTCTGGTCGGGGGTTTCTTATTCTTCAGGTCATACTGGCCGCTGTCAGAGAGTGAGGCCGAACTGAGTTCAACTGATCGGTGAGTCTGGATAACTTCGACAGCCCGCACGCTCGTCGGCGTAGGCACGTACGGCAAATCTGCGAGAGAAGCGTTACTGAATGTGGCCTTCCGACCGCAGCTGGTCGGCGTCCTGACTGGTGTAGCGCCACTCGATGTTGGCCTTCTCGTCCTGCCAGTCCCACGGCTCCACCAGCACCACGTCGTCCGTCTCGATCCACGTCCGGAACTTCATGCGGCCGGGGATCCGGCCCATGCGCTCCTTGCCGTCCTCGCACTGCACGCGTACGTGATTGCCGCCGTTGTGCTCTGTCACTACGGCGAACAGCTCGTCGTCGTTGGGCATTCGAAGGTTTCGACGCCCGGAATTCTCGCTCACAACATAAGGATGAGCCCGAGACGGATAACTATTCGGCGAGACGAGGTAGCGTGTCACACGGGCCGTTGGTCGGTCGACTCGACAGCGCCGTTTGGTACCACCTTTCTGTGTGGCGACCCGCTAGCGACAGTGATGACTGACTGGACAGCACGCGACATGCCGTCGTTGGACGACCGAACCGTCGTGGTCACTGGCGCGAACAGCGGGATCGGCTACGAGGCCACGAAGGCCTTCGCCCGCCGGGGCGCGACCGTCGTCATGGCCTGTCGCTCGACCGAGCGCGGGGAGCGCGCGGCGCGCGAGATCGACCGCAGCGTCGCCAACGCCGACCTCGACGTGATGGCGTGTGACCTCGCCGACCTCGACACCGTCGCCGACTTCGCCGAGGCGTTTACGTCTGCATACGGCGAGCTACACGTGCTCTGTAACAACGCGGGCGTGATGGCGCTGCCCCGTGGTGAGACCGCCGACGGCTTCGAGCGGCAACTCGGGATCAACCACCTGGGTCACTTCACGCTGACCGGCCACCTGATGGAGGCGCTCGCCGCGACCGACGGCGCGCGCGTCGTCACCCAGTCCAGCGGTGCCCACCAGAACGGCGAGATCGACTTCGAAGACCTCCAGGGCGAGCGATCGTACGGTCGGTGGTCGGCCTACTCACAGAGCAAACTCGCGAACGTCCTCTTTGGCTACGAACTCGACCGACGTGCCGACGAGGCGGGAATCGACGTGACGAGTGCGGTCTGTCACCCCGGCTACGCCGACAGCGACCTCCAGCGACGGGCCGGCGAGGCGGGGGCGGGTGCGATCGGTGCTGTGATCGCACAGGCCGCCAACGCCCTCGTCGCCCAGTCGGCGGCCCGAGGGGCGCTCCCGATGCTGTACGCGGCGACCCACGACGGAATCTCCGGCGGCGAGTACGTCGGCCCCGGTGGACTGCTGAACATGCGCGGTGCGCCCGCGGTGCAGGATTCGAGCGCCCGTTCGTACAACGCGGCGACGGCGAGCAGACTCTGGCACGTCTCCGAGGACCTGACCGGCGTCGAGTACGACTTCGAGGTGCCGGCGGCAGCCGTCTGACACACGGGACAGTTACCGTGGTGTGACGCTCGTCTCGATCGGCTCGGCCGGCTGTAGCGTCAGTGCGACGTTCGTCTCGGCCATCTCGAACCCCTTCTCGATGCAGTGACTTGGCGATCGGAGCACGTATGTTGGAAGGGAGGTCGTCGCATTCTGGCGGTCGCAGTCTCCACATCGTTTCGATCGCCATCGGGTCGAGTGTGTCTCGAGACTGTGGTCGCACGAACAGTCCCGCAGAGACGAGCTGACGCTGACCGTCGATGTTCTGGCAATACGGCGGGGCGGACGACGATCCAGGAGCGCCCCTCCCTCTCAGCCGTCTCTCGGTAGCGTATCTGGAATTCAACTGGGGAACGTCGGCGTCGCAATCGTAATCGGCGTCCACCGCCGAGCTGCACACGGAGTGATCGAAATTTTTCCAGCGGAGACTAGAATGGATAGTTGTATGTTACACCCATTACATTCCACGCCGTATGGACGTGTTCATCGCCGGTGCGACGGGCGACCTCGGGAAACGGCTCGTCGAGCAGTTTACCGCAAACGATCACACGGTGGTCGGACTGACCAGAGACGAAGAGGGTGACGAGATCGTACGGGAGCGCGGCGGGCAGCCCCATCGAGGAGACCTCTTCGACGTCGATTCGCTCGTGAGCGGGGCGACCGGTGCGGACGTCGTGATCCACGCGGCAACGGCGATTCCCACGGAAACGAAACCGAGTCCAGCGGACTGGGAGCAAAACGACCGGATCCGGCGTGAAGGCGTCGAGAATCTCACCACCGCGGCAGCAGAAGTTGATGCGGACCAGTACGTCCAGCAGAGTATCGTCTGGGTCGCCCGTCAGCCAGACGGGTCCCCGTTCGACGAAACCGCACCCAGAAACACGGATCGGACGACCGAGTCGGCCGCCGACGCGGAAGACATCGCTACGACTGCGGCACGGGACGGCCCGTTCGACGCGACGGTCCTCCGGTGTGGCTGGTTCTACGCGGCCGACTCCGAGCAGACCAGAACCATCGCGGAGAACCTCGAAAGCGGTGACATGCCGATCGTCGGTGGCGGATTGTTCGGACGGAAAGACGCCGTCGTCTCTCCGATACACATCGACGACGCCGCGAACGCGTTCGTCGCCGCTGCCGAAGACGGTCTCGAAGGAACCTACCACGTCGTCGACGACGAACCGGTCACGGTGGCCGACTTCCTCACGACCTTCGCCGAGCACCTCGACGCTGGCGAGCCGAGTCGCATCCCTGGCTGGCTCGCCAAACTGTTCGTCGGCAAAGACAACGTGCGGTTTTTCACCAGTTCCATGCCGACGTCGAACGAACAGTTCCGCGAAGCCACTGACTGGGTGCCGACGTATTCGACGCACGAAGACGGTCTCGCTGCCGTCGCCGACAACCTCTCGTAACGGCGCTCTTACTTCTCCAGAATATCCTCGCGAATTTTCACACCGACATGGCGACCGGGTTCACAGAGATGTCCCAGCACCTTGTCTTCGGGTATCGTCGCGGCTTCGACCGTCCTGTTGGCCATCGCGTTCGTGCTGTGATTGTCGCTACTCTCCGGGGCCGTCAGAACTCGCCGTTGACGATGTCCGCGACGCGCTGGCGGTCGAACAGCTGTTCGTCGATGTCGTAGACCTGGTGGGCCGCTCGCTCGGTGAGCACGAGGTTCGTGATCGGACCCTGGTACAGCGGACCACCGCGGTACACGTCGCCGTTCTCGACGGCAGTGAGCTGGCTGGCAACCTCGTGGTTCTCCATGTAGGCGAGGATGGTGTCCTCGAACGCCTCGCGGCTCTTTGCTTCCTGGCCGCGGAACATGATGTGCTCGGGATCGATCTTCAACAGCGTCTCGAAGTCGATCCGGCCACGGCTCTCGTGGAAGTCCTCCACGTCGGTTTCGGCCAGCGCGTCGCGGACGCCGAGGTCGCGCCACTGCTTGAAGCTCGTTCCCCGACTGACGAGATACGGCGAGAACTCCGTTGGTTCGTCGCTGCCCGCCCACATAATGGCGACTTCGGGCCGTTCGCCCTCCGGCGGGACGACGTCGTCGATCGAGGACTGAAAGTCGTCGTGGAGCGCGCTGAATGCCTCGAAGCGGTCCCGCTGCTGGAACACGGCCGCGAGCTTCTCGAAGGCCTCGTACAGGCTGTAGTACTGGTAGTCCTCGTGCCAGGTGTAGCCCCCGGAGAAGATGCTGTTGCCGAAGAACGGCGCGACGTTGTCGGTGACTTCGTCGATATCGATCTGGTCCCAGCCCTTGAACCGATTTAGCAGGAAGTTGGGATCGATGACGTGTACGTCCCCATCCAGCGTGTAGAACAGCTCTTTGCTGACGCTGTCCTGATACAGCGCGGTCATCTCGTCTGTGTCGACGCTGACGCCGGGAATGTCGTCGTAGTACTGCGTGTGGTAGCGTCCGGGCAGCCAGACGCCCTCGGGGGGCTGCTGGCCCAGCGCGATCCCCATGTCGGCCCAGCTACCGTTGTTGGCGACCCAGGTCTCCGGCACTTCGTCGAACTCGACGGTCCCGACCGGCTCCATCGAGACCGAGTAGCTGGTGTCGGCGGTCGTCTCGGCGTCCGCGTCCGTGGTCGTCGTGGCGTCGGCCGGCGCGTCCGTCGTGGTCGATGCGCTCTCGTCAGCGTCTCCACCGCTGGTCGACTCGGTGCAGCCGGCGAGTGCGGCCACGCTCAGTGTCGCCCCGGTCTTCAGCACGGTCCGTCGTGTCTGCGATCGGCGTGATTCGTCTGTCATCAATTTTTAGGCTAGCCTAAAAGTAGTAAAGGTTTGCGAATCTAACTGGTGTGTTCGACGCCGGAATGAGAGCGATTCAGGGGATAAATCCCCAGATCTGAGAAATTAAGCCGCGGAAATATCGATGCTAGGTCATTCCGAGAGAGCCCGCTGGGGAGGATCTGGAGTTCCGGTTCGTGCTGGATGCGGGCCTCGACGCCGAACACGTCTGCGAGGAGCTGCTCGGTGACGACCTCGCGGGGCGGGCCCCAGTCGTACAGCTGGCCGTCTCGCATCGCGACGAGGTTGTCGGCGAAGCGGGCGGCCTGCGCGAGCACGATCGCGAACGTCGCCGGGACGATCGACAGCCGCACCTGCTCCCAGTCGGTGCCGGTCAGCGAGCCGGTCGTCCAGGCGATCGCCGACTGGACGACCACGAGGTCGTCCGCGAAGAAGAACACGCCGGTCTGGAGCGACTGGAAGACGGTGCCGACGATGACGCCGGCAAGTACCAGCCGGACCGGGCTGGTCCCCCCTTTCCAGGCGATCGCGTAGACGAGCGCGAACGCCACGGTCCCGCCGGCCGCCGCGATCAGCGGCAGGAACGGTGTGAGGCCGCTGAACACGACCAGCGTCAGCAGGACGGCCAGCCCCGCACCGGAGCTGACGCCCAGGATGTAGGGGCTGGCGAGTTCGTTGCGGGCCACCGCCTGAAAGATGGCACCCGAGACGTCAAGCGTCGCGCCGGTGACGACGGCGACGAGCACGCGGGGCAGGCGGATGTTCCAGACGGCGGGGTCGAAGACGATCGAGGGGTCGAACACCGAGCGCCAGGCCTCGGCGATCGTCATCGAGTACGAGCCGAAGCTCACCTGTAGCAGCCCCGCGAACACTGTGATCGCCGCGCTGGCGAGACAGAAGGCCGCGAGACGGCCGGTGAGCCAACTGCGCTGGTGGCCCACCTCGGTGGGCGTGTCGGTTGGGTGGGTCCCGGCCATATCTGTTTTAGGTGTCCCTAACATCACTTGTATCAGTTCCGATTTATTCGGCTCGCCTAAAAACCGTAAGGCATTTGCTGTTTTAGGCAAGCCGAAAAGTAATGGCAGACGACCGCTCCTCGACACGTCGACGGTTCGTCGCGAGTTCGATCGCCGCCGGGACGGCTCTCGCGGGCTGTGCGGGCAGCGACGCGACGGAGGCAGACGAAAGCGACGGATCGACCCCCGACGACACGGCCCGGCCTCGGACACAGACGGAGTCGACGACCGACGCCGGTCACACGGCCACGCTGTCGCCGGCCGGGACGGTGTCGTTCGACGCCGTCCCCGAGACCGTGTTTACCGTCTACCCACAGTACCTCGATATGGCCGTCGCGCTGGGTCACGGCGACGCGGTCCAGAGCGTCTACGTCCCCGAGATGTCCGGGCCGACGATGAACCACTACTACCACCATCTCGACGGCGTCTCGCTGGACTGGGAGCGACTGTCGGACCCACTCAGTGACGGCTTCTCGAAAGAACGGCTGTACACCCACGACGCCGACGTACACCTGACCGATCCGGCGTGGGTCACGACACAGGACAACTGGGGCGCAGACGACGTCGACGAGGTCGCGACACAGCTGGGCCCGTGGTTCGGGAACTTCTACAGCGGGACCCACGACCAGCCGCCCGAGGGGTACGACGACTACCAGTACTACGACCTCTGGGAGCTGTTCGGCGCGGTCGCCGACGTGTTTCGAGAGCGCGAACGCTACGAGGCGCTGGCCGCCGTCCACGCCGATCTCGTCGAGCGGATCCAGTCACAGCTCCCGCCCGTCGAGGACCGGCCGACCGCGGTGCGTGCGACCCTCTCGGGCGACGGCGAGACCTTCTGGACGTACCACCTCAACGAGCCCGGCTACTGGCTTGCCGACACGCGCCCGCTCGGTGCGAACGACGCCTTCGCCGACCAGGACTGGGGCGGCCTCTGGGGGACCGTCGACTACGAGACGATGCTAGAAGCCGATCCGGACGTGTTCCTCCACCTCTGGGGGATGACGCCGAACTACAGCATCACCGACACGCGCACGCGGCTCGAAGACAGCGCCTCCGGCAGCCGGCTCTCGGCGGTCGAGAACGACCGCGTCTACCCCGCGGGGATGCGCTACCAGGGGCCGATCATGAACCTCTTCCAGATCGAGATGGGCGCGAAGCAACTGTATCCCGAGATCTTCGGCGAGTGGCCGGCCTACACCGACGGCGAACACTATCCGGAGATCCACGAGGGCGAACGGCTCTTCGACCGCCAGCGAGTCGCCGAGATCGTCACGCGCTGACGTGTCGATCGGCGGTGTCCGACCGAGACGTTCCACGGCCGACCGAACGATTCGACGCTGCTATACCCGCTCCGAACGCGACCCAGACACGTGCCCGAACGCTACGACGTAGTGGTCGTCGGCGGCGGCGTCGCCGGCCTGTCGGCCAGCGTCTTCACCGCCCGCGCCGACTTCCAGACGCTCGTGCTCGATGCCGGCGGCTCGATCCTCCGGCGTAACGCTCACCTGGAGAACGTCCCCGGCTTTCCGGCCGGGATCGACGCCCGCCAGTTCCTCGATCTGCTGGGCGAACAGGCCCAGCGGGCGGGGGCCGAGCGGCGGCTGGCGACCGTCGAGACCGTCACTCACCGGTCCGATGGCTTCACCGTCGAGACCGACGCCGGAGAGCGGTACACGAGCGACTCCGTGATCGCGGCGACGAAAAACGAGACGAGCTATCTGAGCGAGATCGACGGCGTCGGCCTGATCGACCGGGGCAAGACCTTCGTCGACACGGACGAGCACGGGCGGACCGGCGTCGACGGCCTCTACGCGGCCGGTCGGCTGGCCGAGAAACCCCACCAGGCCGTCGTCTGTGCCGGCCACGGGGCCGAGGTCGCCGTGACGCTGTTGACCGACGACGACGCGCCGTTTTACCACGACTGGGTCGTCCCCGAGGGCTATTTCACCGACCGCGGGCGCGACCTGCCGCCGGGGTGTGAGGAGATCGACGCCGACGAACGCCGTCGGCGGGAAGAACGGGCTCGGGCGCGACTGCGAGAGACGCTCGCCGACCCCCATCCGGAGCCACCGGAGACCCACCCGAGCCTCACCGAGTGACGCCGTCGTCGCTACTCTCCGTCTCGCCCCGCAGCTCGCCTTCGCCAGCGGCGCTGTAGCCGTCGCTCGCTGACGTGTTGTTCGCCGTCGGCGAGGTCAGCCCGGATCGCCGCTTCGAGCGTCGCTACGTCGTCGACGAACCCGGTCCGGGCCGCGTCGACGAGTTCGTACGTCCACCGGTCGTCGACGAACCCCGCCGGAAGGATCTCCTCTCTCAGTGCCTCGGCGTACGCCTCGTGGCCCGCCTCAGAGAGCAGTTCGCGGGCGGCCTCGAAGTGGTCCATCCCGTGGCCGATGCTGTGATGACAGGCCAGCAGCGACCCGTACCCTCGGTGGACGTGTTCGACACCCAGTTGCAGGCGGTGCAGTGCCGCCCGTTCGGTGTCTGTCAGCTCTGATCGGTCGACACTATGTGACATATGTTACCGTATGCACTCCGATGCCGAAACCGTTCCGACCGCCGAGGGGCGGTGTGGCCGGCGTCGCGTCACACGAACGCCAGACGGTCGTCTGACGAGGCTATTTATCTGCGGGGGTCGTCGCTCCCACCCGATGGACGAGGCGTACCTGGATCTGGAAGCCGTGGAGCTCGAACTGGACGAAGAGCTGCTCGACGCGATCGACGAGAAGGCCTTCGCCGAGCACCGCGACAACCGCGAGGCGGCGATCCGCGACCTCCTGGACGAGTGGCTCAAAGAGCGCGACGAGGAGTGATGCCGTCGGACGCGTCGCCCGGTTTAGGCGGTACGAAAAAATATAAAAATTTTGAAAAGTTTGAAGTGGGTCGGGGACGAACGATCGAGTATGAGTCAGCAACAGTCGACCCTGAAGCAGGCCGGTACCGTCGAAGCCAGCGAAGCACTCCGACTCGAACAGGAGAAAGTCGAGCAGATCGTCGACGCGCTCAACGCCGACCTCGCGAACGTCTACGTGCTGTACCACCAGCTCCGAAAGCACCACTGGAACGTCGAGGGTGCCGAGTTCCGCGACCTGCATCTGTTCCTCGGCGAGGCCGCAGAAGAGGCCGAAGCGGCCGCCGACGAACTCGCAGAGCGCGTCCAGGCGCTGGGCGGTGTCCCGCACGCCAGCGCCGCGACGCTGGAATCCGAGGCGACCGTCGAGCCCGAGGACGAGGACGTGTACGACATCCGCACCTCGCTGGCCAACGACGTAGACGTGTACGGCGAGATCATCGAGTCCGCCCGGAGCCACATCGAGCTCACCGAGGGACTCGGCGACCACGCCAGCGCACAGATGCTCCGCGAGCAGCTGGTCGAGCTGGAGGACGCGGTCCACCACATCGAACACTACCTCGAAGACGACACGCTCGTCACCGAGAGCGCGATGCAGTAAGCGTTCGGCGACCGACACCCCACTCTTTTAGGCGCAGCTAAACAAACGTCGAACAGCGACGCCACTCTCGCCTGCCGGCGGCGGCGATCACCCGAAGCTTTAATTTTAGGCGTGCCTAAAATACGGGTATGGCAACGACGACTGCGCCCGACGACCGCGCGGGCGAGCCGGCGACAGACCGCCCGTCGATCGACGTGTGCGAGACCTGTCCCGGGTCGCGCACCTTCATCGAGTCGGACAACACGGAGGGGTGGATCGCGACGGACCTCGTCGTCGACGTGCGCCGCTGAGCCCGATGGAGCGCGTCGCTCAGTACCTGGTCGTCGTCTACGATCGAGAACGGACCGACGGATCGCCGGTCGAGCCGGGCACCGTGGCACGGGCGATGGGTCGCTCTCCGTCGGCGACCACGGAGATGCTCCAGCGCCTCGCGGACGACGGACTCGTCGACTACGAACCGTACGAGGGCGTCACGCTGACCGATCGCGGGCGCGAGCGAGCGACCGAGCTGTACGACACCTACCGGACGCTGTCGGCGTTCTTCGAGGAGGTGCTCGAACTGGAGTCGCCAGAGCGAGAGGCCCGCGCGGTCGTCGACACGGTCAGTCCCATCGTCGCCGACCGGCTCGACGCCCTCCTGCTGGAGGGCGAGGAGAGCGTCCCGGTCCAGTGACACGGCGCGGGTGCCGACGACAGGTATCGTCTGACGGGCCCCACGCTGACCGAGCGGGTGTCTCGCTCTGGCGGTCAGTCCTCGTCGGTGAACTCGACTGCCGCTTCCAGTTCGATCTCGATGCCGTCGCCTTCGAGGGTCGCCTCGTACTCGGTCGCGTCCTCGATCTCGGCTTCGAGTTCGGCCGTGTCCAGTTCCACTTCGACTTCCACGTCGACGGCGACGTCTTCGGAGTCCATACGTAATCGTCCGACCCGACGACACTACACCGTTGCGGCGCTCCCGCGGATCGGCAATTTTTTAGGCTCGCCGAATCGAGTGTGGGCGATGAGCGACCGGTTCCGCGTGACGGTCGAGCACGACGACGAGACCGAGACGGCGCTGTTCTCGGACGGCGAGTGTGCTCTCTCGGCCGGCGATGCCACCGTCCGATTCAACCTCGGTGAGAGCGCGTCAGACGACGGCCCGGTGGCCGGAGACGACCCCAAGCGGATCGTCGACCTCGACGCGGTCCCGACGGACTCGACCGTTCGGTTCGAGGCCCGCGGCCCGTCCCACGGCGTCGACTGCATCTTGCGGCGAATCGACGACGCGGTCGTCGCCTGGCGCAACTCCTGTCCCCACCGACCGGAGGTCCCGCTCGATCCGGGGACCGGCGCGATCGTCCGCGGCGACGACCTCGTCTGTCACAAACACGGCGCACAGTTCTCCGGCGGCGAAGGGACGTGTACGCACGGTCCCTGTGCCGGCGACGCGCTCGACGCGGTCGCCGTCGCGGTCGACGACGACGCGGTCTACCTGACCGACGATCGGTTCGAGTCGGCCCGCGTGCTCGGTCAGTAGCGCTCTTGGACCGACGAGCCGAGCACCTTCGCGGCCGTCAGGACGGGGTCCCAGACGGGCGAGAACGGCGGCGCGTAGGCCAGGTCGGACCGCTCTAGCTCTCCCACAGTCGCGTCCTGTTCCAGCGCCATCGCGACGATGTCGATCCGGATCGCCGCGCGATCGGTGCCGACGATAGTCCCGCCCAGCAGACGGCCGCTGTCCCGGTCGGCGATCAGCGTCACCGTCGTCTCGGCCCCGCCGGGGTAGTAGCCCGACCGCGAGCCGGCGGTGATCGTCTCGCTGACCGGATCGAAGCCGGCGTCGCTGGCCGCCTCGTGATCGACGAGGCCGGTCCGGCCACACTCCTGCTCGAAGGCCTTGACGACGGCGGTCCCCGCGATGTCGCCCACGGGCGTCGGGTCGCCAGCGACGGTCGCGCCGATCGCTCGCCCCGCCCGATTCGCGGTCAGGCCGAGCGGCACCCAGTCGCGCTCGCCGGTGACCGCGTGGCGCATCGTCGCACAGTCGCCCGCCGCGTAGACGCCGTCGACGTTCGTCCGGCCGTAGTCGTCGACCGCGACGGCGTCGGCGACGCCGGTCTCGATCGGCGTGTCCGCGAGGAGGTCCGTGTTGGGACGGATCCCGATGCCCACGAGCGCCAGATCGACCGCCAGCGACGCGCCGCCGGCGCAGACGAGGCGCTCGACTCGGCCGTCGTCGCCGTCGAGGCGCTGGACCTCCTCGCCGAGGTGGAGCGTGACGCCCTCGGCGGCGAGCTCCCCCTCGACGACCTCGGCGACCGCTTCGCCGAAGGGCGGAAGGACGTGCTCGCCACGCTGGAAGAGGTGAACGTCCAGCCCGTGGGCGCTGAACGCCTCCGCCATCTCGACGCCGACGTAGCCGCCGCCGACGATCGCCACGGTCTCTGGCGGCTCGAACGCGGCGTGGCGCTCGACCAGCTCGCGGTCGACGAACTCCTCGCCGCCCACGTCTGCGACGGCGTCGACCGCCGGATCGAGCAGGTGAGCGCGGACGGCCGCGGCCGAGTCCAGCCCGTGCATCGTGTGAACCCCCGCGAGGTCGCTCCCCTCGATCGGCGTCGTGACCGCACGCGCGCCGGTCCCGATCAGGAGGTCGCCGTAGGGCTGTTCGAGACGGTCGCCCGCGCTCGTCTCGACGGTGAGGACGCGTGCGTCGCTGTCGATCGCCACGACCTCGTGCCCCCGGCGAAGGTCGATCCCCCGCTCCCGGATCTCCGCTGGCGACAGCGACAGTAGATCGTCCAGCCGGTCGACCTCTCCCTTCACGAAGTATGGCATCCCGCAGTGCGAATAGGACACCCACGACCCCTTCTCGAAGACGATCACGTCCCGCTCTGGCTGCTCGCGCTTGCACTTGCTGGCGGCGCTCAGGCCGGCCGCGTCGCCACCGATCGCGACGAACGGATCTGTCATGGTCCGGGCTTCGACCGCCACCACCTTAGCAACGGGGTGTAGTCGAGGGGGAGCGTTCAGATATGACTGAATCGTGAGGCGGTGTGTTTTCTGAGCGATTCATGCCCGAAAACACACGCCTCAGCGGTAATATCGACCAGATCGACTGAGAGTTTGTTGAACGAGAAGCGACACCACGATTTTGATGAAGCTCAGTATTTAGCTATACCTTGCTGAATTATCCCTTCTGACTACTGTTTCGGTTCTTGAGATATTTGGTGTCGATCGTGCTCGATCCACCGTTCATAACTGGGTTCACAAGGCCGAGCTACAGCCAGAGTCTGGTCGGTCTCCGGATCAGGTCGCAGTTGACGAAACAGTGATCCAAATCGATGACGAGCAGTATTGGCTGTCCGCTGTCGTCGATCCAGACACCGCTGACGACTGGCTCAGATCCTTCAGCCTCGCAGGGAATCAGCTAGTCTGAACATCACCTTTTACAATTCGGAGTTATTTAACTATATTTATGATGGGCAATAATGGGGGTAGACTGACTCTGGTCGGAGCTTTTTCTATTGCTTTTGCGTCTTTGGGAGCTACTACAGGACAACAGCAGAGTTGGTTAGTCGCGATTGGTCTGCACCTCGGTATCGCTTACTGTATACTGGGGAGTGTTCGAATGGTTATTCCCCATGAGAAGATCCACTGGATCGTGATCGTGACAGTCTTGGGTGCTGGTTCGATGGGTCTCGCACTGCAACCGATTGGTAGCATAGTATTTGGGGAACTCGGGTCCGACCCGAGGAGTATAGGGAGTCTTTCGTGGGCGTTCGCGAGTATAGCCGTTGCATTAGCTTACCCGCTCGGACGGGTAAGCAACAAACAGATAGAGTGGTCTATCGTTGGAGCGATCGGGATCGCAATCAGTCCGCACGTGTATTACTTATGGCAGGCTCTGGACACAGTTTCCGTTCCAGCGGGTGCAGTCGTTGAAATGGCGGGGAGTATTAATACTTCGTTGCAGCCACTCGCTGAGACATCAGTTATAGCCGCAATCTGTCTGTGGGCAGCGATCCCGCTGTACCACCTCGGTCGCACGCAATCAGATATCGGGACCTCCTCTAGGGTCCCCTCACTTCCGACGGCCACGCTCGGCCTCGGAATTTGTCTGCTCCAAGTCCTATCAATAGGTGCTGCGAATCCAGTCCGGGCAGGATCGCTTCAGGGAGTTGTCCTGCTTTTCTTGGTATCTCCAGTGTTGTACTTTAGTGGCAGACTTCTGCAGGGCATTCATACACTGAATAGTGACCCGGAGAATGGAGCCGAGACTGGTGCAGATTGATTCGAGACGTAGCGCGAGTTACTATTGAATCGACGCTCTTTCGTAAGAGATTGCTGATACTACTGAGCGGCAGCTGCGGTGTCGACGAGGACAAAGACACCGCGGCAGCGGTGCCCGACTGGAATGATTCTCTAGATGTGTTTGGATCGGAATCGGTCGCACCGGATCTGCTGCAACAGGTTCGTTGGCGTAACAGTGTGATCTGTCTTCGCTGCCGTTCTGACGGGACGCTCTCAAACGCGCTGTTCGAGCCTCATCGTGAAATCAACAATGTGCTACGGATCAGCGTTTATATTTGATCAATAGCTACCTTCCACGTCCACGAAACAGAAGTATCATTAAATATTTGCTGAGATCTGAATTGATACGTATTCGGGGGGAAGCAGCCATCAACTGTCAGGTCGTCTACTGTCACGAGTTCTTCGGTCCGCTCTTTTCCAGGTGCCAAGGTTTGTCCGAGGTTGAGTTCCTGTGTAAACGCTACCACTCTTGTTCGTTTAAACGACGCCGTTGGGATTGCGCTCTCTTTCTCTGTACTGTTGAAGAGGATGGGATATATTCCTCTATGTCAAAATCTTCGGCTATCCCATTCACACTGTAGATGAGCCCTGCAATACCAGTCCCAACAGCTATTGCACCGAGGTACTTCCTCCGCTCCATATTTAGGCTGTTTTTCATTTAGTAATCTGTTCTGGGGTCGACAATGGTAGTGTTTCGTTTAGCAGCGACTGCTGGGATTGAGATGCCGAAAGCCCTCGTACAGTTGGGCTCCTGGAGTAGTCGAGCACCGAGAGGGCTTTCGGTGCTTCACTTCCGCCACTCTCGATCTCTTATCTGAACACCGCCGGTCGAGGAACGACCGGTGGCTCACCGATCGGACCGGGGCGGGGTGTAGACGTTGACCGTCCGCAGCGGCTCGTCGCCGTCGTTCTCGATCGCGTGGGCTTCGCCGGCCTCGATCAGGAGCAGGTCGCCGGCCTCGATTCGATTGTCCGCGCCGTCGACGGTCGCGACGCCCGTGCCCGCGGCGACGTAGCACCACTGGTCGCTGTCGGCGTGGACGTTCTCCGGGCCACCGACGGTCCGGCCCGGCTCGACGGTCATCTCGGCGGCCTGGGCCTCGTCGGTCTCCATCGCTACCGAAAAGTACTGCTCGAAGTCGAGGTGGGTCTGTCGCACGCACGCTCGTTGTCCCGGACGCCACGAATCGGTTTCGTCCCGTCGGTCACGTCTCGACTGCGAGCCGATCCGCGACGAATGCCGTCGCGGTCGGCACGACGCGGGCGTACCGGACGACGTAGTCGAGTCTCGGTTGCAGTCGCTCGGGTGTCACTCTCGACCGAGAGGCATCGAGCCGTCGCCGCAGGCCAGAGACCACCTGGATGGCGGGCGTCGCCAGCGCGACGGCCAGCGGTTGGGGCGTCGTCTCGACGGCGTCCTCGACTGCACTCACGGCCGACGCGTGGGCCGACTGGATCGTCTCCTCGGTCAGTTCGGTCCGGTAGTCGCCGCTCTCGATTTCGGCGACGATCCGATCCAGCGTCTCTGCCGCGACCAGCCCGCGGCCCAACTCGATCACGGTCGTCGCGTGGTCGTGGCGGTCTCGGGCCCGGGCCGCCCGCTCCGTACGCCAGTGGACTCCGTCGGACGCCTGCCGAAACAGATGCCGAGTCGGCGGCTCTGTGGCGGCGTCGGCGTCCAGCACCGACGCCTCGGCGTCGACGTACTCTTCGACCCGATCGCGAGTCATCTGTAACGAGTGGCCGAGGTGATGACTGGTCGCCACCAGATGCGACCGCCAGGGGGTATCGTCGGTGGCGTCGACGAAGGCGTCTCGCAGCCGACGCGCGTCGGCGGTCTCGATTCCGGCGGTCTCGACGGCCTCCCAGCGGTCTCCGACATCGAAGACGGCGGCGGCAGGCTCTTCGGGGAACGGCGACCGCGGGTCGAGCCGCCCGCGTGCCGTGTCGAGCAGCGACTCGATGGTCGCGAACCCGACCGTCGCAGCGACGGGCTCCGGGGCTCGATACTCCAGATCTGCCCCGACGGCCGCACGCTCGGCCCGAACCTCGTCGCACCGATCGCGATACGCCCCGCGGTCGGCGTCGCCACTCGCCGCTTCGTACGCTCGCCGGACGTTGACGGCGTCCCCACGCCGGTCGCGCCACGTCGCCAGGCGCTCTACGGGCGCTCCCTCGGCCGACGAATCCAGCGTGTCTGCGACCCGCGCCCGCTGCTCGCGTAGCTTCTCGGTCACCGCGCCGTTGGGCACGGACAGCTCCGGCGGCACGCGCTCCAGCGTCTCACGCGCCGCTGTCCGGTGGTCCTCGATCGCACTGCTCGGAACAGACAGCGGATTCGTGGCCGGGACCGACGGCGCTTCGCGTTCTCGAATCGCCCGCGCGATCGCGTCGTCGTCGAGCTCCGGTTCGTCGTCCCCGTTCGACGGGAGCGCCGAGCAGCCCGCCAGCGCGGTCGTTCCGGCCCCGATCGCCGTCAGGAACCGACGGCGACCGAGCCGGTTCATGGCGATCCCTCCGTGGGATCGAACGGCTCCGGGCGCGGTGGCCGACCGCAACTGCTGCTCATGCCCGCGCCGTGACCGGAGAACCGCTCGCCGGCAAACGGGAGCCTGATCGCGAACCCCGTCGTCTCGTAGGCCGTGGCCCGACACTCCACGTCGGCGGGTCGCAGCGTCCGGCAGAACTGCGCCGACGGCCCCGTCCCGTCGACTTCGACCCACTGGAGACGGACCTCGGAGCACGCTCGAACCGCCGTCGTGAAGAGGTACACCGACTCCTCGCCGTCGAGCGCCGTCGCCGCGGCGAACGACGCCAGCCGCTCGGCCTCGCTCGTCTCCGCGAACGTCACGTCGTCGAGGTCGTCGCCGCTGGTGAGATAGGTGTGCCCGTACACCGGCGGCCGCTCGTCGCTCTCTCTCGGCGTCGAGAGCGGCTCGCCTTCGGTGAACAGCGCTCTCTCGTCCGCGTGACGGACCGACGCCACCTCGTAGTCGGTCACTCGTCGCCGCTGCTCGCGCTCGCCGTCGCTCGGCTCCGCGTTCCACTGGCAGCCAGCGAGGGCCGCCGCTGTTCCGCCTGCGATCGCCGCGAGTGTCTCGCGGCGGGAGGGCTCGACCATGTTCTCTCCTCCGACCACACCTCACAAACGTCTTGGGGATGCCCACTCTGGACTGCGCTGGTCGTCGTCTCCTCGACGGTATCAGGACAGCCTCACCGTCTCGCCCAGCGTCGGCGCACTGGCGTCGTGGCCGTCGTCCCGCAGCTCCCGGGCGAACGACTCGCAGCGGTCCCCGTGGTTGATCAGCAGCCGGCTGTCTCGGTACGCGTCGAGAAACGACAGGAGCCCCTCGCGGTCGGCGTGGGCAGAGAAGTCGTACGCCTCGACCTGTGCGCTGACGGGCATCACGCGACCGTCGATCTCGGCGCTGCCAGTTTCGAGGAGGTCCCTGCCCGGCGTCCCCTCGACCTGGTAGCCGGTCATGGCGATCGTGTTGACCGGCCGGTCGGCGATCGCCGGGACGTAGGTCATCGCCGGCCCACCCGAGAGCATCCCGCTCGTGGTGACGACGACGGCGTTCTGGTCGGCGATCCGTCGGCGCTGACCGTCGCGGCCGTCGACGAAGCGGGCGTTCGAGACCGCGCCACGGAAGGCGTCGGCGTCTCGGAGGAACGCGGGGTGGTGGCGTAACTGCTCGGTGACTCGCTGTCCCATTCCGTCGACGTAACAGTCGATGCCGTGGGCCGCACAGACGAGCATGATCTCCTGTGTCCGGCCGATGGCGAAGGCCGGGACGACGACGGTTCCGCCCTGCCAGACGGTCGTGCGCAGCGTCTCGACGAAGGACGCCTCCACGTCGCCCCGGTCCTCGTGGCTCACGTCCGAGTACGTGGACTCGCAGATCACGGCGTCGGCAGCGGGGCGGTCGCTCGTCGCCGAGACGAGGCGCTGATCGTCCGTGTGGAAGTCCCCGGTATAGAGGAGCCGCGTCTCGCCGTCGCTGACGAGGACGTGAGCGCTTCCGGGGATGTGGCCGGCGTTGTAGAACGTCACCTCGTAGCCGGCCGCCTCGAACGGCTCGCGGTAGCCGTGGGTCGCCGAGACCTCCCCGATCCGGCGCACGTCGTTCTCGGTGAAGGGACAGCGCGGGCTCCCGCCGTGGAGTTTGAGCGTGTCTTCGGCCAGCGTCAGCGCGAGTTCTCGGGTCGGCGGCGTCCAGTGGACGGTGGGCTGTTCGGTCCCCGAGAGCAGCGCCGGCACCGCGCCGACGTGGTCGAGGTGGCCGTGAGAGACGACGACGGCGTCCGGGTCCACGTCGCCGACGGGGTACTGCGGGGGCGACTCGCTGGCCATCCCGTAGTCCAGCAGGAGCGACCCGTCGATCAGGACGGCACTGCGACCGATCTCGTCGGCTCCGCCCAGAAACTCGACCTGCATCGATCTCCCGTCACACCGCTGGCGTTTTTTGTCCATCGATTCGTGCGCCGGTCTCCCGCGGGACCGCTCAGATGCTCCGCTCGCCCGTGGGCTCTCGCTCGGTCTCGACGAGGCCTTCGACCTCGCCCGCCGAGATCGTCGGCAGCGGGCCGGGGACGGTCCGGGTCAGCGCGGCGGCGGCGGTCCCGTAGGCAAGCGCCTGTTCCGTCGGGGCGTCCTCGTACAGCTGGTGGAGATACCCGCCGAGGAACCCGGCGTGCGTGCCGCTGGCGTCGATTACCTCGGTCTCGATGGCGTCCTGTTCGTGGACGACGTTGTCGTCCCAGGCGACGGCCCCGCGCTCGCTGCGGGTGATCACGACCTGCTCGAAGTCGCCCTCGGAGGCGATCGAGTGGGCCAGCTGGCGGGCCTTGCCCGAGCGGTCGAACACCGCCTGTGCGTCGTCTTCGTCGGCGACGAGTACGTCGATGGCGTCTTGGAGAGAGAGGAGCGCCTCGCGGGCGTCCGACAGCGACCAGAGGCCGGACTGGTAGTCCAGATCGAACACGCAGGTCCCTTCACAGGCCCGATAGAGCGCCTCCGTGGTCCGCCGGGCCGTCGGCGAGAGCGCGGGCGTCGAGCCGCTGACGAAGAACACGTCGGCGTTCTGGACCATCGCCATCCGCACGTCATCGGTCGACACCGTGGCCAGCGCGGTGTCGCCCCGGTCCTGGACGGTCACGTCGTCTCTGGGTGGGCTCCCCCGTTCGACGAACTGTAGGCCCTGCCGGCCGTCTTCGTCCCAGACCACCTGGGTCTGGAGCCCGTCGCCCTGCTGTTCCAGTTCGGCGACGACGCGCCGACCGAGCACCGTGTCGGGAAGCTTCGACAGCCAGACGGCCGGCGCACCGAGTCGCGTGGCCGCGACGGCGGTCGAGCTCTCGGTTCCGTCCGCGTGCAGCGATACGTCGGTCGCCGTCTCCAGGCGCTCGTGGTCCGGCGGGCTCAGTCGCAACGAGGTCTCTCCGAACGTGACGAGTCGACTCATGGGCCAGCCATCGACGGCCGGGGGCTTAGTTGCCACGGGCGTTACGGCGCGCGATTTCGGTCGACTGCGGCGGCGTCTTCCGGCGGTTCGCGACACCGCGAACGGCGCGTCCCTCCGCGGGAGCCGTTAGGTCCGCCGGCCGCTGTGGCCCGGATAGTCCCGTTCGAACCGGTCTTCGAGTTCGCCGCGATCGATCTCGACGACGACCGGTCGACCGTGCGGACAGGCGTAGGGGTTCTCACAGTCGTCGAGCGCGGCGAGCAACTCCCGGATCGAGCCCTCGGTCAGCGAGGTGTTGCCCGTGATCGAGGGGTAACAGGCGAGATCCGCAAGCAGCTCGTCGGCGGCGGCCTCCACCGTGTCGGCGGCCTCGTGCTCGCCCGCGACGAACGCCGCCAGCACGTCCTGGACGAGTTCGGGGCCGGCGGCGTCGGCGATTACGCCGGGGACCGTCCGCACCTCGACGGTCCGGTCACCGGTTCGGTCGGCGTGAAACCCCAGTCGCGCGAGCGCCTCGACGCGGTCTTCGAACACCGCGGCCTCCCCCGCCGTCAGTTCGAGTTCGACCGGTTCGGCCAGCGCCTGCGTCGTCGTCTCGCCTTCGAAGGCATCTTTCAGGCGTTCGTAGTTGATCCGCTCGTCGGCCGCGTGCTGGTCGATCACGACCAGTCCGTCGTCGGCCTCCGCGACGACGTAGGTCTCGTGGAGCTGCCCGAGGATTCGCAGAGCCGGCAGCGAGTCGAGCGACTGGCCCGGTTCCTCGCCGCCCAGCCGGGCCTGGCGGTCGTCGCCGCGGAACTTCCGCTCTGGGTCCGCGTCGCGCCCGGTGCGGGCACGACCGCGGTCGGCGTCGTCCGTCCGGGTCGACTGCGCGCTCGTCGGTGGCTCGTCTCGTCCGCTGGACGCGCTCGACCGACTCCGCGGCGAGGTGGTGTCCGCCGCGCTGTCGGCCGTCGCATCGTCGTCCGTCACGTCGATCCCCGTCGTCGCGTCGGGCTGTCCGCGGTCGCCACGTTCGCCGGCGGATGCGCCACTCGCTCCGTCGGCGGCTCGATCCGAAACCGGGGTGTCACGACGACGCGCCTCGCCAGCTGAGTCGCCGTCGGACTGCTCCCCGTCGGCCTCCTCGCGGGCCCCGGTGGCGTCTGTCTCGTCGTCCACCCGCCCGGATTCGGGCGCGATCTCGGTCTGCTCGGCGGCCGAGCGGCCCCGCGGTGCGCTGGAGCGGACGAGCCCTTCTGAGAGCAGCGCCGACTGGACCGCGTGCTCGACCTGTCGACGGACGCCCTCGTCGTCTGCGAAACGGACCTCCATCTTGCGGGGGTGGACGTTCACGTCGACGGTCGCCGGATCGACGGCACAAAAGAGGACCGCGAAGGGGTACCGATCGGGCGCGAGCTGAGTGTCGTAGGCGTCGACGATCGCCTCCCGCACCGCGTCGGCCCGGACGTAGCGGCCGTTGACGTACGTCGAGAGGTAGTCCCGGCTCGCGCGGTTGGTCTCGGGGTGGCTCACGAGTCCGGTCACCGACTCCAGGGGTCCGTCCGGCAGATCGCCGTCGTCCACCTCGATCATCGACTGTGCGACGTCGCGGCCGTACACCGAGAGGACGGTCGCTTCGAGATCGCCCTGTCCCGTCGTCGCGAACGTCTCCCGGCCGTCGTGTGACAGCGTCACCGCTACGTCGGGGTTCGCGAGCGCGTAGCTGGTGACGACGGTGTTGACGTGGGCGAACTCCGTGCTCGTCTGCTTGAGGTACTTCCGGCGAGCCGGGACGTTGTAGAAGAGATCGTCGACTTCGATGGTCGTCCCGGCGGGACAGCCCGCCGGCTCGACGGCGGTCACGTCGCCGCCCTCGACGACGAGTTCGGTCCCCTGGTGCTCCCTTCCTCGCGGGCGCGTGGTGATCGTCGTCCGAGAGACTGCCCCGATCGCGTGCAGGGCCTCGCCACGGAAGCCGAGCGTCCCGACCCCGCGCTCCAGGTCCTCGATCGAACTGATCTTGCTCGTCGTGTGCTCCTCGACGGCCCGCTCGACGGCCTCGCGACTCATCCCGATCCCGTCGTCGGTCACCTTGATCCCCTCGATACCGCCCTGCTCGACGGCGACGCTGACGCGGTCGGCGTCGGCGTCCAGCGCGTTCTCGACGAGTTCCTTGACGACGCTTGCGGGCCGCTCGACGACCTCCCCCGCCGCGATGCGCTCGACGGTCGCCGAATCGAGCCGTCGAATCTCGGTGTCTGTCCCCTCGCTCATTGTCCCCTCGTACTGGCGGGAGCGCCTTGAGCCTGCGGGCTCCGGTGTCCGGTTGCCACGTCGTCTCCCGCCGGGAACAGGTTGATAATGCCGTATCGAGTACGCTCTCGTGTGCCAGCAGGATTCGATCCATCCGACGTGCCACTGTACGAGGACCAGCAGGCGCGCGACGACGCCTACTACGAGGCCGAGGCCGAATCGACGCCCTTCTTCGCCGTCGAACGGTACGAGGAGGGGTACGCGATCACCTACGATCTCCTGCCGGCGGGCTACGAACTCTCCGAGCCGATGCGCAAGGAACTCAACGAGCGCGTGACCCGCACAGTCGAGGACGTCGTCGGCGACGAGGCGCTCGCGACCGTCGAAGTGAGCCGGTCGATCGGCGCGTCACTCGGCAACGTCTCCTTCTTCCAGCGGGAGGCGACGGCCCGCGACGTGGCCGCGGTGATCTCTCGGCTCGTCCTCGCCGAGGAAAACTGGGTCGAGGCCGACGGACCGGGCGATCTGCCGCCGACAGAGGTTCAGAAGAACTGATCGCGCCGCTAGCGGGACCGACCTCAGACCGCGAGCGCCTGCCAGCCGACGTACAGCCCCACGAGGACGAAGGCCGCGCCGACCGCCCGGATCAGCGAGTGGACCCGACGCCCAGCACGCTCGGCCGAGCCGTACTCGCCGCGACGGTCCTGGGGGCTCCGTCCGACGCTGTAGGCGGTCCGGACGGCTCCCGGCGCGGCCAGGAAGACGAGCCCCAGGCCGACGCCGAGGACGGCCGCCAGGACGGTACGGGTGTCCATCTCAGTTGCGGAGCCGCTCGATGCGCTTCTCGACGGGCGGGTGCGAGGCAAAGAGCGTGGCCAGCAGGCCGCGCTCCTCGCCGAAGATACACAGTGCGCTGACCTGCTCGTCGATCGCGGAATCCTGGGCGCGCTCGCTCCCACGCGAGATCTTCTCCAGCGCGCTGGCCAGCGGTTCGCCGCCGACCTCCGCTGCAGCGTCGCTGTCGGCGACGTACTCCCGGTAGCGAGAGATCGCCAGCACGAACACCATCACGATCATCTGGACGATCTGTCCGACCACGATAGCCAGGAAGAAGTCGGCCAGGTCGTTGTCGCCGGTCAGCAGGACGATCCACTGGGCGGCGATGGCGACGATCGAGGCGATCCCCTGGCCAAGCACCATCATCACTACGTCGCGGTTGCGGATGTGAGCCAGCTCGTGAGCGAGGACGCCCTCGACCTCGTCTGCGTCGAGGAGCTGGAGCAGTTCCTCGCTGACGACGACCGTCCCGGCACCCTTGCGGCCGACGGCGAAGGCGTTGGGCACGCCCATCCGCGCGACCATCAGCCGCGGTTTCTCGATGCCCATGTCCGTCGAGAGGTACTCGACTTGCTTGTGGATCTGGGGGAAGCGGTCCTCTGGCAGGTCCTCCGCGCCGACGCTGCGCAGGGCCGCCCACTTACCGATCTTGTACTGGATGCCGACGAAGAGGACGCTCCCGACGAGGATCAGCGGGAGCGCGCTCTCGCCGAACAGCCCCATCAGCACTACCGCGGCGACCGCGTAGAAGCCAAACAGCAGCGACCCCACGAACGCCATCCGGGCTTTCAGTCCGACGTGTCTCATACATGCCCCTCTCTGGTCGCCACTTGAGAACCTTCTGGCCTGTGTGCCGGAGGTGCTATACTGTTGTAGAGACAACAACTATCTATGGCACTCGACGTTCCCGTTCCAGATCCGCCGTCGCTGTCCGGGCCACAGACCAGAGGCGAGTACGAAGCCATCGACAACGAGATCGTCGACACGAGCGACGACTACCGCCGCGAGGAGGTCGAGGGGTTCTTCCAGGCCGGTACCTGGCAGGATGCGTTCGAGGAGTGGACGACCAGTGCCGGGCTCTCGACGGCGGAGTTCGCGGTCGTCGAACGGCTCGACCTGATCGAGGCCTTCGACTTCTACTGGGACCCCGCCAGCGACGAGGTCGGTTACCGCGCTCCCGAACTCCCCGACGACGCCGCCGACGAGTACGCTCTCGACGATCCGGACGGGATCGACATGGCGCTCGACTCGCTGGGCCGGATCGTCTCCGAGGTGCTGGAAAACGACTACGTCCTCCGGGACGACGACGACTTCGGCTTCTTCGACGACGAGGACGTAGCCTACGGCGACCGCGAGGAGTGACGGCACCCGAGCGGTCTCACTCGCTTCCCGCTCTCGGAATCTGAGAGCGCTTTTCACCCGCTGGGAACACGCGGCCTGTTATATCTCGTATCAACGCCAACTCGTACATGTGAGGGAGAGATTATGGCAACCAACACGGCGAACCCACTGGCGACGGACTTCGAGCTCGAGTTAGACGGGCCGCTGACGAGCTACTGGCTGGCCCTGCTGCGGGTCATCACGGGCTGGTGGTTCTTCCACGCGGGCGTGACCAAGCTCGTCGAGGACGGGCTGGCCTACAGCTACGGGCCGATGTACATGCAGGAGATGACGGGCACGGCCCTGGGGCCGATCCCGGTCTGGATGGGCAACAACCTGGCGTGGTTGATCGCGCCCGGCGTCCCGCTGTTCGAGACGCTGATCGGGCTGGCGCTGATGGCCGGCCTGCTGACGCGACTGGCGTCCATCGGCGGGGTCATCTTCATGACCCTGTTCTGGATCGGCAACGCCGAGTTCGGCCACGGCCTGGTCAACAGCGACCTGATGGGGCTGCTGTTGTTCCTGACCGTGATCGTGCTGGGCGCGGGCCGGTACTACGGCCTCGACGCCATCGTCGAGCAGACGAAACTGGTGCAACGCCACCCGAAACTGCGCTACATCCTCGGCTAACGAGGTGACCGACAATGACTGACACCACAACGATCGTCGACCGCATCGCGCTGGGACTGAGCGGTGCCCTGTTCGTGCTGGGCATCGTCGTCATGGGCGTGCTGGAACTGCTGGCGGGCAAACCCTACAGCCCGACCGCGCTGACCAACGACGCCGGTGAAGTGATCGCGACGCCGCTGATCGACCCGACGCTGCGAACCGGGATCGTCATCGCCGCGCTGCTCGTGCTGGCCGTCTGGGGTGCCTACAAGCTCGTCACGCCGATGGCCACCGACGCCGCCGACCGCACCGAGATGCCCGCCGACTGATACGGCTCATTGTCCGCCTTTATCCGATCGACCGGGCAAACGGCGACAGTAGTCCGTCCGAGAACGAGGCCGCTTTGCCTCGCTCGACTCGCCGCCCGGTCGCGGGACTGTTTCGACGATTTTCGCGGCTGTCTCTGTCGCGCTGACTGTCACTGTCTGGAGACGCTCGCCACTCCGAGATCGAGAGATGCGTCCCAGACACAGAGCCGAAGTGTCAGGATCCGTCGAGCAGCCGGATTCCGAGTCGTCGGGGCCTGTCGAGCGCCTCGACTTTCGAGATGACTCGGTCGATGTCGTACTGGACGCGGCGGAGTTCGACGCTGTCGTCGTCGGTGTCGAGGACGGCGTAGGCCGCCCGCGGATCTCCGTCGCGTGGCTGGCCGACGCTTCCCGGATTGACGATCAGGCGGTCGTCGACCGTCGCTTCGTGCTGGACGTGGGTGTGGCCGACGACGATGCCGTCGTGGTCGTCGAGGTAGGGCCGCAGTTCCGGGAACTGCCGCGGGCGGACGTAGGTGCCCAGCTGGTCCGGGTCCGGGTGGCTGTGGGCCAGTCGGTACCGTCCGCCGTCGATGGTCGTCCGGGGCGGGCGGTCGGCGAGCCACTCGCGTTGCTCGTCGTCGAGCGCCCGCCTGGCGCGTTCGAGTCCCGCCCGTGCCATCTCGTTGTGCGCGTACCGCTCTGGAGTCTCGACGGTGCGGTCGTGGTTGCCCTGGACGACGACAGAGCACGTCTCGCGGACCCGTTCGAGACACTCGGCGGGCCAGGGATTGTAGCCGACCACGTCGCCGACACAGACCAGTTCGTCGACGGGCGGCAGATCGTCGAGGACCGCGTCGAGAGCCGGGCGGTTCCCGTGGACGTCTGAGAGCAGTCCGATCCGCATACGACGCCCTTCGGGGCTCCGCGTCGAAAGGGTGCCGGCTCGTCGACGCGTGGTAGCATCCCACGATCGACCCGAACTGTTAGGGTCCTCGCCCGGCGCTATGGACCATGGCCCGGTACGTCATCTCCGATCATCACTTCGGACACTCGAACATCATCGAGTACTGTGACCGGCCGTTCACGTCGGTCGGCGAGATGGACAGCGCGCTGCTCGATCGCCACTACGAGACGGTCGATCCCGACGACCTGCTCGTCCACCTCGGCGACGTGGCTATGGATATGCGGGACGGTCGAGAGACGATCGAGTACTTCCAACAGCTGGGCGGGGATCTCCTGTTGCAGGGCAACCACGACGTTGGGCTCGATCCCGCCGCGGCTCCGTTCCCGGTGCTCGACTCGTGTGTGCTCGAACACGGCGACTACCGATTCTACTGCACGCACCGCCCGGAGGACGTGCCCGACGACTGGGACAACTGGGTGATCCACGGCCACATCCACAACAACGACCCGGAGACCCACCCCTTCGTCGCACCCGCGGAACAGCGGGTCAACGTGAGCTGTGAGCTGCTGGACTTTCGCCCCATCTCGCTGGAGACGCTGACGGGAGTGCTGGACGCCGCGACGACCAGCCTCCGGGACGTGGCGGCAGCGAAGGCGCTGGTCGAGGAGTGATTCCCAGCGACTGAGAGCGCAGTCCCCTCCTTTTAACTGGGGACGACAGAGAGTCAGCCATGGACCAGACAGACCGCGTCTGCCGGTACTGGGACCCAGGCGAGTGCGAGGGGACGCGACACTGCCCGCCGCGGTGTCCACGATTCGTCGACCGGGAGGGTTCGTCCTGGGTGATCCGCCCGGCGGCCGACGGCGACCACGAGGCCCTCGTCGACATGTACGACGACTTCGCGCCGGGACAGGCGGCACAGGGATTGCCCCCACGGAAGCGCTCGCGGATCGCCGGCTGGCTCGACGGCCTGCTCGACGAGGGGTGTAACTTCCTCGTGGTCGGGGAGACCGGCATCGTCGGCCACGCGCTGTACACGCCGACCGACGACGCCGAGCCGGAGTTCGCCGTCTTCGTCCACCAGGACTACCAGGGACGGGGCATCGGGACCGAACTGAGCAAGCACGTCGTCGCGGCGGCGGCCGTCGCAGACCGCGAGGCGCTCACGCTGATCGTCGATCCGGACAACCGCACGGCCCGCCGGCTCTACGAGAAGCTCGGCTTCGAGGTGGTCGAGGAGCTGCCCTACGAGGAACGGGGCCGCAGGACGGCGATCCTCCGGCTCCGTCGACCACTGGACGACCGGGACGGAATCGAGTACCAGCACGTCCCGATCGTGGGGACGAGAGTAGACGGTCGACGATAGGTGATCGCTGCTCGCGTCAGCCGTCGTCCAGTTGCTCTTGCCACTGCTGGACCGTCGCCAGCAGCTCGACCGGCGGCGTCTCGTTGACGTCGAGTTCGGTCAGTTCCTCGACGACGGCCTCGGTTTCGGGGTCCAGTCCCCCGTCCGACGCCTCGGCCGCCGTTCCACCGTCGGCGGTGGCCGTCTCGCTCTCGTCGGCGCGTTTGAACCCGCCCGCGTTCACGTCGAAGACGGTCTGGACGGGTTCGGACGACCCGCTGCCTTTCGCCTCGATGGCCTTCTCTTCGCGCAGGCGATCGAGCACCGTCCGGGAGCGGTCGACGACGGGCTCTGGGACGCCCGCCAGGTCGGCGACGTGGATCCCGTAGGAGCGGTCGGTCGGCCCGTCTCGCACCGTCCGGAGGAAGGTCACGTCACCGTCGGACTCGTCGGCAGCGACGTGGACGTTGTGGACGCGGTCGAGGTGGTCGGCGAGCGAGGTCAGCTCGTGGTAGTGTGTCGCAAAGAGGGTCTTCGCCCGGACCTCGTTGTGCAGGTACTCGGTCGCCGCCCAGGCGATCGAGATGCCGTCGTAGGTCGCGGTGCCACGGCCCACCTCGTCGAGTATCACCAGCGAGTCGTCGGTCGCGGAGTGGAGGATGTTGCTGAGTTCCTGCATCTCGACCATGAACGTCGACCGGCCCTGTGCGAGTTCGTCCAGCGCGCCGACGCGGGTGTAGATCCCGTCGACGAGTCCGACCGTCGCCGCGCGTGCGGGGACGAAACTGCCGACCTGTGCCAGCAGCGTGATCAGCGCGGCCTGTCGCATGTACGTCGACTTGCCGCTCATGTTGGGGCCGGTGACGATCAGGAACTGACGATCCGCGTCCGCGTGCCCGCTGGCACGCTCTTGGTCCGGCGGCGAAGTCGCCCCGTCCATCCGGAGGTCGTTGGGAACGAACTCCGTGGTCTGCTCGACGACGGGGTGCCGGCCCGCTTCCACGTCGAGTTCGCGGCCGTCGGTGAGTTCCGGACGCGTCCAGTCGTTGCGGACGGCGTGGATCGCCAGCGACGCCACCGCGTCCAGTTCGGCCAGCACGCGGCCCGCGTCCTGCAGGAGCGTGGCGTCCTCGGCGACTCGCTCCCGCAGGTCGCCGAACAGTTCGTACTCCATCTCGTGGCGCTGTTCTTCGAGGCGGAACACCGCCCGCTCTCTCTCCTGCAGTTCGTCGGTCGTGAACCGCTTCGAGTTCTTCAGTTCCTTGATCCCCTCGTAGCGGTCGGGCACGTCGTCGGCCTCGCTCTTGCCGACCTGGATGTAGTAGCCGTCGGTCTTGTTGCGGTCGACCGAGAGGTGCGTGATGCCGGTCGTCTCTTTCTCGCGGTCGGGCAGCGTCTCCAGCCACTCCAGCGCGTCCTCGTGGCGCTCGATCACCGCGTCCAGTTCCTCGTCGTACCCCCGGCAGAAGAGGCCTCCCTGGCGGACCGTCCCCGGCGGGTCGTCGACGAGGGCGGCGTCCAGTTCCGCGGCGAGGTCGGCGACGACCTCGCGGTCGAGCCGATCGAGGGCGTCGGCCAGCGGCGAGTCGGCCAGTCGGTCGTCCTCGTCGATCACGTCTTCGACCGTTTCCAGCAGGGACAGCGTCCCCGCGACCGCGCGCAGGTCGCGGGCGTCGGCGCTGCCCGAGACCGCCTTCGACGCGAGTCGTTCGAGGTCGTACGCGTCCGAGAGCGTCTCACAGAGCTGTTCGCGAGCCATCGCTGCCTCGGTCAGCGCGGCGATACAGGACTGGCGTCGCGTCAGCTCGGCGCGATCTCTGCGTGGCCGCTGGAGCCACTCCCGGAGCAGGCGTGCGCCGGCAGCCGTCGCCGTGTGGTCGATCGTATCGAACAGCGAGCCGTCGGTCCCGCCCTGCATCGTCTCGGTCAGTTCGAGGTTGCGCTGGGTCGTCGCGTCCAGATTGACGTGGTCGGTCGCGCCGTAGGACTGCAGGCGCGTGATCGAGGCCAGCGTCCCGACGCCGGTGTCCTCGACGTAGGACAGGACGGCACCGGCGGCACAGATGGCCGCGTCGTCGTCGGCGATACCGACGCTGTCGACGGTCTCGGGGCCGAAGTGGTCGCGAACGCGGTGGCGCGCTCGTCCGGGCGCGAACGACTCCTCGGTGTGGACCGTCAGCGCCGCGTCGGTCCGCTCGCGCAGGCGATCGAGGAAGTCGTCGTCGCCACGCAGGTCGGGGCCGGGCAACACCTCCGCGGGGTCGAACTTGTACAGCTCCGTCTGAATCCGCGTGCGAGCGTCCGGGCCGTCGAGTTGGGTCACGTGGAACTGGCCGGTAGTCACGTCGGCCACGGCCAGCCCGTAGCTGCCGTCGGCTCCCGCCACTGGGTCCGACGAGTCGCCGCCGGTACCGACGACGGCAGCGAGGTACTGGGCGGCGTCGTCGGTCGTCTCCAGGTGGGTTCCCGGCGTCACGACGCGCGTGATCTCGCGGGCGTGTCCGTCCGCCGTCTCGTGCTGGTCGGCGACGGCGACCCGGTAGCCCCGCTCGACCAGCGCGGAGACGTAGGGGGTCAGGTCGTCGACCGGCACGCCCGCCATCGGGTACGAAGCGCCGTGGGAGGACTTCTGACTCACCTTCAGGTCGAGCTCGTCGGCGACGATCTCGGCGTCCTCGTCGAAGAACTCGTAGAAGTCGCCACACTGCATCGCCAGCAGATCCGCGTCACTGTCCGCCTTCAGCGAGAGGAACTCGCCGACGATACCCGTCGCCTCTGTCATACCCGCCCCTGGGAGCGACGGGTGCCTAAGGGTTGTGGGTCGCAGATTGGTCCGTGTTCCCACGGGTCAGCTATTTGTCGGGTGGTGTGCAACAAGTGGTAAATGGGCGAGGTGACGCGTGGTGTCGTCGCGGTGCTGGTCGTGGTGGTGCTCTCGGGGAGCATCGCCCCCGCGATCACCGTCGCCGACTCGTCCGCCGTCGAGACGACCGTCGACACCGACGTGCCGGCGTCGGCGGACCGATCGGGATCGCCGCCCAAGCAGCTGTCTGCCGGCGTCGGCCAGTTCGGTCTCGGCGTGGGCGACACCGCCGGCAGCGACACCGGCCAGCAGGACGACGGGACGCTGGGACTCACCCAGCGATTCCAGCGCCTGCCCGAGCGCCCCGGCACGGTTCGGGTCCGACTGACCTACAGCGTCCCCGCACGCGTCGTCTCCATGCGGGCCGCGCTTCCCGACGGAGCCACTTTCGTCTCCCGGCAGGGATTCGCCCGCGACAACGAGACCCACTTTCGCTGGCGTGCCACGACACAGCAGCCGACGCTGACCTACGACTACCGGATCAACGAGACCATCGACCGGACGGGGCCACAGGCGAGCGACGGCCGCGCGCTGTACGCGGGCACGGGCGAGTGGGCGCTGTTCGAACGCCCGCCGACGCCGACCTACTGGGAGGCGACTGGCGGGACGCCGATCGTGTTCGACCGCGGCTCGTCGACGGCTGGTCCCGGCGCGGCCGGGGAGTGGCTCGTCTACCTCGGCGAGCACGAACTGCACGAGCGGACCGCCCACGGCCAGCGGTTCCGGCTGGTCGTCCCGGCGGCCGCGACGCTGTCGGAGCCGCCGTCGGCGATCCTCGACGCGCTGGCCGACAGCTCCGACGCGTTGCGGGTCGGGGACCGCGACGAGACGGTGTTCCTGATCGCCGCGCCCACGGGCTCCGTCGAGTGGGGCGTCCGGGGCGTCCAGACCGGCGACACCGACGCCTGGGTCCGGGACGCCGAGACGCTCGACCAGCCGGACAACGCCTGGCTCCACGAGTACGTCCACACCCGGCAGGCGTTCACGCCCACGAGTCGGACGGCCTGGTTCACGGAGGCGTCGGCGTCGTACTACGCGGCGTTGCTCTCGCTCGAACAGGAGTCCGTGGCGTTCGAGGCGTTCCGTGACCGACTGGCCCGCGGGACCCATCCGGTCTACGATGGGGTCGTGCTCTCGAACGTCTCGACCTGGGAGGGTGCGCCCGACTACGACAGGGGCTCGCTCGTGGCCGGCGAACTGGACCGTCGCCTGCGCGTCGCGACCGACCGCGAGCGGACTCTGCAGGACGTGTTCCGTGAGATGAACGGCCAGCAGCGGCCGGTGTCACAGCTCGACTTCCTCGAACTGCTGGCGACGACCGGGGGAACGTCCGTGCTGGACGAGGGCCAGACCTACACCGAGACCACGGCGTCGGTCGAGACGTGGAATCGGACGACCCACGCCGCCGTCTTCGGCCAGCTCCCGGCACGGGTCGGATACGAGCTACCGCCGGCCGGCGACGCCGACGGCTACCGGATCACTGGCCCCTACCGAAACGAGACGGTCACGGACGACACGATCCAACTGGTGACCGGCGAGCGCCTGACCGTCGACACCCTCGTCAGCAACGCCGGGGGCACTGCGGGCGTGTACAACGTCTCGATGCGCGTCAACGGGACGGTCGTCGACGAGACGAGCGGACGGATCGAGGCCGGGGAATCGACGACGGCCCCGCTTTCCCACCGGTTCCCGACGCCGGGCACCTACCACGTCGTCGTCGACGGCGAGCGGATCAACGTCACCGTCCAGCGGCCGGTGAGGGCCAACGTCGTCAGCCTCGACGTCGAGCCCACGACCGCCCAACAGGGCGACACCGTCGTCCTGACCGCGACGCTGTACAACGGGGAGCCGCGACCGGGCGAGGCGACCGTCGTGTTCACCCGCGACTCCGAGGAGGTCGGTCGACGGCACGTGACGATGCCGGCCTACAACAGGACCTCCATCGAGCGGGAGATCTCTCTTCCCCGTCCGGGCACGGTGTCGCTCGGTGCCGGCACCGTCCCCTCCGTCGAGGTGATGGTCCGACCGAACCGCGTCCGGACGATGACCGCCACGGCGACCCCGACGGCGACGGCGACCAGCCGCGGTGACGGGGCGGGACCCGGTGTCGTCGCCCTCGTCGTGGCCCTGTCCGTGCTGTGGGTCGCTCTCCGCCGTCGACTGGGGTAGGCTCACGCCTCGACGCTGGCGACGAGGGTCTGGACGCGTTCGAGGAGCTGGGTCGCCTCCGGCGCGAGGACGACGAGCCGGTCGCCGTGGCGGTCGACGATCGCCGCGGGCGTCGTCTCACAGTCCGCGAACGCCGCCTGTACGCGGGCCTCGCTCTCGTCGTTCTCGACGGTCGCGGTCTCCCCGTCGAGCGTCCCCAGCGCGTCGACGAGCGGTGACGTGGCCGTACACGACAGCGCGAACCTGACCGCTGGATCGTGCTCCCGGCAGGCGAGGATCGTCGCTGCGAGCGGCGTCGGGACGCCGAAACGGACGCCGCGATTGGAGCGGATCCCGTCTCGGGTCAGCCCGATACCGCCCTCGACGGCCGCCACCTCTGCCGGGGATTCGGCGTAGGGCGTCGCCCCCGCGACGTTGGCGATGCCGTGTGGCACCAGCGCGGTCGCGTTCGCATCGCTCAGCCCGGCGACGACGGCCTCGACGGCCTCGACGGTCTCGTTGCGTGCGGCCTCGTTGCGGCTCTCGACGGTGTGATGGACGGCACCCGCCCCCTCGCCCACGTCGACGTTGTACCGGACCGCACGGGCGAGCAGGGCGATCCCCTCGCCGACGGCGGTCTCCATCTCGTCGCCGTGTGCCAGCCGCGTCGCGACGGCACTGGAGAGCGTACAGCCCGAGCCGTGGGTCGCCGCCGTATCGATCCGGTCGTGTCGGTAGGTGTGGACCGTCTCGTCGGTCACGAGCGTGTCGACGACGGCGTCGCTGGGGACGTGTCCGCCCTTGACCAGGGCCGCGTCGGCACCCATCGCCACGAGCGCCTCGCCCGCGCGCCGCGCCGCGTCGGCGTCGGTCACTTCGACGTCGGTCAACACCTCGGCTTCGTCGGCGTTCGGCGTCACGAGCGCCGCCGCCGCGATCAGGTCCTCGTAGGCGGCCTCCGCCGCCGGGTCGAGCAGTCGGTCCCCGCTGGCGGCGACCATGACGGGGTCGACGACCAGTCCCGGCAGCGTCTCGGCGTACTCGGTGACCGTCTCGACGACCGCGCTCGTCGACAGCATCCCCGTCTTGACCGCCGCCACGTCGAAGTCCTCGACGACGGCGTCGATCTGCTCGCTCACCGCCGCCGGGTCGAGCGTGGTCACGTCCCGGACGCCCTGCGTGTTCTGTGCGGTGACGCCGGTGATCGCCGTCGTCGCGAACGCGCCGCCCGCTTCGATCGTCTTCGTGTCCGCCTGAATCCCCGCACCGCCGCCGCTGTCGCTGCCGGCGATCGACAGGACGACCGGTGGCGTGACGGGCGCGGCCTCTCGTGTCATGTGTGAGGACAGGGCGACCCGGCCCTAATGGATGGTGATCCTGGTCTCGCTGCGAATCGCCACGAAATTAATAATATTTATGATATGTGGTCGTGTACGTCTGTCAACCCGGGTCGCCGGGTGGCATGGGACGATGACACGCACAGTCGATCGAACAGGTGGGGAACAGAGCGACAAGTACGGGACGTTCGTGACAGGCGACGGGAACTTCGTGGTCTACGACCGCGAGAATCCGGACGCCTGGATCCAGTCGGACTTCGCACTGGATCTGAGTGGGCAGTAGCCGTCGATCGCACGCGTCCACGGCGCGTGCGGCTTTTGTCGTCCGGATCGTCGCAGCGGTCTCTCTGGCAGTAGCGAGTCCTATAGTAACAATTGAAACGATTTACACACCGATCGCACTGCCGTCGTGCGATCGGGTGTGCATTGATTTTCAATGGCTACTATAGTATGGTATTATCATTCCCTATTGTATTCGGGAAAGGCTTATGTCCATCATTCCATTGTGAATCGGTACCGCATTCCAATCGATGACCGAATCAGACACCAGTTCCGACGCGACGACCGACGACGAACCCAGCGCCGACGAACAGTTCGGCGCGTTCACGACCGACGACGGCGACACCATCGTCTACGATCGGACCAACTCGGCGGCCTGGATCCAGTCGGACTACGCCGTCGAGGTGGGCGGGGACTCCTCCTCGGCTTGATACCGAAGACACACGACCGGCCAACGCTCTTCCGTCCGGACTGCAAAGCGTGGGTAGGATGACCGACACCGACGCCGCCGACCGGCCGGAGTCGCCGACGACCGACGAGATCGCGGTCTACTCCGACTACGTCTGTCCGTTCTGTTATCTCGGTCGCGAGTCGCTCAGACAGTTCCAGGCGGATCGGGACGAGCAGTTGCGCATCGACTGGCGGCCGTTCGATCTGCGCCACAACAAACGCAACCCCGACGGCTCGATCGACCACTCCGTCGACGACGGCAAAGACGACGACTACTACGAACAGGCAAAGGAGAGCGTCCGCCGCCTGCAAGCGGAGTACGGCGTGGAGATGAGCCTCGATCTGGCCAGCGAGGTGGATTCGCTGTCGGCCCAGATCGCCTCCTACCACGTCAAGACGACCGCCGACTACGAGACGTGGCTCGACTTCGACACGAGCATCTTCACGGCGCTGTGGCAGGAAGAACGCGACATCGGCGATCCGGACGTGCTGGCCGATCTCGCCGAACGCGCGGGTCTGGACGGCGACGAGGTCCGCGCCGCACTCGACGACGAGACGCTCCGCGAGGAGGTCACGACGCGCTTTACCGAGGCCCAGCGCGAGGGGATCACCGGCGTCCCGACCTTCGTCTACGACGGCTACGCCGCCCGCGGGGCGGTCCCCCCGGAACAGCTCGAACGGCTCGTCGACGGGACCTGATCGCGGTCGGCTCTCCGCTCCCCGCTCGTCATACTGCCGGCTCCGTCTCTCTCGGATTTTGCGACCCCCGAGCCGCGAATAAAGCCCGTCATAGAACGGGTCTCATACGGGTGGTTGTCGTTGCCTCTCGCGGAGTGGCCACTGTTCAATACAGAGGGTATAGCCAGCACGACATCAGTTCGGAAAGCAGGAACGATGAACGTGAGAGGTCTGCATCCACTAATAGATGAAACGGGGCGTAGTGAACGACACAGAAAAGAAGGGTTGCGTGTGTCCACTAACCTAGAATAGCTCTATTAGTCCCTCTAATTGCTATTTTCTCATATTCCCAAAAAGAGAGAACATGCAAGATATAAAGTACTCTCAGATCCGTATCTATGGTATGCTCACTAGCGGCGACGAGGAATCCCTCCTTGCTGATATTAAAGAGGGAATCCAATACGCTCTTTTCCTAGGCAAGGAACGAGGGCGCTTTGCGGAGGAGGACATCAGGCTCGATAAGATTCGTCTAAACAAGCTTCAGTACATCGTCAACGAAGATCGAGACCTTGGCCTGACCTTTGGCTGGTATAAATACGGCCCCGCTCCAGAGGACGTTACTTCCGACCATAATGCAAGTCTGATGCCAGCACCGGGGAGCGAGATCTCGCATCTTGAGGAGTCTCGGCTACCGACAAGAGATTCTCTCTCAACCGAGGAGTTTGCCTACTATTTCATCTCAGAACTCGGCGAGGAGTTCGATAAGATTGTGACAGCTGAGAACACTAAGGAGTATCTGGAGGATTTTTACGCCAAATACGCCCCAAGGGACCGATATGCGGCGCGATATACTGACCTGTATATTGCCAGTGCGCGTCTTCAGCAGACTCTCGACAAAATCAAGGATGACGAGAGTTGGCACGAGGACTCCACACACTACTACTACGAACTAGAGAAGCGGTTCACTCCCGTTATCAATGAGGTGGCAAAGCACGAAGAATTAGAGCATACTACCGAGCCGCTGAGAGAGTACCAAAAGGTCCTCACCAGCGTTATCGCTGAGGCAGACGCTATGGAAGAACTATCTTCGGGGCAAGATGCATTCATCAGCAATGCAGTTCGGAAATTCTACAGCACGATTTGGGACTTCGTTGCACAGGAGGTCTCATTGAAGACGATGCGTGGCGATAACGTTGACTCCCTTCGGCCCAGCGTAGAGGCTACCGTAAAAACGTACCGGGGCGGATCTTGGGTTGATGAGCTTGACTCAATTCGAGATCGGCGAGGGAACTCCGACCTTGACCCGGATCGAGAACCGTCGGAGCCTCAGGGAAATAGCGAGACTGAGGAACAATCTATAGACGAGTCTCTTCTGAATGCGGTTTCCCGGACGGGTGTAGAAGCTATCAAGAGGGCAGAAGGAGAAGTTACGCAAGAATGAGCTTTCCCGAGTATGGAGACCTCATTCACGTCAATTTCATCGACAGCGAAGAATCCCCGCCGGGGGAATTTGAGGACCCACATCCTGCTGTAGTCGTGCAACACCCGAGCGATGAGGATAGGGGTGTGGTTGTGGCACCGGTCTCTTCAAGAGACAGGCAGAGTTGGGCTCGAGAGGTGCAGTTGCCAGGTACTGTCAATGGATTAGATGAAGATTCAGTAGTAATTCTGAATCTCATCACGACCGTGTCATTCGCAGAGCGAGTAAAGGCAAATGATGACGATAGCAATTCGTGGAGATTAGGCAAAATCCCACCGAAACACATGGAAGACATCCAAAACAAACTCGGAACACTGTTCCACTGCTAGACTTAGATACCGGCCGATAGATATTCCCACGGTAGTGCGGCTTCAAGCACAAACTGTTATACTCTCGGTATAGGCCGTCTATCGGTCGTACCTATCAGTTCAGCGTTGAAGAGATAGTAGAAGTCTTCGGTGTCTTCGTATACGTGTGGGGATCGGAGTTGATCGGATCCTCCATCAACCCTCTCTCCACCGAGTCACCGCTAATATACTTCACAGTTCTCTGTTTACGCTCACTCGTTACGGCATGTTGAATGCGCGCTGTGTATCTTGCTGGCCGAACCGAATATCATCAAACCTGGTAGGAAATCCAGTGGTCAATGAGCAAACCCACTTACCGGCTAATCCACTCACTTTCGACTGAAAGACTGGGTTTGCAACCGGTTCTACGACGCGCTCTGAAACAGTGACAGCCGGCAGTATCACTCGGCTTCGGTGACGAACGCGCGCACGTCGTCGACCGGGACGAACCCGTCTTCGAGCGTCTCGACGAGTTCGCCGTCGACGAACAGCAACAGCTTCGGCACCGACCGCACGTCGTACTCGTCGACGAGGACGGGATCGTCGCGGGGATTCATCGTCGCGACCGTCGCGTCGGTCCCCTTCGCGACCGCGTCGAGTACCGGGGCCATCGCCTCGCACAGCGAACAGCCTTTCGTGTGAAACTCCACGAGCAGCCGCTCCTCGCTGGCGATCAGGTCGTCGAGCGCCGGCTTCGAGTCGAGCAGGTGGGGACGGGGCTGTGTCTCCGTGGACATACCTCTCTTTGGTCGCCCAGACGCATACGGTTGTCCCCGTCGTTCGCCTCGGCGGCCGAGACACCGCGCCGACCCGCAGTATATTTGGGCGGGCGGGGCTTCCCTCTCGGGTATGGACGCGGCGCTGGGACCTCCCGAGAAGATGGCCGAGCGGGCCGACGAGCTGACGCCGATGATGCGCCAGTACTACGAGCTCTGTCGGGCCTACGACGACTCGCTGGTCCTGTTTCAGGTCGGGGACTTCTACGAGGCCTTCTGCGGTGCCGCCGAGCGGGTCGCCCGGCTCTGTGAGATCACGCTGACCAAGCGCGAGGACTCCACTGGGCAGTACGCGATGGCCGGAGTCCCCATCGACAACGCCGAGAGCTACGTCGAGACGCTGCTCGACGCCGGCTACCGCGTCGCCATCGCGGACCAGGTCGAGGACCCCGACGCGGTCAGCGGCGTCGTCGACCGGGCGGTGACGCGGATCATCACGCCGGGGACGCTGACCGAGGACGAACTGCTCGACTCGCCGGACAACAACTACGTCGCCGCGCTGACCGCCGACGGCCGCCGCTACGGGCTGGCGCTGCTGGACGTGTCCACGGGCGATTTCTACGCGACCAGCGCCGACGCCGTCGACGCCGTCGCCGACGAGGTGGGTCGGTTCGCACCCGCGGAGGCGATCGTCGGCCCCGGCGTCGACGTGGACGAGGATCGGGTCTTCGAGGCGGCGGCGATGGTGACGCCGTACGACGAGTCGGTGTTCGCCTTCGAGGACGCCGCCGACCGAGTGCGGACGTACTTCGGCGACCCGGACGCGCTGCTGGCCGACGACCTGGAGGTGCGAGCCTGCGGCGCGCTGCTTGCGTACGCCGAGTACACCCGCGGGGGCGGTGCGGGCACGAGCGACGAGATCGCAGACGACGACGGCGGGCAACTGACGTATCTCACGCACCTCACGCGTTACGACCCCCGCGAGTACATGCTGCTGGACGCCGTCGCGCTCGACAGCCTCGAACTGTTCGAGCGCCGGGCGGTGCGGGGCCACGAGGGGCGCACGCTGGTCGACACCGTCGACGAGACCGCCTGCGCGCTCGGCCGGCGACGGCTCGGCGACTGGCTGCGTCGGCCGCTGCTCGACGCCGACCGAATCGAACGCCGCCACGAGGCGGTCGCCGAACTCGTCGAAGCGCTCCAGCGCCGCGAGCGACTCCACGCCCTGCTCGCGGACGTGTACGACCTCGAACGGCTGATCTCTCGCGTCTCGCGCGGGCGAGCCAACGCGCGGGACCTGCGCTCGCTGGCGGCCACGCTCGCAGTCGTCCCCGACGTGCGTGAGCAACTGGCCGACGCCGACAGCGCCCTGCTCGCGGACCTTCACGAGGGGCTCGATCCGCTGACGGACGTGCGCGAGGAGATCGAGGCGGCGATCTGTCCGGACCCGCCCCAGGAAGTCACCGAGGGTGACGTGATCCGCGAGGGGTACGACGACGACCTCGACGCGCTGCGCGAGACCGAGCGGTCGGGCAAGCGATGGATCGACGACCTGGAGATCAACGAGCGCGAACGCACCGGAATCGACTCGCTGAAGGTCGGGCACAACTCCGTCCACGGCTACTACATCGAGGTGACCGACCCCAACCTCGACAGCGTCCCCGACGACTACGAGCGCCGCCAGACGCTGAAAAACTCCGAGCGCTTCGTCACGCCCGAACTCAGGGAGCGCGAAGAGGAGATCGTCCGGGCAGAGACGGCCGCCGACGACCTCGAATACGACCTGTTCTGTGAGGTACGAGCGGCGATCGCGGCCGAGGCCGAGCGCGTGCAGGCGCTGGCCGACCGCCTGGCGACGCTCGACGCGCTCGTGGCCTTCGGCGAGGTGGCGGCGACCCACGACTATTGCCGACCCAGCGTCGGCGGGGACGCCATCGACGTGACGGCCGGCCGCCACCCCGTTGTCGAGCGCGCCGAGGCGTCGTTCGTTCCCAACGACGCCTGCCTCACTCCGGACTCGTTTTTCACGATCCTCACTGGCCCCAACATGAGCGGGAAATCGACGTACATGCGCCAGATCGCGCTCATCTGCGTGCTGGCACAGGCCGGGAGTTTCGTCCCCGCTCGCGAGGCGAACCTGCCGATCGTCGACCGCGTGTTCACCCGCGTCGGTGCGAGCGACGACATCGCCGGCGGGCGCTCGACGTTCATGATCGAGATGACCGAACTCGCAGACATCCTCCAGGGCGCGACCAGCGACTCGCTGATCCTGCTGGACGAGGTCGGCCGGGGGACCTCGACGGCCGACGGGCTCGCCATCGCCCGCGCCGTCACCGAACACGTCCACGACGAAATCGGGGCGTACACGCTCTTTGCGACCCACCACCACGAGCTGACGGCCGTCGCCGACGAACTGCCCGGCGTCCGCAACCGCCACTTCGAGACGCGCCACGACGGCGACGGCGTCGTCTTCGAGCACAGCGTCGCCCCCGGCGCGGCCGCGGCGTCCTACGGGATCGAGGTCGCGGCCCTGGCCGGCGTGCCCGATTCGGTGGTCGAGCGTTCTCGGACGGTGTTGGCCAGCGAGGACGAGCGAAGCGAGTCCTCGGAAACGAGAGCGGGAGCGGAGCGACACGCGGGCGGCGAGGACGAGCGCAGCGAGTCCTCGGACGCCGAAAACGGCGCGGTGGCCCAGGCGTCGGCTCCGGCGAGCGAGCCGCCGTCGGCGTCGGCCGACGGCCACGCCGTCGTCGAGGCGGCGACCGGTGACGAGAGCGGACCTGACGCCGACCCGCTCCGCGAGCGGCTGGCACAGCTGGACGTGGCGACGATGACGCCCATCGAAGCGATGAACGCGCTCGCCCGACTACAGGACGACATCGCGGACTGATTCTGTTGGCCGTAACCGTCTGCAAAACGCCGTCGTCTCGGCGGTCTGTCTCCTGTTCGTACCGCCAGCATCCGGAGACGACCACCCGGTGGTACCCATCGATATATAGGACTCTATTGGGATCGTATCGGTACGTACCGAACCGAAACGAACGTACCGTCAAGTACCCCTATTATAAACGAGTTTAGTAATCCTCCGTCCGGTTTCTGGTGATGACACGCGAGTCAGCGCGACTGTCTGATCTGGTATCACGGCGGAAATTCATACTGACCTCTGGCGCGGTTGGTGCTGCCGGACTCGCAGGCTGTACCAGCGGAAGTGAACAGGGTGACGCCGAGAGCGACGGCGGTGACGGTGGCAACGGTGGCGACGGCGGCGACAGCGGTGACGGTGGCGACAGCGGCGACGGCGGCGACGGTGGTAGCGGCGACGACTCGAACGTCGACCGGGCGTCGCTCTCGGGAGACGTCCGAATCTCGGGGAGCAGCACGGTGTACCCGGTGGCCGAGGAGGTCTCTCGACTGTGGAACGAGGAGTACGGCGACGGCGTCGGGTTCAACATCACGCCGGACGGCAGCGGCGGGGGCTTCGAGAACGTCTTCATCCCGGGCGACAGCGACATCAACAACGCGAGCCGCCCGATCAAAGACGAAGAGCTCCAGCGCTGCCGCGACAACGGCATCGAACCGGTCGAGTTCTACGTCGCTCAGGACGCGCTCACCGTGGTCGTCAACAACGACGCCGACTTCATCGACGAGATCTCACTGGAGGATCTCAAGACCATCTGGTCACCGGACACCGCTCCCGAAATGTGGAGTGACGTCAACTCTGACTGGCCGGACGAGCCGCTCGACCTGTACGGTCCGGCGAGCACGTCGGGAACCTACGACTACTTCATCGAGGCGGTCATCGGCGAGACCGAGTCGGACCAGCCGATCCGCAGCGACTTCGAGGGGACCGAGGAGGACAACCTGATCGCACAGGGCGTCTCCGGCAACGAGTACGCGTTCGGGTACCTCCCCTTCGCGTACTACACGAACAACCCGGACTCGGTCAAGGCGCTCGGCCTCGTCGAGGGCGGGAACGACCCGGTCGAGCCGAGTCTCGAAGGCGCACAGAGCGGGAACTACCCGCTCGCCCGGCCGCTGTTCTTCTACGCCAACATGAACAAGCTCCAGGAGAAGACCCACCTCCAGGAGTTCATCCGCTTCTACGTCAACGAGGCCGACGAGGATTACATCGCCAGCGACGTCGGCTACGTCCCCTCCAGCGACCAGATGGTCGAGGACAACCTCGCGAACCTCGAAGCGGGCATCGCTGGCGACTACGAGTTCAGCAGGTGACCTGATCGGTCGAAGAGAGCGCCGAACATCCACTCCAATTTCAGTATTATGAGCAACGAATCACAGTCTGTCTCTGATTCACTCCAGCGAAACCAGTTCGTCGCCCGCAAGGAGCGACTGTACGCATGGCTGATCGCGGGGAGTGCCGTTCTCACGATCCTCGTGACCGTGGGTATCATCCTGGCGCTCTCCGTGAACGCGCTCACGTTCTGGAGTGAGATCTCACCGATCGCCTTCTTCACGGGAACGAACTGGAGTCCGAAGATCGCCGGTGAATACGGCGTGCTGCCGCTCGTGAGCGGGACGCTGCTCGTCACCGTCTGCTCGGCGCTCATCGCGTTGCCCGTCGGGCTGGCGGCCGCGATCTACCTGAGCGAGTACGCGAGCGAGCGCGTGCGGTCGATTCTGAAACCGGCACTTGAAGTCCTTGCCGGTGTGCCCACGGTCATCTACGGATACATGGCGCTCGTGTACGTGACGCCGCTGATCGATGGCTTTCTTCCCATCGACGCCACGGTAATCCCGTCGAGAATCCAGATTCTCACCGTTCCCGACTGGCTTCCGGCGATTTCGGGGTTCGTCCTCGCCCTCCCGGAGTTCACGTTCGTCGTCCCGTCGCTGCGGACGTTCAACGCGCTGTCCGCGAGCATCGTCGTCGGGATCATGATCATCCCGATGGTCTCCTCGATCAGCGAGGACGCGCTCAGCGCGGTTCCCGACAGCCTCCGCGAAGCGGCCTACGGGCTCGGCTCGACGAAGTTCGACGTCTCGACGAAGGTCGTCGTCCCGTCTGCGACCTCGGGCATCGTCGCCTCGTACGTCCTCGCGCTGTCGCGGGCGATCGGCGAGACGATGGCGGTGACGATGGCGATGGGGATGAGCCCGCAGATGCCCTATTTCCCGAACGTCCTCAAGAACCTCGCCGAGTCGAGTCAGACGATGACCGCGGCGATGGTACAGATCGCGGGCGCAGACTCGCTCGGAACGGGGCCCACGTTCGAAGCGATGTTCGCCCTCGGCATGACACTGTTCGCAATCACACTCACGATGAACGTACTGGCTGAACTCGTTCGTCGCCGCTTCAGGGAGGCCTACGAATAATGGCGACCCAAGACGAGGGCGTCGACCAACTGCGTCAAGCGAGCGGCACCCGGCTTCGAGAGCTCAAAGGCCAGCTCTTCGAGGCGGCGCTGCTGGGCGCGACGCTCGTCGGTATCGTGTCGTTACTGATCCTGTTCGGGTACATCGCGTTCGACACGTTTCAGCCCCTGACGGCCTCGGCCCAGTGGTATCTCCTGTACTTCGGGACGCTGGTGGCCCCGACCGCCGCGTTCACGTGGTACGCGAGACGGGACACGGCCGTCCGAGCCGTGAACGCGAAGGCCTTCGCCGTCGTGTTCGGCGGGCTGGCTGTCAGCCTCGTCACTTACGTCGTCGCGGACTCCGTGAGTCCGTACGACGTGCTCATCTACCTGCTGTTCGGAGCTATCCCTCCGCTGCTGGTCGGTGTGTACGGTCGCACGACGGACGAGCGGACGTACACCGGTCCCGCGATACCGGTGGCGGCCGTGCTCGGCCTCGGTGTCGCTGCGCTGCTCTACGGCCTCGTTCGCCCGGTCGTCGGTATCGCGGCCCAGTGGATCGCGTATTTCGGAATCACGACGCTTCCGGTCGCCGGCATCATCGGTTTCGTCGTGGCGCGTCGCTGGTCGCCCCGGCATGGTATAATGGCCACAGCGGCCGTCCTTCTGAGTGCGTTCCTGGTCGCTGGCGGGCTACTCGGTGTCGGTACCGATCCGTCGTTCTGGGTCGTGCTCTTTTCGACGTTCGTGGTCCCGGTGGGGTACGTCGTCGGCTCGACGGTCGGCACGAACTCGGAGGGTCGAATCGGCGTCCTCGGACCGTTCGTGCTCATCGGCGGCGTGCTCGCGGGTGCCACGCTCGAACGACAGCTCGCCATCAAGGGTCTGGAGAGCTATCTGACGCCGACGCTGCTCTTGGAGTCGTGGCACGGGCGGGTTGCGAGTGAGGCCGGCGTCTATCCCCAGCTCGTCGGGTCGATCGTCGTCGTCGGGTTCATGGCGATCCTCGCCTTTCCGGTCGGAATCAGTGCGGCCGTCTACCTCGAAGAGTACGCCCCGAAATCGGGCTGGGGCAGTCGGTTCGCGACGCTGCTCGAAGTGAACATCTCGAACCTCGCGGGCGTTCCGTCAGTCGTCTACGGCCTGTTGGGGCTCGCCCTGTTCCGGCGGACGCTTGGGTTCGGAACCGGGATCGTCGTCTCCGCCGCGGGGACACTCGGGCTCCTCATTCTCCCGATCGTGGTCGTCTCGGCACAGGAGGCGATCCGGGCCGTTCCCGACTCGCTCCGGGAGGCCTCGTACGGCATGGGGGCAAGCCGCTGGCAGACGCTTCGCAACGTGGTGTTCCCCGAAGCGGTTCCGAGCATACTCACCGGGACGATTCTGGCGCTGGCTCGTGCGATCGGCGAGACCGCGCCACTCGTCATGATCGCGGTGGCGACGACGACGTACACGCCGCCTGAGGGGCTGTTCTCGTCGGCGACCGCGCTGCCGCTCCAGATTTACGCTGCGAGGTCCAGCGCGTTGCCGGAGTTCAGACACGGCGTGGTGCCGGCGGCCGCCATCGTGTTGCTGGCCCTGATGCTGGTGATGAACGCGACGGCTGTCATCGTCCGGAATCGATACGAGCGAGACACCTGATACCTATGAGCAACAACGAAATCGCTACCGACGACGGCATCGACGGTGCAACGACGACCGACACCGCTTCGAACACGCTCGATCCCTCGGGGGACCCACTGGTCGATCACGATATCTCCGTCGAGGGCTCGGGGAGTCGTTCAGCGAGTTCGGGCAAGACGGTCATCGAATCCCGGAACCTGGACGTGTACTACGATGACCTGCAGGCTATCGACGACGTGAGCATGGCGATTCCCGCCAGACAGGTCACCGCGATGATCGGGCCGTCGGGCTGTGGGAAGTCGACGTTTCTCCGGTGCATCAACCGGATGAACGACCTCGTCGACAGCGCCCGTATCGAGGGCGAACTCCGCTTCGACGGCCAGGACGTGTACGAGCAAGATATCGACCCGGTCGCGCTCCGTCGCCGGATCGGCATGGTGTTCCAGCACCCCAACCCCTTCCCCAAGAGCATCTACGACAACGTCGCCTACGGCCTGCGAGTACAGGGCCGGGACGGCGAGGTCGATCTCGATCAGCAAGTCGAGGAGTCGCTCAGGCGAGCCGCCCTCTGGGACGAGGTCAAAGACCAGCTCGACAAGTCGGCCCTGGACCTCTCCGGCGGGCAACAGCAGCGTCTCTGTATCGCACGAGCGATCGCGGTCGACCCCGACGTGATACTCATGGACGAACCCGCCTCGGCACTGGACCCGATCGCGACCTCGAAGATCGAGGACCTCATCGAGGAGCTGGCCGAGGAGTTCACGGTCGTCATCGTCACCCACAACATGCAACAGGCCGCCCGTATCTCCGACCGGACGGCGGTCTTCCTCACCGGCGGGGAACTCGTCGAGTACGACGACACCGGCACGATCTTCGAGAATCCCGAGAGCCAGCGCGTCGAAGACTACATCACCGGCAAGTTCGGGTAACATGGACTCTCGCAAGATCCAGACGGTCGGCGGCGGCACCTACACCGTCTCGCTCCCCAAGTCGTGGGCACGGGAACAGTCGCTCGAAGCCGGCTCCGTCGTCGACCTCCACACGCACGTCGACGGCGTGCTCGTCGTCGAGGCCCGCGAGACCGACGACGGGGCCGGTCGCGTCGAGGTGGCCGTCGAGGACCAGCGCCCGGTCCACCTCGAACAGACGCTTCGGGCGGCCTACGCCGCTGGCGCGTCGACGGTCAGATTCGAGGCTGCCGGCGAGTTCACCGACGCACAGTCCCGCCGGATCCAGTCGGTGACTCGCACGATGACCGGGGTGACGATCGACGAGCGCACGGCGGCTCAGATCACGGTCCAGAGCCTCGTCGACGCCGCCGAGGTGTCGATCCCCCAGTCCGTCCGCCAGCTCGCTTTCGTCGCCCTCTCGATGCACCGCGACGCGACGGCTGCCCTGGACGGCGACGGCGGCCCGGACATCGCCGACCGGGACGACCAGGCAGACCGGCTGGCCGCGATGGTCGATCGCCACTTCGGACGCGCGCTCGCCCGCCTCGACGAGGTCGACGCCCTGGGCCAGCGGCGGCCCGAACTGCTCGACTGCTGGCGGACCGCCTGCGAACTGGAGCGCGTCGCGGACCACGCAGAGCGGATCGCGACCACGGCGGCGGCGCTCGAAGCGCCACCCGCCGAATCCGTCGACGCGCTCACCGACCTCGCCCAACGGGCCAGGACGGTCGTCGAGGACGGCGTCGGCGTCGTCGTCGATCGGACGGCTGCCGGGGCGGCCCGGGACGTGCTCGACCGTCGCGACGGCGTGAGAGAGCGAGCGACCGCGATCGAGCGGCGACTGGTCGACGGCGCGGACGGCGACTACAGACTCGTCCGCGTCCTCGATAGCCTCCGTCGAACGGCCGAGCACGGCGGCAACATCGCCGAAGCGGGACTCCGTGGCGCAGTCCGCCGCGGGGACCACCGGGACGCTTTCCACTCCGGGCCTGAGGGCAGCGCCGTCGACGCGGCCTCTGACGCGGGAAGCTGACTCGGCTATGCCCGACGCCACCGGCGTCGTCCACTCACTCTGCCCCTCGATTCCGCCGAGTGGCTGACAAATATGGGCTGGTGAAAACGAATCTCTCCGGCCTGTTTCGATATGGCGGCGTGTGGAAACGCTTTTGATCTATCTACCCGTCGGTTCGGGTATGTCAGAGGACGAGTCGACTGACGAGGACGTATCCGTGTCGATGGAGATCACCGGCCGGTACGAAGAGGTCGTGTCGAAGCTGAAATCCGAGGAGAGTCGCCCGGACGCGCTCGCCCCGCTTGCCAGCGACCTCGAAACGCTCCTGGAGACGGTCCAGCGCATGGGCGGTGGCACCCGAAGCGCCATCGCCGACGAACTGCCCGGCGAGATGGCCGCCGACTACGACGCCGCGGCCGTCGTCGAGACGATGCAGGTCCTGGAGCGGTACGACCTGGTGGTGCTCGAAGGCAACACCTGGAAGCCGGGTCCCCGTCTCGGCGAGTAAACGCCGATCTGGCCCGCCGCACCGTCGCCCTGCGGCCTGCCGGCCACCGATCGGCCGCTGCTCTCGCCTGTTTCGACGGGCACACCACACGACGTTTGGGGCTGGGGGTCGTGTCGGCAGCCAGTTCATGATCACCTCTGAGGCGACTGGCTGGCAATGGTTCGCGATCGCCCTCGTCGCGGTCGCCGCCGTCGTCGTGACCGCTGCGTTTACCGCCGACGCCGGCAGTGCCCGCCCCGAGCCGGTCGCGTACGACGAGACGGTTGGCGTCGGCCTCACGATGGAAGCCGAACAGATCGCGCGTGCGGAGGGGGCCTCTGTCCCCCGTGCGGAGGTCTTCTACTCGCAGTTCCGGTACGTGGTCGGCTACCCCGGCATCGACCGGCTGGTGAGTGCGCTGGACGCGCCAGCCCGCGCCAGTCAGTTCGGCTTCCCACTCGCGGTGTACGTCTCCGACTACGGCGGCGTCTCGGTGGACTGCTCGGCCGGCGGCTCGCTCTCGGCGTCGGCCACCCCAGAGTGGACGCCGGCCGAAACCGCCCACTACGTCGTCGACAGCGACGCACGCAGCCCTGCCGGGCCGGTGATCGTCCCCTTCGAGGACCGCGCGGACGCCGAGGCCTTCACCGGGGACTGTGGCGGCCGAGTCGTCGACTGGCAGACGGTCCGCGCTCGGGAGCCGACGACAGACGACCCCGCCGCGGCGGTCCGAGCACAGGTCGAGCAGCGAGCGTCGCGAGCCGACGAGCGGGTCGGGGCCGCCCGCGAGCGCCGCGATCGTCCGGTCTCGGTCGTCGTCGGCCGCGACGTGGCGACGGTACGGGCCGCGATCGACCGCGCGCCGCCGAACACGACGATCAGGGTCCCGACGGCGACCACCGTCGGCAACGTCACCGTCGACAAACCGGTGACGCTGCGGGGCGAGGGCACCCGACTCGACGGCGGCGGCGACGGGACGGTCCTCCGGGTGACCGCCGATCGGGTCGGCGTCGTCGGCTTCGAGATCGTCGGCGTCGGGAACGCGACCGTCGGCGAACCGACGAACGCCGACTCGTCCTGGGACGCACCGGTCCGCCGGGGATACGGGCAGAGCGACGCCGCCGTCGCGGCGACGAACGTCTCCGGGCTCTTCGTCGCGAACGTCTCCGTCGAGACGCCGGCCAGCGGGTTCGTCCTCGTCGGGACGCCCGGCGCGGTCGTCGAGAACGTCACCGTCGACGGGACCGACGACTGGCGCGACGGATTCATGGGCGTCGTCGGAATGGACGAGCCGATCGTCGTCCAGCACTCGACGTTTACCGACGGGCGCGACGGCGTCTACTTACACCGGGCCGACGGGACCGTGCTCCGGAACAACACGTTCCGAGGCAACCGCTTCGGTACGCATCTGATGTACACCTCCGACGCACTGATCGCCGACAATCAGGTGCGCGACCAGAGCCACGCGGGGATCGTCGTCATGACGGACCCCTCGGGCAACGCGATCGTCGGCAACGACGTTCGCCGTGCCAGGAGCGGCATCCTCACCGCGGGTTCGAGGAGCTACGTCGGCCACAACGTCGTCGTCGGCACCGAGCGCGGGCTCTCGACGAACGCCGGTCGGTCCCTGTACGAGCACAACGTCCTCTCCGACAACGCGGTCGGCGTGACGGCGGCGACGATCGTCCCGTCGAACCGGGTCGTCGAGAACGACTTCGTCGCCAACGATCGCCACGCCACGAGCAGGCCCGGACCCATGCGCATCTACACGCACGACGGTCGTGGGAACTACTGGAGCGGCGCGTACGACCTCGACGAGGGCGGTCAGGCGCTGTCACGTCCCTACTCGCCGACGGACTCGGTCGATCGACGGCTCCACCGGAGCGACGCCGCGGTGGTGCTGAGCGAGGCACCCAGCGTCCACGCGCTTCGGTCTCTCCGGGGGACGACACCCGGATTCAGGTCGGCCAGTATCGTCGACACGGCTCCCCTGACCGAGCCGGCCAACCCGAGACTCCTGGCGACGGCGACTAACGAGACGACCGACGGGGGTGTCTCGCCGTGACCGACGACGTTGCGCTCACGGCGACGGACCTCCGTCGAAGCTACGGTGACGTGACCGCTCTCGACGGCGTGTCAATCGACGTGCCCACCGACGGCGTGACGGCGCTGATCGGCCCGAACGGCTCCGGGAAGACGACGCTGCTGGATGTGTTGCTGGGGATCGAACGGTCCGACGCGGGCACCGTCGACTACGGCGAGTCCGACGCCCGCCGACAGGTGGGCTATCTCCCGCAGCGTCCGACGTTCCGGCCCGACGACACGGTCAGGGAGACGATCGCGTTCTACGCCGCGCTGGTCGAGGACGACCCGGACCGGCTGCTCGAACGCGTCGGGCTCGACACCGTCCCGGACCGGCGCGTCTCGGCGCTCTCTGGCGGCATGACGCGACTGCTCGGGATCGCACAGGCACTCGCTGGCGATCCGCCGATCCTCGCGCTGGACGAACCCGCGAGCGGACTCGACCCGGCGATGAGCGATCGGATCTTCGGGGTGATCGACTCGCTGGCGGCGGACGGGCGGGCCGTGTTGCTCACCTCGCACGCGCTCTCGCTGGTCGAGCGGACGGCGGACCACGTTGTCGTCGTCGAGGCCGGTGGCGTCGCGGCGAGGGGCTCGCCGGCCGCGCTGCGCGAGCGGACGGGTGGCCCGCTCCACGAGACGTTTACCGATCTGCTGTCGGAGCCGACGACTGCGGTCGACGGGGGTGACGAGTCGTGACCGGCGCGCTCGATCGCTTCTGGACCGTCTTCGGCCGCGAGGTGCGGGGACTGGTTCGGACGCGGGTCGTGTTCGTCCTCGCGGCCGTCGTCGCCGCGCTCGCGTTCGGCGTCGCCCGCGCTGGCGGCGGCCCCTCGGGCGGGTACGTGCCGACGGTCGTCGACGTGCTGGTCGTCGTCGAACTGCTCGTTCCGGCCGCCGCCTTCGCGATCGGCTATCGCGCCCTCGCCGACGCGACGGCCCGCGGCGAGCCGGCGGTACTGGAAACCTACCCGCTCTCGCCGTGGACCTACGTCGCGGGCGTGTACGCGGGTCGAGCGGTCGCGTTGCTCGCGGCCGTCGTCGTCCCGCTGTTGGCCCTCGGGGCTCACGTCGCGACGACCGCGGGTCCGGAGACGACGGTGCTCGCGAGCCACCGCGGCGTCGACTCGGTGTCGCTGTACGTCCGCTTCGTCGCGCTGACGGCGCTGCTGGGGCTGGTCACACTCGCCGTCGCGCTCGCGCTATCGGCGGTCGCAAACTCCCGCCGCCGGGCGATCCTGCTTGGTCTGCTCGGACTCCTCCTCGTCGTCGCCGGCACCGACGTGACCGTCCTCACCGCGCTCGGGGGCGGTCTCCTCGACGAGTCCGCACTCGGGACCGTCCTCGCCCTGACACCCTCGGGCGCGTACCGCGGGCTGGTGTTCGAACACGTCCTCTCGGTGGCCTTCGAGGGCCGTTCCGGCTTCGTCCCGACCGGGCTCGCCCTCGTCGCGTCGCTGTTCTGGTGGGCCAGTGGCCTCTCGCTGGCGACGCTGTGGGCGGGATTCCGCTATCGTAGCCATTGAAAATCAATGCACACCCGATCGCACGACGGCAGTGCGATCGGTGTGTAAATCGTTTCAATTGTTACTATAGCCGTCCCGACCGAGGCTGTCGTCGACGAGTCGGCTGAACCGATCGACCAGCCGGTCGGCCAGCGAGGGCTCGACGGTCTGTAACAGCCGTCGGGTCTCGGTCGGCCGCGTCAGAGCGACGACCGCCCGGCCGCGCTGGCCGTAGGACTTCTCGGCGACGCCGGCCTCGATCAGCGACTCGACGTGCCAGGAGACGGTGCTGCGGGCCACGTCGAGGCGGTCGACCAGTTCGACCGACGCCAGCGGGCCGTCTTCCAGCAGGTGTCCGACGATCGATCGCGTCGTCTCCCGGCGGACCAGCGCGATCGTGCGCCGTTCCCAGGGGTCGTGCTCCCGGTCGAAGTAGTGCGTTCGACCCCGGATCTCCTCGGTGTTGATGTCGCCGGCTCGGACGAGTTTCCGGAGGTGATACTGGGCCTGTCCCGTCGCGATGTCGAGGCGGCGGGTCAGTTCGTTGAAGTGGATCCCGGGGTTCGCGGAGACGGACTCGCGCACCTGCTCTCTGACTGTCGACATTCGGTGTCGTCCCGTCGTACGTCTCGATGCATAAATTGCCTGTCCCCGGTTCTCAGTTTCCGGGATCACTCCTGCTCGACCGCCTCCCTGGAGAGGTCCGTCGCGGCGACGGTCTGGCCGCCGTGTTCCTCGGCGAACGCGGTGGCGTCGTCGGCCTCGCCGAACGGGACCAGCGCCGGCCCCATCGCGCCTTCCACGTCGGCCCCGACGACGACGGTCACGTCGGTCGTCGGCGCGAAGGCCGACGCGTCGAGGTGTCGGGTGAGGAGGGCGGTTCCGTCCGTCTCGCCGACCTCGCCGTCGACGCTGCTGTAGTCAGTCAGATACGTGACGGTCGGCGTCCAGCCTCGCTGTTCGGTCTGGAAGCGGTGGCGGTAGGTACAGACCGCGCTACAGAACCGAGTCGGTGGGTCGTGGCCCGCCGGGCTGTTGTCCTCGTAGTACGTCTCGCCGACCGGTCCCGACTGCTGTCCGATCACCATGCCACAGTGGTCGCAGCTCTCCGTCCCGTCCAGTGTCACTGGCTCGGGCGTCGTCTGGCTCTGGCAGCCGGCGAGCAGCCCCAGCGCCGTCGCGCCGAGCAGCTCGCGCCGTGATAGGGTCGCGTCCATACGTCACCGCACGCGCCTGCCCACCAAGTCGCTCGTGGTGCGTCCCTCGAAACGCTCGTCCGCTACGACGACGGTGGACGCGACCACGGCCGACGAGTATCACTCGCCCACGGCGTAGGCGGCCCCCAGCACGAACAGCGCGATGAGGAAGTCGAAGGTGTGCTCGACGATGTGGTGGGCCGGCATCGCCACCGCGCCCAGCGCCGTTCCGAAGCCGACGATCGACCGCAACACCAGCAGTCCGATCGCGGCCGTCACCAGCAGGTACGTCGTCGTTCGACGCCGCCAGGCGGCCGCACACGCCACCAGAAAGAGCGCGATCGTCCCCATCGTCGCCAGTGCGAGGGCGGCGAACAGCACCGCTGCCTCGCCGGTGTCGAGCCACGGACCGACGGCGGAGACCATCTCTCGTGGTGGTCGTTCGCACGTCGTCGGTGTATCGTTTTCGACCGGGGTCGGGCGTCGGGCCGGCGACCACTGGCTTTTCGGCCGCTCGCAGCCAAGCCCGCGTATGGAGATCGCAATCGTCAGCGACACACACGTTCCGTCCCGCGCCAGGCGGATTCCCGACCCGTTCCGCGAGCGAATCCGCGCGGCAGACCACGTCCTCCACGCGGGAGACTTCGACGCCGAGAGCACGGTCGCCGACGTACGGGACCTCGCGGACACGCTGACGGCCGTCCGTGGCAACACCGACCCGGCCGTCGGGCTGCCGGAGGTGGCGACGGTCGAACTCGGCGGCGTCTCGTTCGTCGTCACGCACGGCACCGGATCGAAACGCGGGTACGAGGACCGCGTCGCCCGCCTCGTCCGCGAACACGGCGGGACCGACGCCGTGGGGATCTCGGGCCACACACACGAGGTGCTGGACACGACTCGTGGGGGCGTTCGCCTGCTGAATCCGGGCTCTGCGACGGCGGCGTCGCCGGCCACCAGCGCGACGATGCTGACCGCCACCGCGGCGGACGGCGACCTCACCGTCCGCCGACACGAACTCTGACACGCTCTCGAACGGCTCTCGCGTGGCGGTGTCGGTCTACTGGCCCCACCACGCCTATGACGGTGCCCCTCAATCTCCCCGACATGAGCGAGCCCGGACTCGTCGAGACCGCCGACCCGGAAACGGTGTTCGGTGCGCTCTCCGATGGGACACGCGTCGACATTCTGCTCGCGCTGTGGGACGCGGACGGCCGATCTGCGACGTTCTCGGACCTGCGCGAGGAGGTGGGGATGGCCGACTCCGGACAGTTCAACTACCACCTCGACAAGCTCAGAGACCGGTTCGTCAGACAGACCGACGACGGCTACACGCTGACGCTGGCCGGCGAGCAGATCGTCGGCGCGATCCAGGTCGGTGCCTACACCATGGAGGGGTCGATCGAGCCGATCCCGCTCGCAGAGCCCTGTCGGGCCTGTGGCGGCGAGCGAACGCTGTACTACGAGGACGAGACCGTCCGCATCGAGTGTGGAGACTGTCCGAGCACCTCGACCTCCGGCGTCCCGCCGGGCGTGTTCGCCGATCACGAGCGCTCGGAGATACCCGCCGTCGCGAGCCGCTACTTCCGGACGATCCTCGCACACGTCGGCGAGGGCTTTTGCTGGCACTGCGAGGGACCGATCACGGCGACCGTGGTGCCGGCCGCTGAGACGCGTGCCGCCCGCGACGACCTCCCGACGACGTTCGAGGAACTGCCGATGGCCCGGTACGACTGCGGGCGCTGTGGCTCCGAGATCACGTCGGATCTGGGCGGCGCGCTGTTGAACCATCCCGTCGTCGGCGGCTTCTTCTACGAGCACGGGATCGACGTTCGCGAACGGCCGTTCTGGGCGTTCAACGCCGTCGGACACGAGCAGTCGCGGTTCCGCGAGCGCGATCCCGTGCGAGCGACGATGACGTACACTGCCGGGGACGCGACGCTCACCCTCGTCGTCGACGAGACACTCGACGTGGTCGCCGTCGAGCGGGACGGCTGACTGGGGGCCACGTCCGGGACGGCGCGTCTCGCTACTGTGCCGCCCCAACATTCACTCGACCTGACAGTTGTCGGGACGCGCCGACGGGCGTTTCTCCCCCCGGCGAGGATCTCCGCGTCGACTGGCGTCTGTGGACACGTGTCGGTGTAGAGATTTTCAGTAATCCCCGTTACAGAAATATCATTCTGGTTACTGTTATGTCGGTGTGGTCCCTCCGTCTATATACGATGAAGTCTCACTCACCACACGAACGACGACGCCCCGATCCCGGACAGTCACTGACAGCTGCCGGTCTCCTCGGTTATCTGGCCGTCATGGCCGTTCTCCTCGCGATCGCGACGGCCCCGCTGACCGGCATCGCCCTCGTACTGGCGGCCCTGATCGTCGCGCTCCTCGCCAGAGCCGCCCGTCCACGCCGGCCCGCGACGAGCCCGCGTCGCCGGACGACGGTCGTCCCCGGCACGACCAGATAGCGCTTCGATCAGACAGCGGCAACGATTGCCGACGCTGGCAGCGTCTTCCCCTATCGCGGTGCTTTTTCCGGTTCCCCACACAGACAGTGTATGGAGGTCTTCGCGGTCGACGGGCTGCCCGAGATCCGGCCCGGTGACGACCTGGCAGCGCTGATCGACGCCAACGCAGCTATCGGCGACGACGACGTGGTCTGTGTCGCCAGCACGGTCGTCTCGAAGGCCGAGGGCCGTCAGGCAGACCTGGCGGCGTTTCCAGCGGGCGACCGGGCACGCGACATCGCCGAGCGGATCGCCGCCGAGACCGACGAACAGAAGGATCCACGCTTCGCCCAGGCCGTCCTCGAAGAGAGCGAGGAGCTCGTCCTCGAAGCGCCGTTCCTGCTGGCCGTGACGCGGTTCGGCCACACGACGGTCAACGCCGGTATCGACCGCTCGAACGTCCCCGACGCGGACCTGTTGCTCCTGCCGGCGGACCCGACCGCCAGCGCCGAGCGGCTCCGTGCCGGACTCGACGCCGACCCGGCCGTCGTCGTCACCGACACCTCGGGCCGGCCGTTTCGCCACGGCCAGCGCGGCGTGGCACTCGGCTGGGCCGGCATCCCCGCCTCCAGAGACTGGCGGGGCGAACACGACCGCGACGGCAGGGAACTGGGCGTCACCGTCCAGTCCGTGGTCGACGAACTCGCCGGTGCGGCCAACCTCGTCACCGGCGAAGGCGCGGGCGGGACCCCGGTCGCCGTCGTCCGTGACTTCGCGTTCGGCGAGCACGCCGGCAGCGACGAACTGTTTCGCGACCCCGAGACCGACTTCGTGCGCCAGGCGCTCAGAGAGTGGGACTACTAGCTATGTACGCAATCGAACTCACCCCCGAACATCCAGTCGAGACGTTGACCGAACTCGCCGTCGAGGCCGAAGCGGAGGGCTTCGACGCCGTGCTGGCCAGCCACCACTACAACAACCGCGACCAGTTCATGGCGCTGTCCTCGATGGCCCAGGCCACCGACGAACTCCTGGTCGGTCCCGGCATCGCGAACCCCTACGAGACTCACCCGGTGACGCTCGCGTCTCGGGTCGCCACGCTCTCCGAGGTGAGCGGCGGCCGGGCGCTGTTCGGCGTCGGTCCCGGCGACGAGGCGACGCTGTCGAACCTCGGCTTCGACCACGACCGGCCGCTCCGGCGGGTCCTGGAGACGTTCAAGGTGGCACAGCGACTGTGGGACGGCGAGCGCGTCGACCACGACGGGACCTTCCAGGCCCGGGACGCCGGTCTGAACTACGACGTGGGCGAGATCCCGGTCTACGTCGGTGCCCAGGGGCCACACATGACCCGGATGGCCGCCAAGCACGCCGACGGTGCGCTGTACAACGGCGCACACCCCCGCGACCTCGAATGGGCCAGCGAGCAGGCGGCGAAAGGTGAGGCCGACCGGCCCGACGCGCGCGGCGAGTTCGACCTGGCGGCCTACGCCAGCGTCTCCGTCGCCGAGGACGGCGCGGCCGCCCGCGAGGCCGCGCGGATCCCCGTCGCCTTCATCGCCGCCGGCTCTCCGCCGCCGGTCCTAGACCGCCACGACCTCGACGCCGAGCGGGCACGAGAAGTTGGCGACGCGATCGCGGCCGGCGAGTTCCGGGCGGCCGGCGACGCCGTCAGCGAGGCGATGATCGACGCGTTCTGCATCGCGGGCACGCCCGAGACGGTGGCCGAGCGCACCGACGCCTTGCTCGACTACGCCGACAGCGTCGTCTTCGCGTCCCCGCTGGGTCCGGAGCTGGAGACGGCCATCAGTTTGCTCGGCTCGGCGGCTCGTTCGACACGTCTGGCGTGATAAAATCTGCCACCGCGCCGAGTGTCAGGTAGCCGAAAAACAGCGACGCGCCGCCGACGAACGCTGCGCCGGCCAGCGCCATCAGCAGTGCGAGCGGATCGTTCGTGAAGTGTGTCACGAGGTTGGAGACGAGTTCGCCGACTGTCGCTTGCATACGCCGCAGTTTCGCCGGGATGTACTTTACACTGCCGGCTCGCGGTCTGTATCGTCTCTCTGTACGCACGTGGGGCTACGGTCCGCTCGCGGAACGGTCGCTTCTCGACGCGTCTGGGAAGCGACATCGTCGATCTTGGGCCCGACGGTCGTGGTACCACGACTCTCGCAAGCGTTATCCCTCCCCCGCCCCTCCGTATATTCGTAATGGCAAACGGTACGGTTGATTTCTTCAACGACACAGGCGGCTACGGATTCATCGAGACTGAGGACGCGGACGACGACGTTTTCTTCCACATGGAAGACGTGGGCGGCCCTGACCTCGAAGAAGGTACTGACGTCGAATTCGACATCGAACAGGCCGACAAAGGCCCCCGCGCGACCAACGTCGTCCGCCAGTAAGACGGCCGCCGTTTCAGCGCGATTTTTCGCAGTGCACCTACGACAGGTAGCGCAGCCCGACCATCACGAAGACGATCGAAAGCTGCAGGACGCCCTGAACGCCCCCGAGCTTCGCGTTTCGCATACCGATCTCGCCGATGAGCTCGGTGTCGGGCTCCTCGGACGCGATCTGTCGGTAGATCCGGATCTCGCCGGGGAGAACGACGCCAAAGCCCTGTAGCCCGAGGACCGTGACGATACCCAGCGCCGCGAGCAGCCACGGCGAGGTCGTCGTGACCATCGCGACCAGCGACGTGCCCGGCAGCGTCGTCGCGAGGTACGCCCCCGAGCCGACGACCGCGACCCCCAGGACGGCGAGGGCACGCCGGTCGCCGAGTGCGTCGAACTGATAGGCCAACAGGAGGACGATCGGCACCGTGTTGACGGCGGTAAACACCGCGAGCCACTGGTCGGCGTAGGCGAAGGTCGTGAGCCGCAGGGCCAGCGCGATCCCGCCGGCTATCGTCACGACCGCCAGCGCCGGCATCAGGAACGTCATCTTCGGGGTGAACCGCCCGAAGAAGTCCGCCCGCTGTTTCGGGTCGAGACTGCCGACGACCGGACCCAACACCGCACCCATGAACATGTCGATGCCCGTCCAGAGGACGCCGGCCATCACGTGGACGTAGGTCAACGCCCGCACGTCGTTGCTCGCCAGCGCGGCCGCCAGCGCCGCCAGCGGGACGACGACCGCGCCCGCCGCGAACGCGGTGTTTGCCTGTGTCGCGAGTCCACCGATACCCCACTCGGGCGTGTCGGCTGTCGACTGTGCCATGGCCGGGTGGTGAGTGGAGTGTCACAAAAAGCTGACTGCCACGGCGGGACAAAGCGTACAAGGGGATCGTCGCCGATCACACACCCATGGCACAGATCCAGCGCCTCACCGTCTATCCGGTGAAGGGACTCGACGGCGTCACCCGCAGGGAGGCGACCGTGACGCCGGGGGGCACTCTGAGACACGACCGGGAGTTCGCGCTGTTCGACGAGGCGGGCGACGTGCTCAACGGCAAGCGGACCGCCCGGGTCCACGATGTCGCGACCGAGTTCGACGTGGAACGGTCCGAACTGGCGGTCGAATTCGACGAGGAGCGCGAGCGGTTCGCGCTCGACGAGGAGCCAGAGCGCGCCAGCCGGTGGTTCTCGTCGATGTTCGACGCCGAGTTCACGCTCGAACGAGACCGGGAACTGGGATACGTCGACCGACGAGACATGGGTCCCTCGATCGTCTCGACGGCGACGCTCCGGACCGTCGCGTCGTGGTTCGACGACGTGACTGTCGCGGGCGCGCGCCGCCGGCTCCGGGCCAACGTCGAGGTCAGCGGCGTCCCGCCCTTCTGGGAGGACCGCTTCGTCGGCGCGGACGCGCCCGCGTTCGCGGTCGGCAGTAGCGGGGCCGGCGACACGGAAACGGGTTCTGGGCCGACAGAGGGCGTCCGGTTCGAGGGCGTGACGCCGTGTGGCCGCTGTGTCGTCCCGGAGCGCGACCCCGAGACGGGCGAGCCGACGCCCGAGTTCCGCGAGCGATTCGTCGAACGCCGGGAGGCGACCTTCCCCGACTGGGCGGACCCCGACGCCTTCGATCACTACTACACGGTCATGCTGATTTCGCGGGTCCCCGAACGCGACCGGGGTGGACGGATCCGCGTCGGCGACGAGGTGTCGATCGTCGAGTAGCGGGGTCGACTACGCGTGGTGTTTCCCGGTGGCGGTCTTCGACGCCGCGTCCGGTTCGGGGAGGGTCACGTCTCGGACCTCCCGTAGTGCCTGCTCGGCAGCCTCGCGGTTCTCCTCGCGGGCCTCGACGTTGTCCTTGCTCGCGGCCGTGGCGAAACCGGCGAGCCACTCGGCGGCCTCCCAGTACTTCGTGGCGACGACCCGCCCTCGGCTGTTGTTCTCGTTGATATCGTCCCCGTCGGCCAGTCCCTGCCCCTTCGTGAAGCGGTTGGTCGCGTCGCCGAACTCCTCGCTGGCCTCGTCGAACGCGGAGGCGGCGAGCCCCCAGTCGCCGGCCTCGCAGTGTTCGAGCCCGCTAGAGAGGTAGCGCCGCCCCTCGCGATACCGGGCGTAGCCGGTGCGGTAACACCCCCGTGCGGACCCGTCGGGCGTGATCGAGCGCAGCCGCGTCCGCAGTCGCTCGAACTCCGGCATCGCGCCGGTGTCCGAGGCCACCCACTCGTGGACGACGACACCGCGATAGTCGACGACGAACAGCGACCGCTCGGTGACGACCTGGCCGGCCTCGCCGGTCGAGGCCACCCCGTACGCCTCTGTGACCGACCCGTCGGCGTCGCTGGCCAGGGCTACGTCCACGTCTGCCTCGGCGGCGAACCGCCGGTGACTGTACACCGACTCGGGCGCGATCCCGACCGCTCTGGCGTCGGTCTCGCCCGTTAGCTCGTCGACCGCGCGCAACAGCGCGGCGCTCTGTCCGGACCGCGGCCCGAAGTCGGAGGGATAGAACACGAGGACGACGATCGAATCGCCGATCCACGAGCCGACGTTCACCCGTTCGATCCCACCGTCGACGACCCCCGGCAGCGAGAACTCCGTTACGAACTGTTGACCACCCATATCGTTTCACCTAATTCGCGGCAACAGGTTAAATTCTACGAATGTTTTTCTTCCGACCGCGGTCGCATTTACACCAGTTCGCCAAGACACAGTGATCACATTCGCTGTTTACGTCGCCGCGCTGATATTGAGGGACTCGCACTTCTGGACGACCCGAGAGAACGCACGCAGATTTCGAGAGCCGAATGTGTGAAGGGACATTTCACCGCCGAATACTGTGGGATACGAGTGTATACTAGAATACGTCTACACTGTCGCAGTTCTACGCATAGAATCCCATCCGTATGGGCGAATATGGGAAACAGCAAATTCGACACCGGATTCTGTACCGAGCGGTGAAATTCGACTCTCGAATCTCCTCTCTTCGCTTCACTCTGTCCGTCGATGCGGGATCACAGCCGCTTTCGGGGTCGAGTGTGTACGATCGCGAGCTCGACTGCGAGAGACATCACACTCTGGCCCCGACGGAGTAGTGTCGGCCCGTACCGGATCGACCACACGACGACGTTCGGCCGCCGGGAGTACGACGTCGGGGCTCCGCGTCAGGAGATCAGGACCACGCTCGCGACCGCCAGTCCGATGCCGACCACCTTCGAGGCCGACAGCGGTTCGTCGAGCAGCGTCACGCCGATGATGGCCGCGACGACGAAGTAGAGTGCGGTGATCGTCGTCGCCGTTCCCACCCCGCCGTTCTCCAGCGCGAGATAGTACGCGAGCGTTCCACCGCCGGCAAACAGGCCGCCAGCGAGGCTCAACGCCACCACCGACGCCGAGATGTCGAACCCCGCTCCGGTCGTCGCCGAGTAGCCGACGACGAGGACGGCGGCGAAGCCATACGAGAGCAACAGGACCGGTCGGTGGCTCGACCGCGACATCGCGAGCTCGACGAACACCGCCCACAGGCCCCACGAGACCATCGCGACGGCGGCGTAGCCAGTCGAATCCAGAGACATACTCGGATGTTGTAATCCCGTTACTTAACGCTCACTCTCTGTTCGAGACGGTGCTGTCGCGGTGATCGACCCGTCAGACTGGGACGCCGCGGTCGTCTCGCCGGGCGACCGCGTGTGGTCGTACAGCCGCTTGAACAGAATCGGGGAGAAGCGCGGTTCGAGTAGCTCGGGTGGCGTTCCCGCCTGGCTCTCGCCCGAACTGCGCGTCCGTTCGAGCACGCCGTCCGTCGCCAGCTCTCGGAGGAACCGCCGCACCGTCCTCGTCGAGAGGTCGATCGGGTCCCGGTCGGCGATCGCTGCCGCCGCCGCGTCGACGGTCGGATGGCGGTCGGGGTCGAGCGCGACGAGCTCTCGCAGGACCGACAGACAGTCCGCCGACAGCGCGAACACGCGCGTGAGCGAGACCGCTTGAGTGGGCACGTCCGCGATGCCGGTGGTGATATGTGTGTCCTCGATCTGCTCGCTCTCTGCCCGCAGGGCGGCGTCCGCGGCGACGAACAGCGCCGCGAGCGCGTCGTTCGCGTCGCCGTCGGCCCACTCGGCGAGACGCTGGGCGTGCTCGTGGCCCAGCGCGTGCTGGCCGAGTGCGTCGTCGGCGCGGGTCATGAGAACGTCGACCAGCGTGCTCGTCTCGTACGGCGTGAACTCGATCGCGGCCGGCGGCGTCCAGTCGAGGGCTGCTGGCGGCGACCGGCCGACACCGACCCAGCCGACGTCTGCGGTCAGCCGGTCGAACAGCGTCGCCACTCGCTCCGGGGTCACGTGTCTGGACGCCGTGAGGTGATCGACGATCGGGACGACCGGTCGCTCCGCCAGCACCGCGTCGAGTTCCTCTCGGACCGCCTCGATGCCGACGGCCCGCTGTGGTGCCGGCTCGTCTGTGAGGCGGTCGAGCACTGTCGCGTAGAACTCGAACCCGCTCGCAGTCCGGTGGGTATCGACGTAGACGAGTTCGGGGACCGGTGGGGAGTGAGTGCCTGCGGTCGTCCGAATCAGCTGGCCCAGCGGGCGCGGGTGTCTGTCGAGATGGTGAACCAGCGCCGCCAGTATGGCGGACTTGCCCGTCCCTCGCTCTCCCCACACGTACGTGTCCCGGGGGAGTTCACCGGCGAAGATCGGGTCGAGCTGATCGAGGACGAGCTCCAGCAGTGGGCCGCGGCCGGTCGGCTCCGCCAGGTGAGTCGTCGGCGACAGCACCGCCCGGTCGACGACGCGCTGGGTCCCCGCCTGACTGCGATACCGCCGCTGGATGCGGTCTTCGAAGTTCATCGGTCGTTTCCACGCTTGGGCGGCCGGTCGCCGCCGCTCCGGGACGACGCGGGCCGCGGTAGCGACCGCTGTGGCTCGCTGCGCTGTCCACGACGGCTGTGGTGTCGGGACGGAGCCGTCGGCTGTTCCCTGTTCGCGTCTGTCTGTCGTCTCGTGTGGTCTGTCATGCGTAGATCGGTCTCTATCGGGGCTCGCTGTCCGTCCGCCGGCCGCTTTCGGCCACCGCCGTCGCGAGCGCTCACCGTCGGTCCGCTGGCGGCGATCCGTCGACCGGGGCGGAGTGTGCGTCGGGTGACTGGTATATTGGTCTCCCGAGACAAACATAGACAAAGGTTAATATATATCCATACTGATAGCGGCAGTGTATGAGTCAAAAATACCGCCGCCGAGCAGCTTTACTTCCGGGGCCCCTCCGAAACCGGGGGCTCCGACGGCGTTCGTTGCGACGTTCGGACGCCGACGCGCCACTCTGGATCGAACGGTCGAACGACGAGCGGGCGTCTCCGAGCCGGAGTGATCGCGGATAGGGACCATGCTGGAACCACTGACAGACGCCGCCGGAACCGTGCTGTCCGTCCTGCAGATCGGCGGTCTCGACGGCCAGAGCTTCGCCTTCGAACAGATCAGCCCCGAAGTCGTCCAGTTGGGCCTCGCGGTTCTGCTGGGGATGTTCCTCGGGCTCGAACGCGAGTGGTCCGAGAAGAACGCCGGGATTCGGACGTTCGCGCTCCTGACGCTTCTGGGTGCGATCCTCTCGATCACCGGCGAACCGCTCTTGCTCGTGGCCGGCGCGTTGCTCGTGATCACGATGAGCGTCCTGCTGGCCGTCCAGAGTCTCCTCAGCTCCGCGTCCGAAGCCAGTCTCTCGTTGACCACGTCGGCCTCGATGTTCGTCGCCTACGGCGTGGGGATCCTCGTCACGCAGGGCTTTCTCATCGAAAGCGTGACGATCGCCGTCCTCTCGTCGCTGTTGCTCGTGCTCAAGCGAGAGCTCCACGAGTTCGCGTGGGGACTGTCCAAAGAGGAGATGCAAAGCGCCACCGAGTTCGCGATCCTCGCGTTCGTCGTCTACCCGCTGTTGCCAGACGAGGCGTTCGGTCCGTGGAACGCCATCGAGCCCAGAACGGTCTGGCTGCTCGTCATCGCGGTCAGCGGGATCGGGCTGGTCAACTACGTGCTGGTCAAGCGATACCGGGGCCGCGGGTTCATTGCGACGGGCTTTTTCGGCGGTCTCGTCAACTCGACTGCGGTGATCGCCGAGATGGCACAGCGGGCGAAACAGCAGCCGTCGCTGCGCAGCCTCGCGGTCGGCGCGATCCTCATCAGCAACGCCGCGATGGCGTTTCGCAACGCACTCGTCGTCGTCCCGTTCATGCCCGAGACGGCGCTCATCGTCGGCGTTCCGCTCGGTGCGATCACCGTCACCGGTATCGGGCTGTCGCTGTTCGTCAGCGATCTAGACCAGGACTTCGAGGCCCAGCTCACCTCACCCTTCAGCCTGCGGAACGCGCTGGTGTTCGGTGGCCTGTTCCTGGCGGTGCTCGTGGTGTCTGCGGGTGCCGAGGCGACCTTCGGCGCGAACGGGTTCCTCACCACTTCGTTCCTCGCCGGCCTGATCTCCAGTGGCACCGCGACGGCCACGGCGGTGACGCTCGTCGCGACCGACCAGATCAGCAGCGACCTGGCGATTGCGGGCGTCATCGCCGGGACGCTGGCGAGCATCCTGGTGAAAGTCGTCTTCGCTGCGACGATCGACTGGGACCTGGTTCGGCCGGTGATGATCTGGAACGTCGTCCTCATCGCCGTCGGCGTCTTCTTCGGCGGCATCGTGATTCTGTTCCTGTAGCGGTCCGCCTCCCGGACGACGCTTTGCTCGCGGCGCTGTGACAGAGACGGATCGACTGCCGCGGACGGTCGACGCTCCGCTCTGGACGATCTATACCCAACAATACCCGAACGTATCGGTTCGTTGCCCGATAGAATCACCGCGCCGATAGGGGACTCCTATTATAAATCCATTTACTACCATCCCGCCCACTCTCGGGTGATGACAGCATCGTCGGCGTTCGCCGTCGTACCGAGTCGCCCGAGTCCACGGACGTGATCGATCTATGACAACTCTACAACACCATCTGTCCCGGTTCGGTCCGCAGGCATCGTCGACGCAACCTCCCACCACTGGCCCAGTAACTGGTAGCCAGCGGGGTAATTGGGACCTAAACGATCGAACATGAATGATAAACCTACCAAAGAATTATATTCTATTACTACAACTCTGGGGGTGGAGATGAAGAAACCAACTCGCAGAGACTACGTTAGAGGAGTCGGTGCAGCAACAATTGTCGGACTCGCAGGCTGTTCCGGAGACGGCGGCGACGGCGGTAGCGACGGCGGTGACGGCGGCAGCGACGGCGCTTCGACCGGCGACAGCGGCGGAAGCAGTGACGTGACGTTCGACTTCTGGCACATCCACGGTGACGAGCTCGGCGAGACGCTGAGCCAGTTCGCTCAGGAGTTCTCCGAGGAGACAGACGGCGTGACGGTCAACGCGGTCAACAAGGACGGCTACCGCCAGAACCTCAACCAGTCCCTGCAGGCCTCGCGAGCCGGTGACCCACCGGGCGTCGCCCAGATCTTCGAGATCGGGACACAGCTGTGTCTCGACAGCGGAGCCTTCACGCCCATCGAGCAGGTCATCCCCGACGGTGCGGTCGACTTCGACGATCTCCTCCCGTCGGTGTCGAGCTACTACCGCATCGACGACGAGCTCAATTCGATGCCGTTCAACTCCTCGAACACGATCATGCTGTACAACAAGACGGCGTTCGAGGAGGCGGGACTGGATCCGGAGGATCCGCCACGGAGCCTCTCCGGCGTGCGCAGCGCCGCAGAGACGATCGTCGACCAGACCGACATGGAGGCCGGCATCTCCTGGCCGAACCACTCCTGGATGCAGATCGAACAGCAGTTCGCGAAGCAAGACCAGGTGCTGCTCAACAAGGAGAACGGTCGCGCCGGTCGTGCCGACAAGACCTACTACAACAGCGAGGCCGGTCGGAACGTCTACGAGTGGTGGAAGGGCATGGCCGACGACGACCTGTACCTGAACCCGGGTATCGAGGCGTGGTCCGAGGCACGACAGGCGTTCCTCACGGGCCAGGTCCCGATGCTGTGGGACTCCACGTCGAACATGGTCTCGATGAAGGCCGGTGCCGAGGAGAACGGTTTCGAACTCGGGTCGGCGTACCTGCCCGCACCGGACGGTGCCAACAACGGCGTCGTCATCGGCGGCGGCTCGCTGTGGGTGCCCGACGCCCTCGCAGACGAGAAAAAAGAGGCCGCCGGCAAGTTCATCGCCTACATGGTCCAGCCCGAACAGCAGGCCCGCTGGCACCGCAACAGCGGGTACTTCCCGGTGAGTCAGGGTGCCGTCGACCAGCTCGAAAGCGACGGCTGGTTCGAGGAGAACCCCGACTTCCGTACGGCCTTCGATCAGTTGCAGGACACCAAGGACTCGCCCGCCACGCGTGGCGCGGTCATGGGCGTCTTCCCGGAAGCGCGGAGTATCAACACGGAGATCTCGGTCAGTATCCTCAACGGTGACGTCGGCGTCGAAGAGGGCCTCTCGGAGATGGACACCCAGGTCCAGGAGACCCTGTCGAGCTACTCCGGCAACTACAGCGGAGAGGAGTAACCGCGAGCGCGAACTTTTATTGCTCAACTATGGCAGAACAGACGAAACCATTCGATTCCAAGCTCCAGGCAGCGGCGCTGCTACTGCCGACGATCGTCGTGCTCGTCGCGTTCCTGTACTACCCGTCACTGGAGACGTTTCGGCTGAGCCTGTTCGAGTCGGCGTTCCTCGGACAGGATCTCAGGTGGACGGGCATCGGTAACTTCGTGGAACTGGCCACGTCGTCGACCTACCGCAACAGCTTCGTGGTCTCTGTCCTGTTCGCGGGCGTCGTCGTGATCGGGACGCTGGTGTTGTCGCTGTTGATCAGCTACATGCTGTTCGACGTCGACCTCGGGTCGTCGTCGTACCTCGTCGCGGCGATCTGGCCCTACGCGCTCCCGCCCGCCGTGGCGGCGATCCTGCTGAACTTCCTGCTTCACCCGAACCTCGGGATCTTCACCCACTACCTCGAGCTGTTGACCCCCTGGACGCTCGACTGGTTCAACAGCGGGCCACAGGCCTTTGCCGTGCTGGCGATCGTCGCCATCTGGAAGCAGCTGGGGTACAACATCATCTTCATGGTCGCCGCGCTCAACAACATCCCAGAGACGCTGACCGAGAGCGCTCAGCTCGACGGAGTCGGCCGGCTCAAGATGCTGTACAAGGTGTACGTACCGCTGATCTCGCCGACGATGATCTTCCTCGTCGTGATGAACACGATCTACTCGTTCTTCTCGACGTTCCCGCTGGTCGATCTGATGACCAGCGGTGGCCCGAGCGGGGCGACGAACCTGTTGATCTTCAAGCTGTACCGCGACGCGTTCGAGTTCAGTAACTACGGGCTGGCGTCCGCCGAGTCCGTTATCCTGTTCGCCCTCGTGGCGATCCTGATGTACATCCAGCTCAGGGCCACCGAGGGCCACGCACAGTACGGAGCGTGACTACGATGGCAACTACAACGGAAACAGACTCAACGCCCGTCGACGAATCACGGACGATCAGCCAGCGACTGCCCGACAACCTGGCGATGCACGTCGGGATCATCCTCTCGATCGTCGCGATGGCGGCCCCGCTCTTGCTCGCGATCATCATGAGCACGCAGACGACCTCCGAGGTCTACGAGGTGACGAACCTCGGCCTGGGGAGTCAGGGGCTGTCGAACTACCAGACGGTCCTCTCTGAGTACCAGTTCACCACGTACCTGCTCAACTCGTTCGTGATGAGCATCATCATCGTCGTCGGCAAGGTCGGTATCTCGCTGCTGGCGGCGCTGGCGCTGGTCTACTACGAACTCCCCTACGAACGTGCGGTGTTCATGTTCATCCTCCTGACGCTGCTGTTGCCGGTACCGGTCCGTATCGTCCCGCTGTTCCAGCTGATGGCGGACCTGGGGTGGACGAACACGATGCTCGCACTGACGGGTCCGTACATCGCCAGTGCGACCGCCGTGTTCCTGTTCCGCCAGCACTTCATGTCGATCCCGAGTTCGCTGGTCGAGACGGCCCGGATGTCCGGAATTGGACCGGCCACATTCCTGTTCAAGGTCCTGATCCCGATGTCGAAGGGGATGATCGCCGGCGTCTGTGTCATCACCTACATCTACTCGTGGAACCAGTTCCTCTGGCCCCTCGTCGCGGTCAACGACAAGAGTTCGCAGGTGGTGCAGGTCGGGATCAGCTACCTTCAGGGGTCGGCACAGGCCGGACTGACGCCCTGGGGCCTGATCATGGCGGGTGCCTGTATCGCCCTGCTGCCGCCACTGCTCGTCTTGATTGTGCTTCACCGGCCGCTCCTGCAGACGTTCGCTGTCCAACGGAAGTGATTACTATGGCAAGGATACAACTCACAGATCTCGAGAAGCAGTACGACGACGTACTCGCAGTCAAGGGTATCGATCTGGAAGCACAGGACGGGGAGTTCCTCGTGCTGGTCGGTCCGTCGGGGTGTGGCAAGTCGACGACCCTGCGGATGATCGCGGGGCTCGAAGACATCACGTCCGGGACCCTGCGGATCGACGACGAGGTCGTCAACGACGTGCCGCCGAAAGACCGGGACATCGCGATGATGTTCCAGAACTATGCGCTGTACCCCCACATGACCGCCGCCGAGAACATGAAGTTCGGCATGAAGTCGGTCAGCGACTTCTCCAGCGATGAGATCGACCAGCGCGTCGAGGAGGCCGCCGAGACACTCGACATCGCCGACCTCCTCGACCGCAAGCCAAAGGAGCTCTCCGGTGGGGAGCGCCAGCGCGTGGCCATCGGCCGGGCGATCGTCCGCGAGCCGGAGGTGTTCCTGCTCGACGAGCCGCTCTCGAACCTGGACGCCAAGCTCCGGGTCCAGATGCGCGCCGAGCTGCTCAGGCTCCACGAGGAGCTCGACTCCTCGACGGTCTACGTGACCCACGACCAGACCGAGGCGATGACGCTGGGCGATCGCGTCGCCGTCCTCGACGCGGGCGAACTACAGCAGGTCGCGCCACCGCAGGAGCTGTACGACTTCCCGGCCAACCGGTTCGTCGCGGAGTTCATCGGCGAGCCGGCGATGAACGTGTTCCCCGTGGACGTCCACGAGCGCAACGGACACTACGTCGCCGACCACGCCGGCTTCAGCATCTCGCTCCCCGACGGCGAGGGGCTCGACACCGCGAGCGACTCCTCGGTGTCGATGGGCGTTCGACCGGAGGACATCTCGCTGGCCTCGAACCTGCCCGACGACGCCGAGACGTTCGCGGTCGAGACCACGGTCAGGGAACCGCTCGGCGAGCTGCTGTTACTGCACTGCCAGCTCGGCGACGACGAGATCCACGTCAAAGTCGAGCCACGCAGCGAGATCCAGCCGGGCGAGACCATCGAGGTCGGGTTCGACGAGGACCGTCTCCACCTCTTCGACGCTCGATCGGGCGACGCGCTGTATCACTCGACGGCTCCGGAAGCGACGAAGTCCGAACCGGTGGTCACGGAGTAACACGATGTGGCCGACATTCGCGAACGGTGCCCCGTGTGCGGACGCGCCAGCAGCCTCTCTCACCGCAGGCTGGCACGACGGAGCGAGTCCCGCTCGCCCGCTCTCTCTCCCGGTGGGACGGCGCGGACTCGTCCGGTCGGGGCTCGGAGGTCTCGCCACGCTCCTCGCGGGCTGTACCGGGGGATCGGGTCACGGAACCGAGACGGCTTCGCGCACTCGGGAGGACGACGTTCGGCTCATCGGTCACCGCGGCTGTGCCGACCAGTACCCCGAGAACACGATCTTCGCCGTCGAGCAGTCCGCACCACACGTCGACATGATCGAGTTCGACGTACAGCGGTGTGGCTCCGGTGAACTCGTCGTGTTCCACGACGACGAGCTCGACCGGCTGACCGACGCGACGGGACCGGTCGCGACGACCGACTGGGAGGAACTGCGCGAGCTCACGATCCTCGACTCCGAGGAGACCATCCCGCGACTCTCGGCGTTCCTGTCGGCGGTCCCGTCGGACACGGCGGTCAACATCGAGCTCAAGCACGACGGCATGGCAGCGGAGGTCGTTAGCGCCGCCGACGAGTGCGACAACGAGGTCCTCTTCTCGTCGTTCTCGCCGGACGCGCTCCGCGAGGTTCGCGAGCGCGACGACGCCGCCGCACTCGCCTTCCTCGTCAGTGACGCCCCGGAACGGAGCCTCTCTTTCGCCGACGAGATGGACTGCGTGGCGGTCAACCCCGGCGTCGACCTCGTTCTCGACACCGACTTCGTCGAACGGGCACACGCCGAGGGGTTCGAGGTGAACACGTGGACCGTCGACGACTCGAAGACCGCGAGACGACTCGTCGACGCGGGCGTCGATGGACTGTTCGTCGACCGGTGGGACCTCCTGACGGAGTGATCGAGGCGGTCGGCTGAACGGCCGCGACGACGCCCCGGCCCCGAGTCGCGAACCTCGCAGGATCGCTCACGGTACGAACCGCAACCGCGAACCATCCGCAGTCCCCTGTTCTACAGCGCCCTGCACCCGTCCGAAACCGCGTCGAGTCGCCGCCACTCTGTTCGGGAGGGCCGAACGAAACCGTCGTAACAGCCCCGCGTCGTCGGCAGTTTCCCCGCCCGTCGCGTCGAGCGCCCGCGGCCGACCGCTCGCGAGCCCCGCGAGACGATGCCCGATATCTGCGGTCTCGACGGTTCTACTGTGGGACGATGAGGAAACGCTCGCTGTCTCTCGGTACCGCTCTCGGCGTTCGCGACACCGCGACGTTCGCGACTCCCAAACGCAATTCCGTTCGACGAGTTCTCTGCGAAGCGGCGGGAACGAAACAATCCCGTATCAACGGTACTCGTGTTATTCTATTGTCGAAACAGTGTGATTATTCCTGATGGACTCCGTGCGTCGTCGCTGAGACGACCGCCGGTCACCGAACGACGGCAAATCGTTTGCGAGAGACGAACCCATACTCTCTACCGCTCGACACCTGGCCGGTCTGGCCTCCGACACGGCACTACTGTACAGACGCACGACCGACGGCATCAGGAGAACTGCGCGTTGATCTCGATGACGTTGGCCGACCGCGTCACCAGGTTCGGGAGTTCGTCTTCGTACAGCGGTCCGCTGAAGCGACTGGCCGGCCCGGAGATGCTGATCGCGCCCATCACTTCGTCGTTCATCGTGATCGGGGCGGCGACACAGCGCAGGCCCTCGATGCGCTCTTCGCGGTCGAAGGCGTAGCCGCGCTCGCGTATCCCTTCGAGTTCTTCGAACAGCTCACTCCGGGTGGTGATCGTCGCGTCGGTGAACCCCGGCAGTCCGTGCTCGTCGACGATCGCTTCGACCCGGCTCTCGTCCATCCGTGCGAGCATCGCCTTGCCCAGCGAGAGACAGTGGAGATGCGCCCGGTTGCCGACCGACGACGCGGTCTGGACGGCGTCTTCGCCCTCGGTCTTGTAGATGTACACCGCCTTTCCGTGCTCCTCGGTGGCGAACTGCGCGAGCTCGCCACACTCCTCTGCCAGATCGTCCAGCTCCTTGCGCACCACGTCGTAGATCTGGAGACGGCCTTTGACCGTCTCGGCGAGGTCGAGATACTGGAGACTCAGCCGGTACGTGCCGTCGTCGTTCACGACGTACTCGTTGTCGACGAGCGTCGCCATGTGTCCGTGGACCGTCCCTTTCGATCGGTCCACCGCGTCGGCGATCTCCGTGATCCCGGCGCTCTCGACCGACTGGAGGAACTCGATGATGTCCAGGCTCGTCTGTACCGCGTCCACCGTTCGGGACTGGTGCTCGCTGGCCATGCCCGGCTGTACAGGCCAGTGGTATATAGTCGTTCGGCTAGTGCGAACGATTGGGGGCGTTCGTGGTAGCCAAACGGATCCGGGTCGGCGACGGGGGGCAACGACGACCGCGTCTCACAGGGAAAAGGCTATACGGTTCTCGCCGAAATCCGGGAGTACGATGGTCGCAGTCGATTACATGGCCCACCAGGAGCAGTACAGTCCGTCGGAGCTACTGGCGTTCTCCGAGCTCGCTGCGGCGAACGGGTTCGACTTCATCTGGACGTCGGATCACTTCCACCCCTGGTTTCACACGGACGCGGAGGCGGGGTTCGCGTGGTCGTGGCTCGGGGCGGCGATCGAGCGCGTCGATCTCCCGGTCGGGACGTGCGTGACGCCGGCAGGCGAACACTACCACCCCGCGCTCGTCGCCCAGGCCTTCGCCACGCTCCAGTCGATGCACGACGAGCGGGTCGTCCTCGGGCTCTCGACCGGCGAGGCGATGAACGAGAAACCGCTCGGACACGAGTGGCCCGACTACGGCGTCCGGCGCAACCGCCTCGAAGAGACCCTGGAGATCGTCCACGGCCTCTGGGAGAACGACGGCTTCTACAGCTACGAGGGCGAGCACTACGAGGTCGACGACGCCCGCCTCTACACGATGCCCGACGAACGACCCGAGGTACAGATCGCGGCCAACGGTCCCAGCACGGCGTCGCTGACCGGCGAGTACGGGGACGGATTCATCACGGTCAAGACCGGCGAGGAGTACACGGAACGGATGTACCCGGCGATCAGGCGATACGCGACGGACGCCGGCCGAGACCCCGACCAGATCGAGACGACGCTGCTCGTGATCGCGTCCTACGACGAGGACCGCGAGCGGGCCCGCGAATCGACCCGTCCGTGGTGGGCGACCACGCAGGACGTCTTCGACCGCGCGCTGGCGAACCCGAAAGAGATCGAGCGCGAGGGGGAGAAGGCCACGCGCGAACAGGTCGAGGCGAAGTTCCTCATCGCCGACGACCCCGCCGAGATCGCCGGCCAGCTCGAAGCGTACGCGGAGATGGGCTTCGACCGGATCGCGCTCGGCAACACCAGTCCGGAGCCGGAACGGTTCTTCGAGGTGATGGGTGACGAGGTCATCCCGTCGCTGTGAGCGTGACCGGGCCGTCCGCTTTGAGGTACGTTTAATAATTGGGGTTCCGTCAGTACGGACGAGATGTCTCGAATGAACGGTGGCGAGATTATCGCCACGTATCTGGAGAAGGAGGGCGTCGAGTACCTCGTCGGGATTCCCGGCCACGGGAGCACGAACCTGCTCGACGCCTTCAACGACTCCGACGTATCGGTCGTCCAGCCGCGTCACGAGCAAGGTGCCGCCCACCTCGCAGACGGGTACGCCCGCGTGACCGGCGAACCGCTGGCCGTCTTCACCTCGATCGGCCCCGGTGCGACCAACACGGTCACCGGCGTCGCGACGGCCTACGTCGACTCGATCCCGATGGTCGTCTTCACCGGCGCGCCACAGACCCACGAGTACGGACAGGGGATCCTCCAGGAGATCGAACGCCAGAAGCCCGGCGACTTCCCGAGCGTCATGGAGCCGGTCACGAAACAGAGCTTTGAGGTCACCTCCGTCGAGCACCTCCCCCGCGTGCTCCGGCGGGCCTTCCAGATCGCCCGCTCCGGTCGTCCGGGGCCGGTTCACGTCGACGTTCCGATGGACGTACAGGGCGCTGTCGCCGACGTGACGCTGCCCGAACCCACCAAGCACCGCCCGCACAGTCGCCCCGGTGGCGATCCGGAGACCGTCTCGGAGGCCGCGACGCTGCTTGCCGAGGCCGACCGGCCGGTGATCGTTCCCGGCGGCGGGACGATGCTCGCGGAGGCCTGGGACGAGGTGCAAGCGCTGGCCGAACACCTCCAGGCACCCGTCGTCCCGACGTTCCAGGCCAAGGGGATCATCCCCGAGGACCACGACCTGTTCGTCGGCTACGCGGGGTGGATCGGCTCGACGGCCGGGAACGAGCTGGCGTCCAACGCCGACACGATCCTCGCCGTCGGCTGTCGCTTCACCGATATGCACACCTCGTCGTTCGAGGCGGGCGTCAGCTTCGAGATCCCGCCGAGCAAGCTGATCCACGTCGACATCGACCCCCAGGAGATCGGGAAGAACTACCCCATCGAGGTCGGCATCCAGGGCGACGCGAAGGTGGTCACTCGCCAGCTCACCGAGCAACTGCGCGAGCGGATGGAGCCGGTCTCGACCGAAGACAACGACTACTACGCGGAGATACAGGAGCTGTGGGACGAGTGGGCCGCGATGGTCCAGGAGCGCTGGGACGACGACAGCGTCCCGATGAGCATCTCCCGCGTGCTGGCGTCGCTGCGCGAGGTGTTGCCCAGAGACGGCGTCGTCGTCTCCAGTGCCGGCCAGCCCCAGGAGACGGTCAACCCCGAGTTCCCGGTGTACGAGCCCCGGACGAACGTCTCCTGTGGCGGCTTCTCGACGATGGGCTTTGGCGTCTCGGCGGCCATCGGTGCCAAACTCGGCAAGCCGGACAGCCCCGTCGTCGACGTCGAGGGCGACGGGAGCTTCCTGATGTGTAACCAGGAGGTGGCCGCGGCCGTCGAACACGGCGTCGACGTGACCTACCTGGTCCTCAACAACCGTGGCTGGAAGTCGATCCGGAACCTCCAGGTCGACAAGTACGGCTGGGACCGCGTCCTCAACACGGAGTTCGACGAGGACTCGGGGGTCGACTACATGGCGATGGCCGACTCGTTCAACCTCGGCTACGCCGAGCGCGTCGTCAAGCCCGAGAACCTCGACGCCGTCCTCGACGACGCGATCGCCCACGACGGGCCCGCGATGGTCGAGGCGGTCGTCGAGCCAGACAACCCCGACTCCGGCGCGATCGTCACCGGCGAGTGGGACCTCGCGGACCTCGAAGAGTAAGCCGCGGCCGCTCGCTGCCGGCGGTCCCGGCTCTGGAACGTCGCTGTCGTAACATCTATGTGGTCTCGTCCTGACTCCATCAACGCATGACACGCAAGCACGAGCAGCCCCCAGCAGCGACTGCGATCCCCGACGCCGTCCGGAACTACGTCGGCGGCGAGTGGGCGTCCGGGTCGGCGGATGGCCAGCCGGTCGTCGATCCGGCCACGGGAGAGCGCCTCGCCGACGTACCGTTTTCCAGCGCCGACGACGTCGACCGAGCGGTCCGGACGGCCAACGACGCCTTCGAGGAGTGGCGGCGAACGCCACCGGTCGAGCGGGTCCAGTACCTCTTCGACCTGAAACACGAACTGGAAGCGCGGGAGGAACAGATCGCGCACGCGCTCTCTCGGGAACACGGCAAGACCGTCGAGGAGGCCCGCGGGGAGCTCCGCCGCGGGATCGAGAACGTCGAAGTCGCCACCGGCATCCCGAACATGCTCCGCGAGGCCAGCGGGACCGTCGAAGACGTCGCCGTCGGGATGGACGAGACGGCGGTCCGCCAGCCACTGGGGACCTTCGCCGCCGTCACGCCGTTCAACTTCCCGGCGATGATCCCGCTGTGGTTCCTCCCCTACGCGGTCGCGACGGGGAACACCTTCGTCCTCAAGCCCAGCGAGAAGGTGCCGCTCACCGCACAGCTCATCTTCGAGGCGATCGAGGCCGTCGAGTTCCCCGACGGCGTCGTCACTCTCGTCAACGGCGGCGTCGAGACGGTCGACGCGCTGCTGGAACACGACGGTATCGAGGGAGTCTCGTTCGTCGGTTCGACGCCGGTCGCTCGACACGTCTACGAGACCGCCGCCCAGCACGGCAAGCGCGTCCAGGCCCAGGGCGGCGCGAAGAACTTCGCGGTCGTCACGCCGTCGGCCGAACTCGACCGGGCGGTGCCAAACATCGTCGGCTCGGGCTACGCCAACGCCGGGCAGCGCTGCCTGGCCAACGACGTGGTCGTCGCCGTCGGTGACGTGTACGACGAGCTGCGTGGAGCCCTCGTCGATGCGGTCGAGGACCTGACCGTCGGACGCGGCCTCGACGAGGACACCGACGTCGGCCCGCTCATCACCGGCGCGTCTCGCGAACGGGTCACGGAACTGATCGCCGAGGCCGTCGCGGAGGGCGCGGAGGTCGTCGTCGACGGACGCGGGTTCGAACACCCCGACTACCCCGACGGGAACTTCCTGGGGCCGACGCTGCTGGCGGGCGTCACGGCCGACATGGAGATCGCCCAGACCGAGATCTTCGGCCCGGTCCTGTGTCTCGCCGCCCGGCCGTCGCTGGACGACGCCATCGAGATGGTCAACGGCACGGAGTACGGCAACGCCTCCTCGATCTTCACCGAGGACGGCGGCGAGGCACGCCAGTACCGATACGAGGTCGACGCCGGCAACATCGGCGTCAACGTCGGCGTCTGCGCGCCGATGGGGTTCTTCCACTTCGGGGGCACGAAGGAGTCGTTCTTCGGTGATCTCCACGCGCAGGGCGAGGACGCCGTCGCCTTCTACACGGACAAGACGATCGAGATCGAGCGCTGGTACAGCTAGTCCGACGCTGTCCGCCTCGAACGCCGACGTTCGAGCGCGCCGACCGTTAGTCCTGTTCGGCCGGCGTCGTCTCCGCGAAGGCGTCGTCGTATCGGTCGATGGCTTCGTCGACGCCGTCCATCAGCAGTGCGACGTCTTTCCCGGCGATGAGGAAGTCGTGGCCCTGCTCTACCCGTGTGTCGATGTCGTCGAGGTCGGTGACCAGCGTCCCGACCGGAACGTCCGCGTCGTTCCCGGCCTCGATGACCGACGCCATGGCCGTCGTGAGCGACTGGGAGTCCCACTCCGCGAACTTCCCCAGCGCCCCCGAGAGGTCTGCGGGGCCGACGAACAGGGCGTCGACGCCGTCGACGGCGGCGATCTCGGCGGCGTTTTCCAGTCCCTCCTCGGTCTCGATCTGTGCGATCGTGAGGAGCGTCCCGTTGGCGTTCGCGACGTACTCCTCGAAGTTCCGGCCGTACTCTGTCGCTCGGCTGCCCGCGATCCCCCTGATCCCGTCGGGCGGGTATCGTACTGCGCGGACGAGCTCGCGGGCTTCCTCGGCCGTCCCGACCATCGGGACCATGACCCCGGCGACGCCGATATCGACGACGCGCTTCAGTCGGACGGGATCGTTCCACGGGACCCGGACGACCGTCTCCGTCTCGCCGTCGGCGGCGTCGACACTCCGTGCGATGCTCTCGACGGTCTCTAAGCTCATCGTCGTGTGCTCCATGTCGACGAGGAGGAAGTCGATGTCGAGCTGTGCTATCGCCTCTGTGATCGTGGGATGGCCGACGGAGATCCACGTCCCGAGCGGCGACTCTCCGGCCTCGATTGCGTCTTTGACGTGTGTCATTTGTGGGGATGACACAGCGACTCCTGGGCACTCGCCGGTCGCTGTGCCGTGTGTCTTCGTCTCCTCTCTGGGACGCCAGTGCAAATAAATCACGGGGTCGCGGACGGGGCCACCCGGTCTATCGGAAGTTATAACACCGACTGTCCGGATACGGCGTATATGCGATTTGGTATCATCGGGTGTGGCACGATCGCTCAGATCATGCACATCCCGTACGTGACGGAACTGCCCGATCTGGAGCTGTACGCGCTGGCCGACCCCGCCACCGAGCGGGTCACGACGCTGGGCGAGCGCTACAACGTCTCCCACCGGTACGAGTCGGCGGACGAGATGATCGCCGAACGCGGCGACGAACTCGACGCCGTGATCGTGTTGACGCCGCCGAGCCAGCACGCCGACGTGGTCGAGACGACGCTGGGCGCGGAGATCGACACGCTCGTCGAGAAACCGCTCTCGGTCTCCGTCGCGGACGCCGACCGGATGGTCTCGGCGGCCGAGGCGGCCGACGCGACCGCGATGGTCGCCTACAACAAGCGCTACGCGCCCGCCGTCGAGGCCGCCCGCGAGGAGATCGCGGCACTCGATCGGGTCGACAAGATCACTGCCTACGACGTGGACCCGAACCACGGGCGCAACATCGAGGCGGTGTACGATCTCGTCGACGGCGCGGTCCCCGAGTCGGTCGTCGAGACGACCCGCGAGAAGCAACTCGCCGACAGCAAGCAGGTGATCGACAGCGACGACGACGAGCTGGCCGACGACTACCACTGGCACCTCGAACACATCTGTCACGACGTGAACCTCCTGCGGGGGCTGTTCGGCGGCGTCGAGTCGATCGACCACGTCGACCTGTACGCCGACGGACGGTACGCGACCGCGAACCTCGTCTACGAGGGCGGCCGGCGGTGTACGCTCGATTCCGGGCTCTCGGACCGCAAGTGGTTCGAGGAGTTCGTCCGCGTCGATTCGCCGACGGGGATGATCGAACTGTCCTTCGACGACCCGTTCATCCGGAACTCGCCGCCGTCGGTACGGGTCAAGCGCGGTACCGACGAGATCTCCGACGAGACCCGAACGCCCGCCTACGAGGAGAGCTTCAAGCGAGAGGTCGAGCACTTCGTCGCCTGTATCCGCGGCGACGCCGAGGTCCGGACCCCCTTCGAAGAGGGACGGGCCGACGTGCGCCTGATCGCTGATCTGTTCCGACAGATCCAGGGAGCGCCGCTGCTGGGCGATTACTGACGCGAGACGGACCGAAACCACTAAGCGAAACCACACGTCGATACACGACAACACATGTACGAAGACTTCGCATCGACGCTCGCAGCGACGATGTGGGCCGATTTCGACGAACAGCCACGCCGGGCGGACGGTCCGCCGGGCGAGATCACCGACGTACAGACGGTGGTCGTCGACGGCAACTTCCCGTGGACGATCGTCACCGTCGAGACCAGCGAGGGGGTCACCGGGATCGGAGAGTGCTACCCGTCGCCGGGCGTCCACGAGGTCATCACCGACTACCTCCGACCGGTGCTGGTCGGCGAGAACCCGACCGACGTCGAGCGGCTGTACAACCTCATGCGCGAGAGCCTCTCCGGGCGCGGCTCACAGCAGGGGATCGGGACGATCGCGATCAGCGGCGTCGAGATCGCGCTGTGGGACGCCACGGGGAAACTCCTCGACCAGCCGATCTATCAGCTTCTGGGCGGCAAGCTGCGCGAATCGGTCGCCGTCTACGCGGACTGTCACGCTGGCGAGGCGATGGTCGAGTCCGCCAGGGAGGGACAGGAGGCCTCGACGTACGATCCCCAGGCCTACGCACGGGCGGCCCGCGGGGCCGTCGACGACGGATTCGACATCGTGAAGTTCGACCTCGACGTGCCCTCCGGCCGGGAGATCGACACGCTCTCGCGGCACTTCGACCCGCCGGAGATCGAACACAAGCGCCGCGTCGTCGAGGCCGTCACCGACGAGATCGGACACGACGCCGAGGTCGCGGTCGACCTCCACTGGAACTTCAGTCCCGAGACGGCAGAGCGACTCTGTCGCGCGATCGAACCGTACGATCTGGCCTGGATCGAGGACCCGCTCCCGCCGGAGAACACGGACGCGATGCGGGAACTGAAACGCCGGGTCGACGTGACGCTGTTGACCGGCGAGAACCGCTACGGCCGTCACGGCTTCCGCGACCTGGTCGCAGAGCAGGCCGTCGACTTCCTCGCTCCGGACGTTCCGAAGACCGGGGGCATCGCCGAGACCAAGAAGATCGCCGAGCTGGCCGAGACCTACTACCAGGCGCTCGTCCCCCACAACATCGGTAGTCCCGTCGCGACCGCGGCGACGGTCCACGTCGGTGCGACGGTCCCCAACTTCGTGGCCCTGGAGTACCACGCCCGCGAAGTCTCGTGGTGGGACGACCTGCTCGTCCGCGACGAGCCGTTCATCCGCGACGGCCGCATTCGGGTGCCCGACGGACCGGGCCTCGGCGTCGAACTCGACTGGGACGCCGTCGAGGACCACCGAAAGCACTGATCGGCGCTATCGTCCGTCGGCCGCTCTCTCGACCGACAGCTCCCTCCAGCGGTCGATGTTCTCCTTGGCGTGGACGAGTGGCTTTTCGGTCTGGTTCTCGATCTCGATCGTGTAGTGGCCCTCGTACCCCGCCGCGTCGAGGGCGTCCGCGAGCGCCCCGAACGCTACGACGCCGTCGCCGAGGTCCGTGAACGACCGGAAGTAGTTGATCACGTTGTCCAGGTGGAAGTCCCCGTCGGTGAGCGCGTCCCGGTTGTCGGCGAACCCCTGACCGGGAGCGACGTCCTTGAGGTGGACGTACGCGATGTCGTCGCCGAACCGCTCGACGGCGTCGGTCACGTCGCCCTCGGGGAAGTGGTCGCTATACGGGTAGTAGTGTGCCGTATCGAAGAGCAACTCTAGCCCGTCGACGGCGTCGAGGTAGTGGCGGATCTCCGACGGCCGTTCGACCGCCGTCGCGCCGTGGTGGTGGACGACCGGACGCAGGCCGGCGTCCAGCGCCGCGTCGCTGACCCGGGTCAACCACGCCTCGACCGTCGCTTCGTCGTGTCGCCCTCGCTGTGGCGGGAGCAAGCCGAGGAACTCGGCACCGAGATCGGCGATCGTCGGCACGTCTTCGACGATCCGCTCGACCGCCTCGTCGCTCTCGATCCACTCGCTCATCACGCAGTACAGCTCGACGTCCGCGTCGGCGAGCCACCGCTTTAGCGTCGCGGTGTCGTTGTCGCGGACCTTCCCGAGGCCGATCTCGATCCCGTCGTACCGACAGGCACTGACGTCGCTGATCGCGGTCTCGACGTCTGTCGGGTCGTACATCATCGCCGTGTATCCGGTACCCATGCGTCGAGCTATCACGACTCGCCGAAAAATAGCTTCCGACTGATACTGCTGGCTGTAACTGTTTCAAGATTTCGCGACCACGAGGTCGCGATATGCTTCACAGACGTACAGCCGGCAGTATGAGACGACGGTCTGTCGCTCTCGCTGCCGTTCGGTGGTGACGAACGCAGATGGCCCGCTGTTGGCCGTCTCCACCGGGTTCTGGACTCGTGGGCCCGCGCTTCGGGCGTTCGCGCTGTTCTCCACGACAGCGGTGTTCGGGAAAGACGAACAATACGAGCATAGATTTCTCTGGCGACGCGGCCGACTGCTCGCTTACATAACGACCGTATTGTTGTTATCTGAACGCCGCCGACGAGTGGTCTGTTATAGTAGCCATCGAAAATCAATGCACACCCGATCGCACGACGGCAGTGCGATCGGTGTGTAAATCGTTTCAATTGTTACTATACCGCCTTCTCCGAACGGGTCGTCGGTCCCGCTCCTCGGCTGGAAGCGCGCTTCAGGCGTCGGTTCACGGAACCGCTGGCAATCTCTTCTGTTCGGCCTGACCGAACGGTATCGAGCGAAGACCGTTCCCCATCGATCTCCGCGAACGCCCGTCGACCGGTCGACGCCAGCGTTCCGGGCTCGCACTGACCGATCGCGTCCCGCTCTGCCTCTCCTTCTCGTTTGGACACTCCAAACGCACGCACCTACGGTGGATTCGGAACCCATATCTCTGCTTTGTAGACAGAATAGCTGGTCTACGACCAAAAACTCTAATGAAGGGCTCGAACTCTTCACCTGTTTCATTCTCTCACTCTAGCACTCCGAAATAGGATGTAAATGAGGTTGGAAAACCGAAGCTACTGTCGATACCGCCCGAATCGTGTGTCGAATGGTATACTCGACGAACAAACTCTGGCGTAGTTCCTACTGACGTGATCCCCGTTCCGTCGAGCCGGCCAGGTACCGCGCTCTCGGCTCACGGCAGTCTCCCCGCTCAGCGGTCGAACAGCCACAGCGCCGCCGTGAGTCC